>NZ_JACJPC010000036.1:0-83571 GCF_014695875.1 Leptolyngbya sp. FACHB-541 | reverse complement strand
GCCCTTCCATCTGTAGCTCTAAATTTTGGAAGTGGTATTACTTGTAATATGTGGGCAGGTTGTCACGGGTAAGTAATTTCAAGTGGGAATATGATATGGCAGATAAAAATGAAGATAACGTCGAGCAGTTTCTTTATCCCCGGGCGCGTTTTCGGGGAGAATTTTCTCCTGAACATCTAGCATTCGATGCTAATTTGCAAGAATTTGCCCAACGGGTGGCTCTTATTTGTGGCTTAGAAACGGGAGGAAAGGTGCCGCCAGAAGATGCATACAATCAAATCAAGCAGCTTTGGCAAGAACTAAAAAAATCTAAAGGCAGTCTGTTAGATGAGCCAAAGCCACCCAAACCCGAGTTGCCGCCAGAGGAATAAAGCATTTTTTGATTGGTTTGCCTTTAAGCAAAAATGATGAGCGATCACCTACTCAACTCAGGGTCCATTGCCCTGAACTACGTACTTAACGGTAGTTAAGGTTTCTAAGCTAATTAATCCTCGGCGATGTCCCTTCTGGTTAGACACTCCTAGTGAGATCGGGTTGCCGGGCTTTGGATTGCGCCTAAATCGCGGTGAAGCATTGATGTAAGTCATGGCGCTGTTGATACCCAAAGCAAACTGGCGGCTCTCTTGGTAAGACTCAGTAGCTAGGCAGTCAGCATGACCACTACTGTGCTGATTGATCCAGGCGATCGCCGTCTCCAGACCATCCACCACCTTAAAGGCGATCGTTCTATTCAAATAAGCTCGTCCCCACTCGGCGGGTTCCACCAGAGCTAGTTCTGGGAAATGGGCAGCCAGTTCTGCGTCACCCTTGATTTTGAAACCCTTTTCTTTCAGGCTATGCCAGAGCGTGGTTAGAGATGAGGCTTTATGTCCCCGATGAATTAGCACCTTCTCGATCGCATTCACCGGGTCGGGGTCACTTTGATGGCTGTCTAGAATCATCCAACGGGCCATATCTATGCCGCCTGAAGGCGACCAGTAGAGACAGCAATTGCCGATTGCAGTTTTTAGGACAGGAGCCGTTGCCTGCCGAATCACCTGCTGCACCAGGCTAGACCGACCGTAGGGAATAACCAAATTGATGTACTGATCTTGCGTCACCAATTCCCGAAGGGGATCGCCCTGATCAGCAGGAAGTAGCTTCAAAGCGTCTCGCGGCAAACCCGCATCTTCGATCGCATCTTGTAAAATCTCAGCAATCACCTGATTGGAGTGGCTTGCCTCACTGCCACCCTTGAGAATTAGACTGTTTCCCGTGCGAATACACAAACCCGCTGCGATCGCCGCCAATTCTGGAAAAGCCTCATAGATCAGTGCAATCACTCCCAAAGGCATAAGCTGACAGTAAGTTTGGCACTGATCGACCTGAAAAGGTGTGTTTAGCACCTGCTGGATTGGGTCAGATAGCTCTCCCAACCGCTGCAAAATCTGTACGGACGTCTGAAGCCGCTCTGGAGTCAGCTTTAACCAATCCAAAATGAGTTCTGGCACAGCCATTTCCCGGCTGGCTTCTAGGTCTAGCGTGTTTGCCTCTAGAATGTCGTCCTGCCGCTCATTAAAAGCCTTTGCCATTCCCTGAAGGGCACGGCTACGGTCTGTTCCCCTCTTCGTCGCTAAGACCAGAGAAGACTGGTAAGCGGAAAGAGCGGTCGTCACTACGTCAGATGAAGAATTCAAGGAATTCACTACCATCAACTAACGCCTGCAAGCTATCCAAAGCATAAATACAAGCAGCACAGAGAGAAAAAGGGCTGCAATGACTCGAAACGTGATGCTTGTACTGAGGGGTGACTGCAAGGTGGTGATCAGCAGAAGGAAAACCAATCCAAAAATGATCGCCAGAGTCAGCGATAAATAGCCTCTACCCAGACTAGAGTGTGCCATGCTCCACTGGTGTCCAGACCAACGCCAAGCTCGTTTATAGGGGTAATTGGTGGAAAGCTGCTCAATTACATAGCCACCTTCCTGTACTACAAATATTTGCTGACAGCGATTGCAGCCAAACGCCTCAGTTAGGGTGATCGGGGTAAGCCGGCCACGGCGGCGGCAGGGGCAAGGATAGTCAGAGTTCAGGTCAATCTTGTGATTCTTCTGAGATTGCACAAGCAGCGGCGGCGCGAGGTGTTTTTAGAATTAGGAATACTAAAGCGATCGATTGCCAGGAGTAGCTAATTACCTATCCTTGACGGCTGGGACAGAAACCTGTCGGGCACTTGAAGTTGACCTCATCAGAGATAATAACTGCTGATTGGGTTCAGTCAGTTCGATTCTAACACTCCTGAATTTAGCTCAAAACCCATCTGACTTTGCAGTAGGCACAATCTTTCGATACGAGTAAGTCCTTCTTCACAAACTAAGTTTGGAAGCAGCTTACAGACTCGAAAGTTCTTTGAAGCGGGTAACGCGATTCGAACGCGCGACATTCACCTTGGCAAGGTGACGCTCTACCACTGAGCTATACCCGCAAAATTAGACTCTATGTATAATCCCAGAATCCAAGCAGTTTGTCAAGCAACTTAGGGAGTAGAAGCTAGGGGGCTAGGGGTTAAGGCAATTAGAAGAGATGAGAAAGGATAAACAAAAATGCTTTTCTTGCCCTAGCCCCCAACTCCTAGCCCATTCCTATTACCCTTGCTCTGCTGCTTCGGGGGCGATCGCACTCTTCAGCGAAGCAGGTAGAGTTTGAGGATTGGCGCTACCCGAAAGCCCATTGCTATAAAGGTCAGGGTTTACGGTTTTTACCTGATGCATGAGACTCGCCATCTCGATCGCATTCATGGCATAGTCCCAGCCCTTGTTGCTCTTGATTCCAGCGCGCTCTAGCGCTTGCTGCATCGTGTCAGCAGTCAATATGCCAAAAATCACCGGAACCCCCGTCTGGAAACCAGCCGCCGCAATTCCTTTAGACACTTCTGCCGCAACATAGTCAAAATGAGGAGTCTGCCCACGAATCACAGCTCCCAGGCAGATTACAGCATCATAACGGTGAGTTAGAGCAAGCTGACGTGCCACCAACGGCACCTCAAAACTACCTGGAACCCAAATGTAATCAACCTGCGTCCCCTGCGGATCAGGGTCAATGCCATGCCGCTTTAGACAATCCTGACAACCCGACAACAATTTGCCAGTGATCAAGTCGTTAAAGCGACCAATGACGATCGCAAATCGCCAAGACTCTGCTTGGGTAAAACTACCCTCAAAAACTGCCATGTTTTCTCGCTAACGGGAATAAATCGACTCTTCTCCAGCTTAAACCACTAGATAGTTGAGTCCACCCACCAAAAATACCAACACTACCCAGACAATTGAACCTAGCAAGATCAGCCGCTTAGACTGCTCCCAGTTGCGAGGGGATGCATAGGCAACTGGAACCCCAATAATCATTGCAAAAGACATTAGTACTAGGGCTGTTAGTGCAATCTGAAATAAAATTGACATCGTTTTCTCCCAACTTTTTTCCCAATAAAAGCGAGGCTATGTGCATTTCAGGTGAACCCACCTCCAGCGCTGAACTAGCCCTGAGTAGTAAGCTATCAGAAATTGACACCCCGAAACAGTTCTCTGGCAAGATTGGAGTGAAAGGGAGTAGTGAAAGGTCAGAGTCTCTACTTCCTAACGCCCCTAATGCCGAATTCCTAGCCCCAAGCCCTCCTATGGATCTCATTCTCTGCCACACGACCGCAGACTTCGACACATTAGGGGCAGCGATCGGTTTATCTCGATTGCTGGCGGGAGCCAGGGTGGTGCTGACTGGAGGCGCTCATCCCACAGTGCGAGAGTTTTTAGCACTGCACCGAGATGAATATGCCTTAATTGAGCGGCGAGCGGTGCGGGAAGACCAGGTTCGAACGTTGACTGTAGTGGATACGCAATGGCGCGATCGCCTGGGCAAGGCGGCTGAATGGCTTGACCTACCAGACGTAGACATTACAGTTTATGACCATCACCAAGATGCAGTAGGGGACATTGCTACAAAGAAGCGTTACGTCGAAGCAGTTGGCGCAACCGCAACTCTAATCGCCGAGCAGCTTCAGGCAGCTCAAATCAGCCTGACATCAGCAGAAGCAACGGTGATGGCGCTGGGAATTCATGTCGATACGGGATCGCTGACCTTTGACCATACGACCGTGCGAGATGCGGCAGCGCTGACCTGGCTGATGGGTCAGGGGGCAAATCTGAGAGCGATCGCCGAATATGTTGAGCCAGGTCTATCCCCCCAGCTTCAAGATTTGCTCACCATTGCTCTGGACCAGATTCAGGTTGAAACAATTCGAGGAATTGCGATCGCCTCACTGCTATTGCCTCAGGAAGGATATGTACAGGGTTTGTCTCAACTGGCGTCCCACCTGGTAGACCTGACTGAAACTAACATTTTGCTGCTGGCAGTTTGCTTTCCCATTACGGATGGTGAGAAGCGACTGAATATTATTGCTCGATTACACGGCAGCCCTTCAGCAGCGTCTCAACTTGAGGGGATCAATTTAGGCAAGCTGCTCGAGCCCTTGGGTGGGGGTGGACATTCCAGAGCAGCGGCTGCAACCTTGAGAACTTCTGAGCCTGAAGTGGTTCTCGCACAACTAATAGAGCAGATCAAGGCAGAAATTCCCCATCCGCCCACTGCCAGAGAACTGATGTCATCGCCCGTTCGCACGATTCGTCCGGAAACGACGATCGCTGAAGCTCAGCGGATTTTGCTGCGATACGGGCATTCTGGGCTGTCAGTTGTGGATGAGCAAGACCAGTTAGTTGGAGTCATTTCTCGTCGTGACATTGACCTTGCCCTGCATCACGGCTTTAGTCATGCTCCCGTGAAAGGCTACATGGCGACCAACCTGAAAACGATCGACCCCGACACGCCTCTATCAGAAATTCAGTCCCTCATGGTGACTTATGACGTAGGGCGGCTACCCGTTCTAGATCACCAGCAGCTTGTGGGCATTGTGACACGCACGGATGTGTTGCGGCAGTTGCAGCAGGATGGGGAGCAAGGGGTTGGGGATTGGGAGTTGGGGATTGGGCAGAGGGGGAAGGGCGATCTCTCCGAGTTCCCTGCACGAGGTCGTCGTTTGGTCAGGTCTTGTCCGCTACCGGAGGTGGTAAAAGGTTGGCTGCGCGATCGCCTCACTCCATCCCTCTGGGAAGTGTTAGCAGCAACAGCCAGATTGGCGGAACAGCGGGGGTGGCAGCTTTATCTAGTGGGCGGTGCAGTGCGTGATCTGTTGTTGGCACCTGAGAAGGGGCTGCTGATTCAAGACATTGATCTGGTCGTCGATGGTTTTCATCGGACAGCAGATGAAGCGGCTGGTGTGGAGTTGGCTCGGGATTTGCGGCAGACGTACCCTGAAGCGCGACTGCAAATTCACGGTCGGTTTCAGACAGCGGCGCTGCTGTGGCACGATGATTCCCAGCTTGACTCTCTGTGGATTGATATCGCTACCGCTCGAACGGAATTTTACCCCTATCCGGCAGCAAATCCAGAGGTCGAAGCCAGTTCGATTCGCCAGGATCTCTACCGTCGAGACTTCACGATCAATGCGATGGCGATCCGGTTAACGGTTCCTCGCTCTGGCGAACTGCTCGATTTTTTTGGCGGATTGCTAGATTTGCAGGCACAGCAAATTCGCGTGCTGCACACCAATAGTTTCATCGAAGACCCAACGCGGATTTTTCGGGCAGTGCGGTTTGCGGTGCGGCTGGGTTTCCAGATTGATCCCCAAACGGAAGGCTATATCCGCCATGCGATCGCCAGCGGCATTTACCAGCGCATTCAGACCGAAGTCGATAAAACGCCTGCTCTACAGACTCGATTAAAACAAGAGCTAAAGTACATTCTGCAAGCACCGTATTGGAAAGCCGCAATTCAACTGCTGTCTGAGTTAGAGGCGCTTCAGTGCATTCACCTCGATTTGCAGTTAAGCGATCGCCTCTGGAAGCAGCTTCAACTGGCAGATCGCTGGCTCAATCGGTTTGATCCCGCAGCCTCGCTAGAACACTGGCAGGTGCTTTTAGAAGTTTTGCTGATGGCACTTGATCCAGCCGACCGAGGAAAAGTCGCAGAAAACTTGCAGCTTTCAGCAGACAGTATTCAACGGCTCCGGCAGTTGGAGCAGATTGAAGCAGCGCTAGCGACTTTGCCAAACCTTGAGCGACCCAGTCAGGTGGTACAGCAGTTGCGTCAGTACGATTGGGCAACGCTGTTGCTGGTGGCGATCGCCAGCCCTCACTCGACTCGTAAAATCATCTGGCGCTATCGCACGACTTGGGCACAAATGAAAGCACCCCTAGATGGCAATGATCTTAAAGCTTTGGGTTATAAGCCGGGTCAGCAGTTCAAAGAAATTTTAGAAGCGCTGTTGCTGGCAACGCTAGATGGAATGATCAGCGATCGCGACCAGGCTGTTGCTTTTCTAGCAGAGCATTTTCCCCAGTAGTCCTTATGATCCCCGGCAAGCGCACTACTTTTCCCGAAGGCGGTAGTATAAGTTGAAGAATTTAAACTAGTATCCTCACTTCGTCTTGCTTATGAATTTGGCGGCTGGAGCAGTTCTGCAGAGCGGCAAGTATATTGTCCAATCTGTCTCAAGTCAGGGCGATGACCCGGTTTATCAGTCCGTCCACGCTGGGCTAGACCAGACCGTCATCCTGCAAACGCTGTCTGAGGAAGCTAATGCAGACCCGGAGCAACAGCAACAGTTTCTAACTGCTGCTAGACAGTTCGCTCATTGCACCAATCCTCATCTAGTTCGCCTGCTGGATGTATTTCAAGAAGACACCGTGCCGTTTGCGGTACTGGAATGTGTACCGGGACAAACACTCGCAGACCAGCTACAGTCAAACCAAACACTTTCGGAAGCTGTTGCTGTTCGCTACATTCGCCAAGTTGCCTCTGCTCTACAAGCATTGCATCGGCAGGGTTTGGTTCACCAGCGGGTAAAGCCACAAAATATCGTGCTGAAATCCGAGACGGATGAAGCGGTGCTGACGGGTTTTCGAATCGTAGATCAGGTGCGATCGCCCCTGATAAAATTTCCTGAAACGAACTCCTCCTCGACACCCGCTGATGGAGCAGCAGAGGCTTTTTTACCGCCACCTGATCCCAGCACCGATATTCAGGCGCTGACAACTACGCTCTACTATTTGCTGACGGGTCAACATCCTGCAACTCGAACGGTTGATTTCGTCTCATTCAACCAGACGACGCTTGACCAGAGTTCTTTAATCGCACTGCGGCAACTACATCCTCAACTCAGCCCCGGTGTTGAACAGGCAATTTTGAAAGGGTTACAGCCTGCTCACCTGCGTCCTCAGTCCGTTAGCGAGTGGTTAGACATTCTTGACAATCTGCACCCCGAGCCGCTGATTCTTGAAGCCTTTGAACCTGTTGATAGTCTCTCTTCCTTACCGGAAGTAGCTCAGACCAATGGGCATTCTTTAGAACACGCTCTTGTGGACGCACCTGCTGAAACCAGCCAGGACAATCGCCCCCCATCTTCAGAACCGATCCTGCCCCAGTTTGACGATCTGGCAGCGGGTTTGACCAGAGTGCCTGCGATCGTTTCACGCCCGATTGCGCCAGAGAAGCCTCAACCCGTACATAAACCCATGCGTTGGTTGCCAGTTGCCATGCTGGTAACAGCGGCGATCGCGGGCATTGGCGGAGCAGGACTTGGATTAGCCCTGCGACTGGACGCACCAAGAGACACAAGCAGCGGCACAACCGGGTTTGGTCGAGATCAAACCTTTCCAGCCATTGAAGACTGGCCAGGTGCAGATACCTACGACTTTGAATCGGATGTTGATATTCCAGTGGAAAGGCGACCCTCTGCTAGCGGCGACCCAAGTGATTACGGGATTGAAAACTTCACGCCCGAATATGACCCAGAATACGATCCGGAGTATGACGCGGAATACAATCCGGAGCCCGAACCAGAGCCTTTGCCAGTGGAGGAGCCAACGTTAACGGAGGAGCCAACGTTAACCGAGTCCGAACCACCTCCAAAAGTTGAGGCGCTGCGAGAACCCGTCGAATCGTTCGAGCCACTAGACATTGCTCCCTTACCGACAGAACCTTCCATCTCGCCTGATCCCAACCTTTATCCTTCAGTAGATTCCAATCGCGGTCCTAATGTTCGCTCAGTTTCGCCTCCACCCGCTGCGATCGCCCCCACGCCATTACCTGATCCAGAGCCGCCTATAACGGTGCCATAAGGCAGTTGAGGTTAGGGGTTGAAGATTAGGGGAACTTCCAGGAAAACATTAGATTTTGGCGTGCTTAATTTGATACATTAGTACTATATGCTTCTAATGTTGATGTTGATGAACAGTTTGCTGCGGAATCCATTTCCTAGCTGCAAACCCCGGTTAGACCTTACAAATTAAACATTCGATCGAAGAATTTCAGGTCTAGCAAACGGCTGTTTGCTCCAACGACAGGTTGAATTCTGATGAACTGTGGCGATCGCCCTTACCCCACAAATAGAGTAAATTGCTCTATAAACTACATGAAAGGTGCTAGATATAGCGGTTAAAATCCGTTACTCTAAACTCAACCCTGATGGCTTGAGAAACTATGTCCTTTGTTGGCTTACATATTCACAGCGATTACAGCCTGCTAGATGGAGCTAGCCAGTTGCCCAAACTGCTGGACCGGGTGGTGGAGCTGGGAATGCCTGCGATCGCCCTCACTGACCACGGTGTCATGTATGGGGCGATCGAGCTAATCAAAGTTTGCCGCAGCAAAGGAGTCACGCCCATCGTCGGCAACGAGATGTACGTGATTAACGGCGACATCACCAAGCAAGAACGCCGCCCTCGTTATCATCAGGTCGTGTTGGCAAAAAATACGCAGGGCTACAAAAACTTAGTTAAACTCACCACCGTTTCTCACCTGCAAGGCGTTCAGGGAAAGGGCATCTTCTCTCGCCCCTGCATCAACAAAGAACTGTTGGAGCAATATCGCGAAGGACTGATCGTTACGAGTGCTTGTCTGGGTGGTGAAGTACCGCAGGCAATTATGCAGGGCAGACCAGAAATTGCCCGTCGGGTGGCGCAGTGGTACAAAGACTTGTTTGGTGAAGACTACTACCTGGAAATTCAGGATCACGGTTCCCAGGAAGACCGCATTGTTAACGTTGAGATCATTAAAATTGCCCGTGAGCTAGATATCAAAATCATTGCTACAAATGATTCTCACTACATTTCCTGCTTTGACGTAGAGGCGCATGATGCGCTGCTTTGTATTCAAACGGGCAAGCTGATTACCGAAGATAAGCGGTTGCGCTATAGCGGCACGGAATACCTCAAGTCAGCCGATGAGATGCGGCAGCTATTTCGCGATCACCTGCCCGATGAGGTGATTGAAGAGGCGATCGCCACCACCCTAGAGGTTGCCGAAAAAATCGAACCCTATGAAGGGCTGTTGGGCGAACCGCGCATTCCCGATTATCCCGTTCCGTCAGGACACACAGCCGACACATATCTCGAAGAAGTCACCTGGAAAGGACTGCTTGAACGCCGCAACTGCACCTCTCGTGACGCGATCGATCCCGTCTACCGGGAGCGACTGGAATATGAGCTGAAAATGATGCAGCAAATGGGATTTTCCACCTATTTTTTGGTGGTGTGGGACTACATCAAATTCGCCAGAGATCACCGCATTCCCGTTGGTCCAGGACGGGGTTCTGCCGCTGGCTCTCTGGTCGCCTATGCGTTGCGAATCACCAACATTGACCCTGTACATCACGGACTGCTATTTGAGCGATTCCTCAATCCAGAGCGGAAGTCCATGCCTGATATTGATACCGACTTTTGCATCGACCGCCGGGATGAAGTGATCCGCTACGTCACTGAAAAATACGGCACAGAGCGGGTTGCCCAAATCATTACCTACAACCGCATGACCTCCAAAGCCGTGCTGAAGGACGTAGCGCGGGTGCTAGACATTCCCTACGGTGATGCAGACCGAATGGCAAAAATGATCCCGGTTGTGCGGGGGAAACCCACCAAGCTAGCGGTGATGGTGTCCGAGCAAACACCTGCCCCGGAATTTAAAGAGAAATACGAAAAAGATCCACAAGTGCGTCACTGGCTCGACATGGCGATGCGGATTGAGGGCACCAACAAGAGCGTCGGCATTCACGCAGCCGGAGTCGTGATCTCAGCAGACCCGCTAGATGAAATCGTGCCCCTCCAGCGCAATGCCGATGGAGCGGTGTTCACCCAATATTTCATGGAAGATATCGAATCTTTGGGTCTACTCAAGATGGACTTTCTGGGACTCAAAAACCTGACCATGATCCAGAAGGCGGTGGACTTAATCGAACAGACCCACAAAAAGGCGATCGACTTGGATAATCTACCCATGAGTGACCCCGCAAGCTATCAGCTGCTGGCAAAGGGTGCATTAGAAGGGATATTTCAGCTTGAGTCGTCTGGAATGCGGCAAATTGTCCGAGATCTGAAGCCTTCTGGCTTAGAAGATATTTCCTCAGTACTGGCACTCTACCGTCCAGGTCCACTTGATGCAGGACTAATTCCCCGGTTTATCAATCGCAAACACGGGCGTGAAAAAATTGACTACCCACACCACATCCTGGAACCCATTCTGAATGAAACCTACGGAATCATGGTCTACCAAGAGCAGATCATGAAGATTGCTCAGGATATGGGGGGATATTCACTAGGGCAAGCTGACCTGTTGCGTCGAGCAATGGGGAAAAAGAAAGTCTCGGAGATGCAAAAGCACCGCGAGATTTTTGTTGATGGATCAGCTAAGAACGGAGTCAAACCCAAAATCGCAGAAGAACTGTTTGACCAAATGGTGCTGTTTGCAGAGTATTGCTTTAACAAAAGCCACTCAACCGCCTATGGCTACGTCACCTTCCAAACAGCGTACCTGAAGGCAAATTATCCAGTTGAATACATGGCAGCGCTGCTGACTTGTAACAGCGGTGACCAGGACAAAGTGCAGAAGTACCTTAGCACCTGCATTTCGATGGGAATTGAGGTAGAACCGCCCCACATCAACCGCTCTGGTGTAGACTTCACTCCCCTAGCAAATAGCATTTTGTTTGGACTATCGGCAGTGCGAAACGTCGGACAGGGAGCGATCGAATGCATTCTAGCGGTGAGAGAGCAGGGTGGCCCCTTTGAGTCGTTAGCGGATTTGTGCGATCGCATCACCTGCCCCGACGACCCCAACATTGACCCTCGTGCGGTCAACCGCCGTGCCCTAGAAGCCTTGATTCAATGCGGGGCGCTGGACTGCTTCACCCCTAATCGCAATCAGTTGACCCAAGACCTCGACTATGTGCTGGACTGGGCCCAATCCCGAGCCAAAGATCGAGCAATCGGTCAAGGCAATTTGTTTGACATGCTGGGCGACACCTCTGCCAGCGGCATCAATTTTGAGGCAGTTCCCAAAGCCCCACCGGTCGAGGACTTTCCGCCCCAAGAAAAGCTAAAGCTAGAAAAAGAGCTATTGGGATTCTACATTTCCGATCATCCGCTCAAGTCAGTTCAGCAAGCGGCTAAAGTTCTGGCTCCAATCAACCTGAGCGATCTGGGCGAACTGCCCGATAACGTGATGCTGAGTGCGATCGCCATGATTTCTTCAATTAAGCCCGTGACAACTAAGAAGGGTGATCGCATGGCTATTCTTGTGCTGGAAGACCTGACCGGGCAAGCCGAAGCCGTCGTCTTTCCCAAATCCTTCGAGCGCATTGGCAACTACCTGATCGTGGATGCTCGCCTGATGGTCTGGGGCAAAGTCGATCGCCGTGATGATCGCGCCCAACTGATCATCGAAGACGCAGAACCAGTCGAAGCCGTGCAAATGGTGATGGTCGAGCTAGACTGCCAGCAAGCTAGAGACGGGCAAGAGCAGTATCGCCTCAAGTCCATTTTGCTAGACCAGGCCCCCGAAGAATCGAAGGCAAAAGTCCCGGTGGTGGCGATCGTTACTGATAACCACCAGCGCCAATTCGTCCGCCTCGGTTCCCGCTTCCGCGTCCAAGACCCCAGTGCAACCGTCAATGCCCTAAAACAAGCCAACTTTGAGCGAGTCTGGACATCTGCCCTAACCGCAGAATTGTCCTAGCTAGAGTGCTAATACTGACTGGGTGAACTAGCAAAACATCTGAATGAATATTGTTCCGGCAATTATAGTCTCTCTAAAAATTTGAACTTTTGTATCTAGTGATGCCGCACTGGGTGAAGCTAGTTTTCAAGGTCACTCCTGAACCAGTAAACCTAGAATAATCCAGCTGCAATTGTAGTTACATACAGCGATCGCCATTCCCACACATAACGTCTCAAGTTGGAATAAGCGATCGCAGTTGCAGAGACAAACTACTCCTCTTCGTATTCCTCTTCCTCGTATTCCTCTTCTTCCTCGCTGTCCTCTTCCTCGTATTCTTCTTCGCTTTCTTCCTCCTCGCCTTCCTCTTCCTCGCTTTCGCCGTCAATGCTGAAGTTGTAGTCTTCGTCGATTGCGTAGTTTTGGCAGAGGGAATCTAGCTCTTCAAGGAATTCGTCGGATTCTTCAATTGTTAGGTCAAAGTTGAGGATGCTAACGGTGTAGGCTTCTTTGTCTTCCTCTTCCTCATAATCAAAGTAATAGTCTTCCTCGCTCTCTACATAGCTCTGACAAAGCTGATCTAGGTCTTCAATGAACCCCTCTGAGTCACCAGTGCGAATGTAAAAATCCTGGAGCAGTAATGAATTTTCATCGGCAAAAACTGATTCTTCGTCTTCCCATTCAGTACTAAAGTCTAGGTCGCTGACAGATTTGATAATCCATGAATCGTGAGCATTGTAGTCTTGATGAATGATGTAACGATAGGGAATATAGCAATAGCCGCGATCGCCCCATTCCGGTCCCCAAGAGTTACGGACGATAAACATTCGGTCTTTATCGGAGTAGCCAACACAGAGCATGGCGTGCCATCCATGTGTTTCGCGCACATTGTCTGACTGCTTGGGTAGTGGCACGCGTCCCCGATTGATCGTAGCACCATCAAATGACTCGAAGGTATTGAGGGCAAAAACGATAGGATAGCCCTCTGCCAAAGTATGTCGCCACAAATCTAGGTCGGTTTCAATAAACTCCGACTCAGTGATTGTGAAGTAGGCTGCATGTTCATAAGCTTCCGAACTGGGTTCTTCGCAGAGTAAGCTCTCGTCGTTGGGCCAAATCTCCTCTGAACAAGCGCCATGCTCAATCAAGCTGCCAATAGCGCAGTACATCTGGGTTCCAGCATCTTCAATATCACCACCCATCTGCACCCTTGCGTTGTAGTAAACAAACAAGCGGCTTACATCTCCCGAATCACCCAAATCTCGTTTGGCGAGATATTCGTATGCTCCAACGAAAGCATTGGCAACACAGCTATTGCCAATCTGTTCTTCAACATCGGTCATGTGATTGCGCAGATCGACCCTGGGCGGTAGCTGCTCCTGCTCAAAACGCCCAGTCTGATGGTATTTTGCGTCCTGAGGGCGCTGTCCAGCGCGATAACCCCCAATGCGACGCTGACGCTGCTGTGTTACCACGATTGCTCCTTTGGCATTGCCCTAAGCTAAATGGGTCTTGCCGTTAGGATTCCCATGCAGGTAGCATTTTTTACGAAAGATTGCTGTGGTTCACGCAGAATACGCTTAACCAGCTCTTGTTTTTTCTTACTCCACCTACTTCCTTCCCAGTCAAAAGTTAGGTACTAAAAATCAGGGATGCATCCCGTGGCGTGGGTTGCGTCCCTGATCTTTTAATGAGAAAGAAATAAATCCGGTTAAGTTAAGGTCAACCAGGCGCGATCGCTCTTTCGCCAGTAGTGAGAAAAACGTCTAGTAGAACGGCTGTCTGTGGCTGGATAAACTTCAGGATAGGTAATCAGATTGGTGTATTTCAGTAGCTCATCCTGCCAGGACTTGATCAGGCGGTTTGGTGTTTCAGTGGTGACAATTTCGTTGACTTGATAGTCGGTGATGAGTTGCTGCAAAACTGCTACGGTTTCGCCTTTGTAGATTTCAATGTTGGGAATTTCTAGAAGCGATTCGTAGATGAATTGCACTCGATGTTTGGCGATCGCCCACTGCTTCAAGTAATTCACATCAAACACATACACCTTCGGGGCATCAGCGTAGTCTTGTACCATCTGATGCTGGGGATTCAAGCCGTCTTCGTTAAACCAAATTAAAGCAGGCATAGATTATCGATAGCTCCCAGAAGTGCGGCTCCGTTCCGGCTGATATTCACTACCAAATAGCTGTTCCGAAAGTTCCTCGTAGGAATAGTTGAATGGATCGCCTTTACGTGGATCACCAGGCAGCACAGATCCGGCGTAGCGCTCCAGATTTTCTCGGTTGAAGATGTAGGGCTTGTGAGAAAAAGTGGAAGCAACCCACTGCCAGGAAAGATGATTGCTGGCAAAATCACCGTCAATCAGCAGACCATACATCCAGTCTGCACCTGTTCGCCAGGAAACACGGCGAAAGTGGACGATGTAGCTTGCCAGATACATCCGAGCATGGTTGTGCAAATATCCCGTTTCCTTCAGCATGGCGATGAAGGTATCCATTGAAGGAATGCCTGTTTCACCGTTGGCAATGTCTTCGGGTAGCGTGGTTTGGTGATGGCGCATGGAGACTTTGGGCTTTTCCATGTCCTTGAGGATGCGATCGCCCTCTTCCTCATAAACCAAATGAAAAAATGCTCGCCACGCTAATTCTGAGACGAATTTTTCTACAGAGTTAGATTTGCCGTGCCTCAGTGCCCATTGCCGTACTTCTTCCAGTTCCAGGCAGCCGCGACTTATGTAGGGAGAGAGCCGTCCTACCTCTCCGTCTAAAAAGTTTCGCTGCTTGCCGTATTTCTCGAGTTGGAACTGCTCTAATCTTTCTAGACCCGCCGATCGCCCACCCGGGTAAGGAGATAAAACGCCCGTATCCTCAAGGAAAGAGAACTCAGCTTGCAGATAATCTGCGATCGCCTCTCTCCCTTCCAAATCTGTCCTTAACCGCTTCATTGTTAAGTTTTGTGTATTACTCTCATGATTCTAACCCAGGCTGTTCCGAAGGTCAGCCTCCGCAAAATCAGCCGGAAATACTTTCCTCTAAAACCTGCTGGTATGACGGCAAGCTGATTCACAGCGGCAAGGTGGAAGTGGCGATCGATGATCCAGGGCTGCTGTATGGTGCTACTGCCTTTACAACGCTGCGAGTTTATCGGCAGTCTCTAGATGGTCCGTTAACCAATTGGCAGGGACATTGCGATCGCCTCCAATCAACCCTCCAAGCTTTTGGCTGGAAGTCTCCCGATTGGCAGCGAGTCCGCTACGGAGCAGAGATCTTGCTCTCATCTTTTCCGGTGCTGCGAATTACCCTGTTTCCTGATGGGCGTGAATGGATCACCGGACGCGCCTTACCCGACAATCTGGCGCTTCTGCAAAAGAACGGAGCGATCGCTTGGCTGTCTCCGCCAGAAACGAACCGCTCTCTCACACGTCACAAAACGGGTAACTATCTTGCTCCTTGGTTAGCGCGGCAGGCAGCACAGCAGCATGGAGCACTGGAAGCCATTTTGGTCGATTTCAACGGAAGTTGGCTCGAATCTAGCACTGGAAATCTTTGGGGATGGGGGCAAGGCTGCTGGTGGACCCCGCCTCTGGGGTCAGGAATTTTGCCAGGATTGATGCGATCGCAACTCATTTCCTGGCTCAAGTGCCAAAATGAGAATATTAGAGAGGAACCTTGGGGTGAAGAGTTAGTGTCAAGTTTTGAGGCGATCGCCTACAGCAACAGCGTGGTGCAGATTGTCCCAATCCACACCGTTCTCTCTTCTACAGGTAATCTGACCTATGACCCCAAGCATCAGGCGTTTCAGCAGTTGCAACAGCTATTTTCAGCGAGCAACGCGCAGATTCCTGATATACGTTAATATTAGTTAACAATAATTAAATCTAAAAATCGTTTTCGCATCACAATCACAAATTAGTAGGAGGATACGCCTCAGTGAATAAGCGGTGGAGAAACGCGGGACTGTACGCACTTTTAGTAGTAGTGGTGCTTTTCCTGGCAACAGCATTGTTTGACCGGCAGCCCCAAACTAGAGAAACGTGGCGCTACAGCCCCCAATTCATCAACGAAGTCCAGGCAGGCCGCGTTGAGAAGGTGATTATCAGTTCTGATCGGTCCAAGGCGCAAGTGACTGCTCAAGACGGTAGCAAGATCATGGTGAACTTGCCTAACGATCCAGAGTTGCTCAACATTTTGACCGAGAACGATGTAGACATTTCAGTCTCCCCCCAAACAGACGATCGCGTTTGGGTGAGAGTACTGAGTACGCTGCTGATTCCGTTCTTGCTGCTAGTTGTATTGTTCTTTGTGTTGCGACGTGCCCAAAACGGCCCTGGCAGTCAGGCAATGAACTTTGGTAAATCCAAAGCCAGAGTTCAAATGGAGCCGCAGACCCAGGTTACCTTCGGTGACGTAGCTGGCATTGAGCAGGCAAAGCTAGAACTCAGTGAAGTTGTGGACTTCTTGAAGAATGCTGACCGCTTTACCGCTGTTGGCGCAAAAATTCCTAAAGGTGTACTGCTAGTCGGACCTCCTGGAACAGGTAAAACCCTTCTAGCAAAAGCTGTGGCTGGAGAGGCAGGCGTTCCTTTCTTCTCGATCTCTGGTTCTGAGTTCGTAGAAATGTTCGTGGGTGTTGGTGCTTCCCGCGTACGTGACCTATTTGAACAAGCCAAAGCGAACGCACCCTGTATCGTATTCATTGATGAAATCGATGCAGTCGGTCGTCAGCGTGGTGCTGGTTTGGGTGGCGGTAACGATGAGCGGGAACAAACCCTCAACCAGTTGCTAACTGAGATGGATGGCTTTGAAGGCAACACTGGGATCATCATCATTGCTGCAACAAACCGCCCTGACGTATTGGATTCTGCTCTGCTGCGTCCAGGACGCTTTGACCGCCAAGTTGTGGTCGATCGCCCCGACTATGCCGGACGTTTGGAAATTCTCAACGTTCACGCTCGTGGCAAAACCCTTTCTAAGGACGTGGATTTAGAGAAGATTGCTCGTCGGACTCCTGGCTTTACTGGAGCTGACTTGGCAAACCTGTTAAACGAGGCTGCAATCTTGGCGGCCCGTCGCAACCTGACCGAGATCTCAATGGATGAGGTCAACGACGCGATCGATCGCGTTCTGGCTGGTCCAGAGAAGAAGGATCGCGTGATGAGCGAAAAGCGGAAGTCTTTAGTGGCTTACCACGAAGCCGGACACGCACTAGTCGGCGCACTGATGCCTGACTACGATCCGGTACAGAAAATCAGCATTATTCCTCGTGGTCGTGCTGGTGGTTTGACTTGGTTCACGCCTAGCGAAGACCGGATGGACTCTGGCTTGTATTCTCGCTCCTATCTGCAAAACCAGATGGCAGTGGCTCTAGGCGGTCGGATCGCTGAAGAAATCATCTTCGGTGAAGAAGAAGTGACGACAGGTGCTTCTAATGACCTCCAGCAGGTAGCACGAGTAGCCCGTCAGATGGTCATGCGCTTTGGTATGAGCGATCGCCTCGGACCCGTTGCTCTAGGTCGTCAGCAAGGCAACATGTTCCTGGGAAGAGATATTGCCTCTGAGCGTGACTTCTCTGAAGAAACAGCCGCCGCTGTCGATGACGAAGTGCGGAACCTGGTCGATCAAGCTTACCGCCGATCCAAAGCGGTTCTAGTTGACAACCGACACGTGCTAGATAGCTTGGCAGAAATGCTGATCGAGCGGGAAACTGTAGATGCTGAAGAACTTCAGGATCTATTAGCAACCAGCGATGTGAAAGTAGCAGCGATCGCCTAGATAAACTCTGGCATCTAACGAGATAGCATTACTTCAGTGCTAAATGAAAAGCGGGGTGCGTTTGTAACACACCCCGCTTTTTACATACGTTTTGAAACAGTTGCACATCACATCTTCAACAAATACTGATCCGTTACCGACCCGCAACCTGAACCGCCTCAGAATGGACAGAATCAGAAGTCGTGCAAGATGAGCGATGCACCGTCAAAACAGAACAAGGCGCATGATGTAAAACGTAGTTGCTGACGCTACCCATGAGCAACTCAGTTAAACCCGATCGCCCTCGCCGTCCCAGTACGATTAAGTCAGCATCCCAATTTCTCGCCAGAGTACAGATCGTGACACCAGGGTTGCCAGCATTCTGAGTGAACTCTGTCGGGATGCCTTGGGCGATCGCTTCCTCTGCTCGTAGCTTCAGGAAGTCAATCCCCTCTTGCTTATAAGCCTCCCACTGATGTTGGTAGACATCTAATGCCTCACTATGAATTCCTGGGTAATACTCTAAACCGTAGAAACCAGGGAAAACCGGGCTGCCATCCTCATCGCTAGACAAAACGTGGAGCAACATCAGACAAGCGTTAGCCTGTTTTGCCAGAGACACTGCCTTTTCAAGCACCGATGCACTCATGTCAGACTTGTCTAGCGCAACCAGAATCTTGTGAAACATAACGTTTCCTCCAACGTCCCGATACTTTCGTTATAGGAGAACAAGTTGGAGATTTTGTGAGGAAGACTAAAAAGTTAACCGCTTTAGTCTCTGGCGCTTAGCTTATTTCTACGGGACTCTAGCACCAGAGGAATTGCAATCCACGCGACCAGAACCAACAGCGCAACAATCGTAAACTGAGCCGCCCAACCTACTAACTGGTCAAGTGGAATCAAACGACCTGCAAAGTAAGAGAGGCTGACAGTGACAGAAGCCCAAGTTGCTGCACCAGCCAAGTTGCAGAGAAAGAACTGGTAGTAAGGCATTCGGGCAATACCGGCTAGCGGTCCAGCAAAAATTCTCAAGATTGCAATAAATCGCCCTAAAAAGACAGCTTTGCCTGCGTTCTGGCTGAACTGATTGCGGACTTCTTCGAGTTGCGCCTCTTCGATCCGAAAGATACGTCCTAAACGGGTGATGAGCGACCAACCGCCATAAAAACCTAGCCAATAGCCACAGCTATCTCCAATTACAGCGCCAGCGATCGCACTTCCCAACACAAGCCAATAATTTAGTTCGCCACTGCCAGCCAAAAATCCACCAACCAGGGTAATCGTTTCCCCAGGGATCGGAATTCCAGCATTTTCTAGCATAATCCCGAGAAAAACTGACCAATAGCCGTATTGATGTGCGATTTCCTTTACGGTTTCCAGCGATACCAGCTCAAAAGACATGCAATACAGCCTTCACAAAGTTTTATGAACCTCTCTCATGATCTTGGCTTATGCCAGAGGATTGTGTCAATCAACCGAATTACAGGAATTTCACGCTAGTTTAGCTGCTTCAGATTCAGGTTCGTAAACCCGATGAGCAGCGTTGGACGAAATCGTTAAATCCAAGATGGGCTGATTGGTCAAACAAAGCCAGTGGCAGGCAAACAAATCAGGAGATTGAACACCTAAACTGGCGATCGCTGGAGCCGCCGGAAACGGCAACAAGCGGTCAAAGCAGATTGCTTCTCCTCGAAAGCCAAACTGAAGGAGATAGGTTGCAGGTGGAGCAGAAAGCGATCGCAACAGCCGCTGGCCCAGCCGATAAAGCGACTGCCGCCAATGGTCTGATAAATGCAGCGGTTGAAAAAAGGCAGATGATGAAGTTACTTCAGCCCCTCCAGATTCAGTACCGATCGCTTCTGCATAGAGCGTTCCCTTTGCCGTCAACACGATAGGCAACCAAAACTGCCCTGCACCTGTTGAATAACCCAACTGCTCAACATGCCGTCGCATATCTGGAATGTTTCGGCAAGCACGATGTATTTCTCGTCCTGCAAATGTGACGAAATCAGGCAAGTTTAAGATCAGTGGACAAATCCGATCAGCTTGACCTAAAGGGAAATTCTGTAAAGACGCCGCTGAGAGAGTTTCTACCGTAACACGAACTGAGCTAGAGGGATCAGGTGGGAAGGTGGCGATCGCCTGCTTCAGCGCAGCTATCCCTTGAACCAGTTCTATAGAAGTCTCAACCCATTCCTGTTGATCTGCGGCGTCAACCAGAATTAGAACTCGCGCCACTAGACATTGCCAAAAGAGGGAATTGACTTAGTGCTAGCACCAATCCGAGGAAAGCTAGGCAGATCAATCTGGCTAGAACGACGGCTTCTCACCGCCAGGCGATAGCTAACACTTTGCAGTTCGGCATGAAGCTGGCGATTTTCTCGCTGGATTCGAGCCACCTTTTCTCTCACTGGAATCATCCGTTCAGCAAACTTTTGCCGATAGATATTCGGTAGCTCTTGTACTACCTGTTCGAGCATTCGAGAGCGATCGTTTAGCTCCTGAACAGACTGTCGCAGTTGATAAATCTCGCTATCTCGATCCGAGATTTGCTCCTGATAAAACGTCACCTGCTGCTCAACGCCCTGAAGCTGTTCTCGCAGCGCTCGCATTTCTGCTTGATGGCGTTCAGAAACTTCGGGACTGGGCATAAAGCCCGTATTGCCTTTAACCAAACGGAACAGCTCTTGAGAAAGTTGTTGCACAAGCTGATCGCGCATTTGCAACTCTTCGCGCAGGCTAGCTGCTTCGGCTTGAAGATCGGGATTAGGAGTGTGGGAGTAAGTCACGTTACGGCTCCGATAGGCTCAATCAAATTTTGTTCCCAACGGCGGGGGGGAGAAGCGCGGCGGATGTCTCGCCAAATTGCTGTTGCAGCTAATGTACCATCTGCGACGGCAATTGACACCTGGTTTAAACCGTCTTTTAAATCTCCAACCGCAAAAATGCGAGAATGTGAAGTTCGGCACATCGAATCTGTTACCAGATTGTTGCCTTTCCACTGAAGCTCCAGCCCTTTCAGGTACTCATTGTAAAAGTGAGAACCCATCGCTACTAGCCCAGTTTGTAACTCGACCGTAGAGCTATCTGCTAGCTCTACGCCGGTCATCTCGTGGTCGTGTCCTAAGAAGCGGCGAATTGGCGTTTCAACCAGCGGATAGCCGTAATCCTTGAGCTTTTGCCGCATTTCAGGATTCACCTCTATCAAACCCTGAGTGAACACGGTGATGTAAGGGGTAAACCAATTCAGCACGAAGGCAGTGTTGATGGCAGCTTCAGTGTTTACAAACAAGCCACATTTGAGATCGGCAATTTCATACCCATCGCAAATCATGCAAACGTGCAGGTTGTAGCCTGCATAGTCGTACACGTTTTGCATGTCTTCAAGCTGCGGGAGGTGGTCAATCAGTCCGCTAGCCGCAATTAAATATTTGGAACGAAACACAGGATAAATGCTGTCTTGCTTACCCAGTTTGACCTTGACGGCAAAGGTATCTCCTTCATCCTGTACATCTTCGACGAAGCCTCGCAGGTGGTCGCCCCCCAATGAGAGCAGATGGTCTTGCCCTTGCTGCAAAAGATCCCGTCCAGGTGTAGTTGGCGGTAAGCCCAGATAATTTCGCAATTCCTGCATCCAGAAAGAACGTCCTCGCCCTTTTTCGATGACAAGACAAGAAAGCCGATAGCGCTGAAGATAAATTGCAGCGGACAGCCCACCCGCTCCACCGCCTACGATGATCACGTCATAGAGATGGTTTGACCGTTCATCCAGGTTCTTTTTAGAAAGTTTCATGGCTCACCTGATTCGCTGAACACTAAAACGGAGGAAGGGTATCCTTCCTCCAGCCTAGCGCTTGAAACTTAATCACTCTTGATCTAGGAAGGATTCAGATGACCTGACTATATCTTTGGGTGGGCTTGTAAAGTAGCTAGAAGCGCAAGTTAAGTGATTAAACTTCGGTGGCGATCGCCTCTTCAACTTCCGCAGCAGGCACTTCATGCTTGGTGGTGAGATAGCGAATCACCTCATCACTCAAACGCATTGCCCGTTCCAAAATTGCAACTGCTTCGCCAGGAGCTTTGTAATTCATTTGAATATAGACTCCTTCCCGCTGCTTTTGGATTTCGTAAGCCAAACGCCGTCTGCCTCGGTGCTGGGTTTCAACATCCTGCGCTCCCTGCTCCCGCAGCAGGCTTTGGTACTTTTCAATCGCCTGATCGGTTAGCTCATCTCCCAGATCAGAACGCAGGATATACATGGTTTCATAGATATAGTTCATGTCGATAATCTCCTTGTGGACTGGTGGCTTCTGGTTGCAAAATTGACCCAGCTGGGGAAAATGGAGGAGTAGGTAAGCTTACTCACCTCGTCACATTTACCTCGTTCCATTAGGCTTTTCGACCAGAAGCAAGGAATTACGATCATATCCTAGTTGTTACCAATCTACCCACATCTGCTTTATTGATCGACTGATTGACTCGTAAAAATTTTAGATATTCATTAATTTACTGACTATGGCGCAACGCTACGTCCGAATTCAGACTTTAGCAGGGAAACTTTACTATGGTTTATTGCACCTCGATCGGCGGGTGCAAGTGTTAGATGCTCCCCCCTGGCTGAGAGGACAGCCAACAGATCAGGAGATAGCGCCAGAGAACTATCAACTTTTAGCTCCCTGTGCGCCATCAAAGATTCTCGCAGTTGGCAAGAACTACATGAAGCACGCTGCCGAAATGGGAGGAGAAGTGCCTAAGGAGCCGCTGTTATTTATTAAGCCATCTACTGCTATCACGGCACCAGAATCCCTGATTCACTATCCTCCTCAGTCCCAACGGGTAGACTATGAAGGAGAATTGGCGCTGGTGATTGGCGATCGCTGTGTAGATTGCACGGCTGAAGCGGCTCAGTCCAAAATTTGGGGCTACACTATCGCCAATGATGTGACTGCACGAGACTTGCAGAAGCGAGATGGGCAATGGACGAGAGCAAAAGGCTTTGATACTTTCTGTCCGCTAGGACCGTGGATTGTGCGAGAGCTAAGTGTAGGCGCACAGCTCCAAACTTTTCTAAATGAAGATCCTGACCCCGTGCAGTCTGCATTAACCAGCGAAATGGTATTTGCTCCTAATGTTTTAGTGTCATACATCAGCCAAGTGATGACTTTGCTGCCTGGAGACGTAGTACTAACTGGAACACCAGAAGGCATCGGACCCTTGCAAATTGGCGATCGCGTCCGTATTGAGATTGAAGGAATTGGCTGTCTGGAGAATACCGTTGCGGTCCGACAACCCAGCGAAATGACAATCAGTTAAGTGATACTGAGCCAAAAGTAATATCTGGATTCCGAATAGAGCAGTTGAATTTTCGACCTCCTGATAGAAGTCATACAACTACTGGCTAAATAATCTAGTAGGTGTGTCCGCGCTGTGTTTTAGTTGCTTTGGAAATTCTGAGCCAGTTCTAGATCACACTGCAAAAGGACGCGTGTATAACATAAACGACCTCCTCTAGCGATTAGCTAGAGGAGGTTTATTTCTCTAAGAGCCAAGTTTCGCCCTACCTCTCTTTCTGGTCCTAACCGAAGTGGATAGCACTATAAACCCAAGTCAACAGCGATCCGGTGGGCACAGGCAAAACCAGAAAAAGCAACCGCGTTTAAGCCTTGCCCTGGGAAAGTGCTGTCACCCACGCAATACAGTCCGGGGACGGCAGTACGGTTAAACGGCATACCTAACAATCCCAACAACTTACGGGTAGGAATAGGTCCATAGGTGCCATCATCTCGTCCTAAAAAGCGTCGATGAGTGCGCGGAGTGCCCGCTTCTTGATAATCCAGCGCAGCAGACAATCCAGGAAACAGTTTTTCTAAGCGACTGACAATCTGGTCTGCCACCTTGTCTTTTTTTTGCTGATATTCGCTGGGAGACAAGCCCTGCCAGTCTTCAATCCAGCTTGGCGTAAAGGTATGCAGAATGTGATGCCCAGATGGGGCTAAATCCGGATCAAGCAGGGTTGGGACAGACAGAAAAATGGTTCCTTCTGCATCTTCCATGCGGCTCCAATCTTCTAGCAAAATGTGGTGGCACTCTGTACCAGGAGGCAGCACATCTGCCTTTACACCTAAATGCAAACTGAAGAAGCTGGGGGATTTTTGATAGCGCTGCTGCCATTTTTGCTCGGCACGGGGCATATCTGACTTGGGCAACAGTTTTTCAAAGGTATCCCAACGAGTGGCATTGGAAACAATTCGTTTTGCCCGATAGACCTGTCCAGATGCTAAGCGAACGGCGATCGCCCGCCCTTTTTCACGAATGATTTCTATCACTCTGGCTTTGTACTGAATCTGACTGCCCGCTTTTTCCAGTCCTTCGACCAACTTTTGAGCAATCTGACCGACTCCGCCTTTGGGATAATTGATGCCGCCATAGTGGCGATCGGAAAACACCATTCCCGCATTGATCATGGGAGTTAGGTCTGCCGGAACCACCGACCAACAGTAGCACTCCATGTCAATAAACTTGAGCAACTCCGGATCTTGAATATAGCGGCGAGCAAGATCACCCACATTTTGGGGTAAATACTTCACTAAGCCCAGACAAGCAAACGGATGTTGGAAAAACACCCGCGTCAGGTAGCGAGGCTCTTCAAGCGACAGCAGATCCATTGCGTTCAGGCAGTTAAATACCTTCCAGCATTCATCGTAAAATTGACGAATGCCCTGCTGCTCATGGGGAAACCGAGCAGTTAATTCTTGCAAAAATTTCTCATAGTCTCGGTGAACTTTTAGCTCTAGCTGATCCGGCAAATGGTACTGAATCTGTACCGGATCGGGAATTGTTTCTAAATTGACCCCCACTGCCTCTAGTGCGCGAGTCAAGAGGTTTGTGGTTCCCTGTTTGCCAAAACCAAAAATCATTGATGCACCAACATCAAAACGATAGCCCGAGCGCTCAAAATAGCCCGCACTACCGCCGGGAATTAAGTAGCGTTCTAGCACTAACACCTTTGCACCCTTAGCCGCTAGCTGGGTTGCAGTGACTAGTCCACCAATTCCAGAGCCAATCACGATCACATCAAAACCGTCTGCCGAATTAGCCTTTGCATCCACTCTTGCAGTTGTCGGGGCGTGAGAATCTTGAGACGTGGATGGATGTGCAGCAGTAGATTGCTCAAAAGGTTCAGAAGTAGCAGGCATAAAGGCAGTTGGAGTAAGGCGTTTAGCTGAGAAATCCTATTCCTCAGTGTATCCCACTCTGGATTGCTGAACTTATCTGGATTTTAGCGTCAGATTCTAGAACAAAGCTCTGAGACAAGGTATAGACAAAAAAAGGGGGATTAGTCTGCTGACCAACCCCACCTGCCGATCCTTTGAGAGGAGAACACTGAAAACAATAGTAGGCTTATTGAAAATAGATGTCAATACTAATGCAAAAGAGTTTCAATAAGCTTGCTTTTCCTGAGGGTTATGCTGGCTTTGCTGACTGGATAGATGAGCTTTGTAAAAGCTAGCGAGTTTGAGCAATGCCGAATATTGCCTCACAAGAACAGAGTATGATTAGGGCAAATTTCTGCATAACTACCGTCATTTTTTCTGGCAATGGCTCCCCAACTGCGCGTTCATGTTCCACCTCACCCGCTGATTAGACACTGGCTAGCTGTTGCTCGTGATGAATCGACTCCTTCTGTCCTCTTTCGCAGCGCTATGACTGAACTGGGACGCTGGTTGACCTACGAAGCAATTCGAGACTGGTTGCCCGTGATGGAAACAACGGTGCAAACTCCGCTTGCATCCTGCCCAGCAACGTTCATTAATCCAGAAATTCCAGTTGCGGTGGTGCCTATTCTACGTGCTGGTTTAGCTCTTTTAGAGGGGGCACAGGGGTTGTTGCCGCTGGCTTCGGTTTATCACCTGGGTCTGGTGCGGAATGAGGAAACACTAGAAGCAACCTGCTATTTGAACAAGCTTCCAGAGCAATTTGCGCCCCAGACCCGAATTCTGATTAGCGAGCCGATGCTGGCAACGGGCGGAAGCAGTCTGGCAGCAATGGCTGAGTTGGTAAAACGGGGAGCCGACCCAGAACTAGTGCGTATTATTTCGGTGGTCACAGCACCTACAGCTTTACAAAAACTCGGTGCTGCTTATCCAGGGTTGAATATTTATGCAGCCACAATTGACGAAGGGCTAAACGACAAGGGCTACATTGTTCCAGGGTTGGGAGATGCAGGCGATCGCACCTTTGGCACCTAAATATTCATGCTCAAACCTAGATCAACATAGGTAAAGATAGAATTTTCTTCTGAGCCTAAACGTCAGCATTGTAGGCAACTTTTTGGTGGGCAACCTCCTCTTCTAGCGAGTAAGCTGTGAGGGAGTCATCAGGAATCACTCCGAGTTTCTTTCAGTGGTTAATTATGAGTCAGCGTGATAGTTTTCTTGGCGGATTTTTACTAGGAACTGTTGTCGGCGGTGTAGTAGGTGGCGTCTTAGGCGCAGTGGTTAGCTCTAGGCTCACCCAGGACGAAACCTCATCTGAGGATTTTCCTAAGCTTAAAGATAAAGCAGTCCGCAGGCGGCCATTTAGCCCTCCCACTGAGCAGAGCATTGAAGCGGCTCGCCGTGGATTAGAGGGCAAAATTGCTGAACTGAATGAGGCAATTGATGATGTGCGTCAGCAACTCAGTAGCACCAACGGTATGCCTAAGCATGAAGGGGGAGAGCGGGCGATCGCCAGAGATTAGGAGCAACAAGAAGGAATAAAGGATGAGGTGAAATCCTTTTCTCCCCTCGCCCCTAACCCCCGCCCTAACCCTTCATGCCAAGCTACTTGAACTCCAGAGTTGTACTGATTGATTCATCCTGAGGCTACAGGTATCCGTTAGACTAAATTCATATCTAGGTTATTCATACCTTTAGCCAACAAGTTCCTATAGCTTAGGAAAGCGCATTATCCATGACTGACCCAATTACTCTAATTGCCGAGCCGATAAGTATCTTCTTGAGAATCTATATCGCGCTACTGTTCATTCGCATCCTGTTGAGCTGGTTTCCTACCGTCAACTGGATGAATCCTCCATTCTCTATTCTCAGTCAGTTGACTGACCCTTATCTCAACGTCTTTCGCTCTTTTATTCCCCCGCTGGGTGGCATCGATTTGTCCCCAATGCTTGCCATTTTTCTGCTTAGTTTTGTTGCTCAAGCAGTCACAGGATTGGCAGGTGGCGGGCAACTGGCAATGTACTAGTCAACTCTTCATAGCAAACAAATCACAGCAAACGCAAACAGGGGTTTGGCAGTGCCAAACCCCTGTTTGCTATTTATTACTCCCTTCCGGTTGAAGATTAGATACTAAAAACTATCGTCGAACCTTGCCAACAAAGCCAGATGCTTTGAACTGCTCTAGCTTCAGCGGTGTGGGCTGATTGGCCGCAACGGTGACACGCAGTTCAAAGTCACTCGTTCCTGGAGGGACCTCCTCAATGGAGCCAAGCCGCGTGCGGTTCTGCATTACAGGGTTGTTGTTGGCATCATAGATACGCCCGAAAATATCGGCATTGAGAACGGGCTTACCTGAGTCGTTCTGAGCCTTACCAGTGATGATAAAGCAATTTGCTGCTCGACTTGCGCCTCCTGGCGTGACGGTTCCTTCTGCGATATCGGCGGGGCATTCATAATAAGACAAATCAGACAGTTTAATCTGAGTAAGTGCCCACGCAGCAGGAGTTGAAACCCAGCTCAGCAGCCAAATACAGCAAGACACAATAGCAACAATTAGTACTCGGGACTGCATAGACTCAACCTTAAAATTCAAATATATGAAGTGATCTAACATTTCTCAGCTTAGCGTGAATTGATTTGAGAAACGCTGGAAGGGCAGCAATAAGTCATCCTAAAGAGGAGCATAACCGGAAGACTTTGCAGTTTATAAATTCGTTAAGTTAGAGTTAATCATCCTAATTCGAGATGAACGCTGGATGTTTGTTTTTTTACATTGAAGTCAGACCAAGAAAAAGTTGTAGGCACTGTGCCTAACATTTGCATCTGCTCAATATTTGCGTCTAGTATTTGCTATGACCAAAGCCGAAATTGAAGCCGTCTTAAAAGCAGCTTTTGGCGAGTGTGAGGCTGCCGGATACCCACTTGAGGCTGAACAAAAGCAAATTCTTTTGGCGGCAGCGATCGCCCTGAGCCAAAGTCAGTCAGCAGGGACAGCTTCACAGAACGGTAGTAGCGAAATAGACTCCCCCCCAATTGAGCCCGAGAATCCGCTAAATGAGCTAACGCCTGAGCAGCGAACAGCTTTGTTGCAATTCATCCAGATGCAAGAGCAAGAGGGAATTCCTTGGAAGGTGCAACTGCTAAACGACTGGCTGGAGGGGCGTGAGTCAGGGGCAATTCAATTTATCCGCGATTTGTATGGACCGCAATGGTTAGAGCAAGTGCAGCCTTTCCACGTCGCGGAGTATGCAGAAACCGCTGTATCGCTGAAACTGGGCGATCGCATCGAAGTGTCTAACAATCTCTGGGAATGGGTGCAGGAAGAGGGACCTTGTAGCCGAGAGTGGTTTGGCTGCACAGTGATTCACGTCAGCCAAGCTTCCGATAGCAACGGCATCATGCCTGCAAGCTATAGCACCTACACAAACTGCATGATTCGCTTTGACAACGGCATGGAATACGAAATCCAGGGTGTTTACGAATGGAATCGATATAACTGGCGCTGGCTGAAATAGGAAAGACGAGGATAAACTCAGACCTCAAAACTCAAAACTTCTTTCAACGCTCGCCGCATCACCTCCACAGGAACAGGTTGACCGAGCCAAAGCTGGAGAGCAGCAGCCCCTTGCTGTATGAGCATTTCCAAACCATCAATGGCGATCGCTCCTTGTTTCTCAGCGAGCTGCAAGAAGGTTGTAGGGCGTGGTGTATAAATCAGGTCATAGGCGATCGTCTCTACTTTTAGCAGCTTCATCTCATCTAGCGTTAACGGAGAGGCATCGTTGTGTGGGTGCATTCCAATCGGCGTTGTGTTGATCAGCAGATCTGCCTGGGGCAGCAGTTGGGGCAGTTCCTCCCAGAGATGAACAGAAAGCGTAGGAGAAAGGGGAGAATTCGCCCAATCACGATGAAAGGCCTCGAGCTTTTGGCGATCGCGTCCCACCACCTGCACCTGGGTACAGCCAAGTTGGGCACAACCTGCAACAACGGCTCTGGCGGCTCCACCATTTCCCAAAACAACGGCAATATTTTGGTTCCAGTGCCGCTGGTGGATGTAGAGGGGAGCTAGAAATCCGGTTACGTCGGTGTTAGTGCCGCCCCAGCCTCGCTCAGTGCGGTAGACCGTATTAACAGCTCCGACTGCTTGAGCAATCTCAGAAATTTCTGACAGAAATGGTATAACTGCCTGCTTGTGGGGAATAGTGACGTTAAAGCCCTGTACCCCAGTTGCAGCAAAGCCTGCGATCGCCTGCTCTAGATATTCGGGCGGCACCGGAAAGGGTAAATAAGCATAGTCAGCTTCCAAATGGGCGATCGCGGCATTGTGCATGACGGGGGATAGCGAGTGAGCGATCGGGTAGCCAATTACCCCTAACAATTTCGTTGTTGCCGTGATCCTTGTATTTTTAGCCATAGGAAGATTAACCTAAAAGTTTAGGGTCTTGATGCCGATCTAAGATTCTGTGTAAGAATCATTAAACATGCACGTTGAGCTACCATGCTAGGGACGTTACTGGGTGGGCGATACAAACTCATCACCGCATTGGGAGCTGGCGGATTTGGTCAAACTTATCTCGCAGAGGACATTCAGCATCCCGGTGGTTTGCGCTGCGTCATTAAGCATTTTAAGCCTGCTAGTCGAGACAGCAAATTTCTTGAAGTAGCTCGTCGCCTGTTTGACACCGAAGTTGGGGCCCTTGGCAAACTGGGACAACACGACCAGATTCCTGAGCTATTGGGCTTTTTTGAGGAAAATCGAGAATTTTACCTGGTTCAAGAATTCATCGACGGACATCCGCTGAGCGAAGAAATTTCTCGTGCTAGCCGTTTGAATGAAGCAGAAGTCGTTGCTTTACTCAAAGATGTGCTGGGCGTGCTGGAGTTTATCCACAAAAATCAGGTCATCCATCGCGACATCAAACCTGGCAACCTGATTCGACGACGACAAGATGGCAAAATTGTCTTGATCGATTTTGGAGCCGTCAAGGAGATTCGCACTCAAATTCAGGGCGAGTCAGGACAGACAGGTTTCACGGTCGGCATTGGTACTCAAGGTTACACACCGGGCGAACAGCTTTTAGGTAAACCTCGTTTTAGCAGCGACATTTACGCATTGGGTGTCACCGCAATTCAGGCAGTAACGGGCTTGCAGCCCTCCCAACTGCCCGAAGACCCAGAAACTTCTGAACTGATTTGGGAAGATTACGCCAGCATTAGCCCCGGCTTAGCGTTTATTCTCAGTCAAATGGTGCGACACCACTTTAGCAAGCGCTACCAGTCTGCGAGTGAGGTGCTGTGGGCGCTAGATCGGCTATCTGAGTTGCCTACAGACCTGACTTCCACGCCACAAGCCTTACTGCCATCAATGCTCATGCCAGAAGCGATGATGCGTGAGCAAACGATGCTGGCACCAGCAGAAACTTTGACACAGCGAGTTAAGTTGGGGTTAAAAGTGGTGGCGATCGCTACCCTCGCTATCACCAGTATGGTTCTGGGTGCCCGAGAAATGGGTTGGCTCCAGAATCCAGAAATTGCGGCTTTTGACCAGATGACGCGGCTTCGCAAAGATGCCCCACCAGACCCTCGGCTGCTGGTCGTTGCCATTACTGAAGCTGATCTTCAAGCGCTAGGGCGGCCTACCCCTTCCGATGCCTCTGTAACTCAGGTGTTGCAAACCTTGCAGGGTTACCAACCTCGTGTGATAGGGCTTGATCTATATCGGGAGCTACCCCAAGAACCCGGACATCAAGAGCTATTGCAAGTACTTCAGCAGTCTGACGATATTGTCGCCATTACAAAACTGGGCACCTCTGAAGCAGATTACATTCCGCCTCCGCCGGGTGTGCCTGAAGAGCGAGTTGGATTTAATGATTTTGCGATCGACAACGATGATGTCATCCGTCGGCATCTGCTGATCGGCAGCAACGAGCAAGGAGTATATTACTCTTTTGGACTGCGATTAGCTTTTAAGTACTTAGCAGCAGAAAATGTCGAGCCTCGTCCAAGTGAAGCTAACTCTGACAATATGCAGTTGGGCGATACGGTATTTCTGCCCCTAGAACCGACGGCAGGTGGCTATCAGAAAGCAGACTGGGGTGGCTATCAGGTGATGCTGAACTACCGTGCTGCGACAAATGTAGCTAGACAAGTTTCTTTCACTGATGTGATGAACGGCAAAATTGAGCCGGACTGGGTTCGCGACAAAATTGTGTTAATCGGCACAACTGCTCCTAGCGGCAAAGATTTGTTTAATACGCCCTACAGTGCCGTCCGGCAGACTGACTATCGAATGCCAGGAGTCATCGTCCATGCTCAAATGGTCAGTCAAATTCTTAGTGCTGCGATGGACGGGCAACAGCCTTTTTGGTACTGGCCGGATTGGCTGGAGATGATCTGGGTAGCAGGTTGGGCGATCGCGGGTGGCTGTGTTGCCTGGATGGTTCGCCATCCCGTGAGTTTAGGCGTAAGCAGCGTCGGGATGCTGATCGTGCTCACCGGAACGGCACTGTTTATCTTTGTCATTGGTGGCTGGGTGCCCGTTGTAGCTCCTGCGATCGCCTTGGTGTCCACCATCAGCGTAGTAACTGTTTATCGCAGCTATAAACCTCAACCGCCGCTGATTCAAACTAAAGTAATGTGGCAAACGGTAGAGACAAGAACGTTGCCCCGGGGGAGGGGCTAAGCTCTATTTCCCATGCGTCGGGCAGGGAGGTGCTGAGATACTGCGATCGAGCCATCCGGCAGCTTGCTGTAGTCTGAGCAAGGATTCTTCGGACTGGTCGCTGAGCAAGTATACCAGAGCGATCGCCGTCTGTTCTGCGGCTCTCGCCTTGCGGTTTGACTTGAGCCGATGCCAGTCATTGGGGGCGATCGCCAGCCGTTCTGCTAGTGCTTGCGCCAGTTCTAACGTACTCAACTCCGACACGTTGCCCGTTTTGGCAGTGGATAGGGGAGAAAACTGAATCGAATGAAGCGGTGAGTCAGGCATACTATTCATGAGCTAACTGTCCCTACTCTACTACGCCAGCATGAAGCCGTCCCAAGATTCTCCTTCACCATCTCCCGATGAGACTGACGATCGGGAATTTGAGCAAACATTAGCTGAGGTGGAGCGATCGCTACAAGCTCTAAAAGCTCGCTATGCTCAGGTTAAAGCCGACCAACAGCGGCAGCTTCAGCTTCAGCAACGGCTCAGCCAAACACAGCGAGAACTCAAGCAAATCCGTTCACGAGAGCTAAAAGCTGAGCTTCAGCAAATCCAACAACAGCTAGAGGAATTAGAAGTTGCGCTAGAAAGCCAACTCTTTTCCTGGAACGGGCTAAAGGAGGTATTTTGGCAGGCAGTCCGATTTGGTGGGCTGGGAATTGTTGTAGGTTGGCTGCTTAGATACTTTGCTGAGTAAGTCTGGGGTTAAACAGCGATCGCCCGTCCCGCCAAAATTGCAACAGCGGCTGACAGGTTGTCGATATTCACAGGCTTTGGCAAATAACCGCTAAACCCTGCTTCTAGGGCACGGGCACGTTCTTCATGCCCTGCGAGTGCTGTGACGGCGATCGCTAAAGTTTGCTTGCCTCGACGTGCGTCTAGATCTTTAACCTGACGAAGCAGATCATAGCCCGTAGCACAAGGCATTAAAATATCGCTAACCACTACATCCGGCTGATGCTGCTCAACGGCATCCATCGCCTCATCTGCCGAAGCTGCCACAATTACCTCTGCTCCATCTTCTTCTAAGACAAGGGCAAACAGGCATCGGGTATCTGGATCGTCGTCTACAATCAATAACCGCAACCCATTAAGCAACGGCACATTTTGAGAGGTTGGTTCATGAACACTGAAATCGTCCCTGACAGGCAATGTCATTAGTTGCTCTACCCTTTTCAAGCTACATGGTTGAAAGGCTAGGTGGAACCAAAGCGTAAATTAGCAAACGCTAATAACTCGCTTGATTGTGGAGTTAACTTGCTTAGAGCGACACGCAGCAATATAGCCGATGAAAAGCTCTTTAATCCGGGTAGAAGTTTTCATCTGCACTGGATCTTAGAAACTGCACGATACACGTGCATAACCTTCGCATCAGTTTTCTATGACGGCTCTACTAACTCAAGTTGACTCACAAATCTCCCACCTGATGCATTAACGAACTTTCAGCTAGAACTTATTTAAGACAAGATGTAATAAAACTCGCAGCAGAAAAAATGCTTTCTACAAAGCTAACCCTACACTCACATCTGCTGACTTAGACAAATCTGGAGAAGAAAGAACAACTGAACTACTCTCTATTCCTACAGACCTCAACCGAAACGAGCAGAAGTAAGCACTAACGAGCCTAAGCAACTTTTTCAAATTTAGTATCGGTAATAAGATACTGTCCGACTCGGTATTTGTCTGTTCGTCTGCGTACATATAGCAGCCTAAGCAGAGGGTGCGATCGCCTCAACTAGACGAGCTTATTTAAGACCAATTCCTCTTGAGTCCTAATAGCCGATTAAACTCACCACTAATCACGTTGTAGCACTCGCAGGACTTCTCTCTAAGCCGTTCCCGATTGAGAATCGTGATCTTGCCTCGGCTATAGCTGATGATTCCCTGCTCTTGCAAACTTCCGGCAGCCACGGTAACGCTAGCTCGGCGGGTTCCCAGCATTTGCGAAATAAACTCCTGGGTCAGCGGTAGCTCATCGGCTTCCAAGGAATCTTGAACAGATAGCAGCCAGCGTCCCAACCGTTCATCTATAGTGTGCAAACGGTTGCAAACCGCATTCTGTGAAACTTGAGTGAGCAATGCCTGGGTGTAGAGCAACACCAGCCTTTGCAAATATTCGCCCCGTTCAAATTCGGCTTTAAAGATATCGGCATCTAGCCTCGTTCCAGTGCCAGGAAGCTGCACGATTGCTTGGTAGACAGTTGCTTTGCCGCCTAAAACAATAGGCAAACCAATTACGCCCTCAGCACCCACCAGCCCAACTTCAACGGTTGCTCCATCTTCCATCGTCGCAACGAGGGAAACCATCGCATTATTGGGAAAATAAACTGCACTAGGAGTTTCACCTGGCTCATAGAGGATTTTTCTCAACGGGAGCTGAACCTCCTCCAGGTGAGGTAAGAGGCGCTGGTAGTCTTCATCAGGCAGGGCAGCCAGTAAGTGATTCTTGGGTTTATTGAAAATTTCAGGCTTAGACATTGGGCGTTTCTAAACTAAGCCTTACTTAAGAAGAGAATGGCAGACAGTATACAGGGAGAAACATATATAGGGAAAAACATTACCGTTTTCTCATCTCTCAAGGTTAAGGGTCATTTTTCAGTCACTTCCGCTCAGCTAAACAGAGAACTACCACACTGACTCTGTACCCGAATTATTGGTTAGGGGCGTAAACCTGTCTGTTCGGTAACGTACTCTGAAACTCGGAGTAAAATCGCTCTTTAACGAGAGAATGCTTGCATTTCCTAGCTTTTTCATTTTTCACACCTGTCGCTCTTCCCAGGAAGCAGTTCTTTTTGCCACAGAACTCTAGCTCTCTGAGGCAATATGAGAAAAGGAATTTGCGTTCTTTTCCAAATTCACCATTCTTCTAACCTTGTGATTTCCGCTATGACGACTCAACGCATTGCAACACTTTTAAAGACCGGACAGCCTGACGAAGCGGTCAAAATTCAGGGCTGGGTGCGAACTAAGCGGGAATTGAAAGGGTTTTCCTTTGTTGAGGTGAATGATGGCTCCTCTCTGGCTAGCCTTCAAGTCGTGATCAATCAAGATTTGCCGGATTATGCCGAAGTAGTTCGGCGGTTGAATACGGGCGCTGCTTTAGAAATATCGGGAGTGTTGGTGCCATCTCCGGGCAAAGGTCAACGGATTGAGATGAAGGCAGAAAGCGTCACCGTTCAAGGGGAAGCCGATCCAGAAACCTATCCGTTGCAGAAGAAGCGCCATTCGTTTGAGTTTTTGCGAACAATGGGACATTTGCGATCGCGCACCAACACGATTGGAGCTGTACTGCGGGTTCGCAATGCCTGTGCTGCCGCCATTCACCAGTTCTTTCAAGAGCGAGGCTTTCTGTGGATTCACACGCCAATCATTACTGCAAATGACTGTGAAGGGGCAGGAGAACTGTTTACCGTTACCAGCTTAGATTTACAGAAAATTCCTTTAACTAAAGACCAGAAGGTAGATTACAGTCAAGATTTCTTTGGCAGACAGGCTTACCTTACCGTTAGCGGACAGCTTCAGGTCGAGGCAATGGCGCTGGCGTTCTCCAATGTTTACACGTTTGGCCCAACTTTCCGAGCCGAAAACTCGAATACATCACGCCACCTGGCAGAGTTTTGGATGGTTGAGCCGGAGATGGCTTTCTGCGACCTGGAAGGCAACATGAACCTGGCAGAAGACTTTCTCAAACACATCTTTAAGCATGTGCTAGAAGCCTGCCCAGAAGATATGGAGTTCTTTAACCAGCGGATTGATGACTCGGTGCTGGCAACAGCAGACAACATTATCAATAACGAGTTTGAGCGAATTACTTATACAGAGGCGATCGCCCTATTGGAGAAGAGCGATCGCACCTTTGAGTATCCCGTTTCCTGGGGCTTAGACTTGCAGTCCGAACACGAGCGCTACCTGGCAGAAGAGCTATTCAAAAAGCCGCTAATCGTGACGGACTACCCAACTGAGATCAAAGCCTTTTACATGCGCCTCAGCGACGATGAGAAAACCGTTAGAGCAATGGATGTGCTAGCTCCTAAAATCGGTGAAATCATTGGTGGTTCCCAACGGGAAGAGCGTTTTGACGTGCTGGAACGGAGGATTCGAGCACAGGGCATGAATCCTGAAGACCTCTGGTGGTATCTTGACCTACGCCGCTATGGCACAGTGCCCCATGCCGGATTTGGCTTAGGCTTTGAGCGGGTTGTGCAGTTCATGACGGGGATGAGCAACATCCGTGACGTGATTCCTTTTCCCAGAACTCCGCTTAGCGCCGAATTTTAGACACATTTCGCTGGTACTCAAGTTAGCAAAAAAAGGCTTAACCCTCTCCCATTTTTTCCTAACTCTCGTGATACCCAATAGCAAAGGGGCGCACTGTGTGCGCCCCTTTGCTATTGATGAATTGTTAACTAAACTTGGCAGGAATAATTACATCAAGCCCAGTTGAGAGAGGATGCCCTGACCAGTCACATATTCGGTAGCCAAACCCACGACGAAACCAATCATTGCCAAGCGACCGTTCCAAGTTTCAGCAAACCGGGTAAATCCAAACTTAGGCTCTTGAGCTTCCATGACAGCAATCCTCAGTTAAGTCAACTCTTGTAAATAGAAGTTAACACGGAAGTTCTTGGAGTTGCAATATTTCTTTACAAAAGGGATTGTTAAGTAAGGGATTAGGGACTGGGGGCTAGGGCATATTTCCTTCTACTTACCTTTGTTGCCGAGTCTTTGCAAGTTTTTACCTGTTCCTAAGCTGGGCTTGGGAACTACGGAGGCAGAGTCTTCAGAAGGGGCTTTAGCGCTCCCCTAGCCCCTAGCCCCTGCCCCCTAACCCTTTAGCTCAACACCCAATTCACCAACGTCCGAACCGGGAAACCCGTAGCTCCGGGGTTGTTGTAGCCATTTTCCTTTTCCTTCCACACAGGCCCAGCGATGTCTAGATGAGCCCAGGGGGTTTCTTTAACGAATTGTTTGAGGAAGAGGGCGGCTGTGATTGCGCCTCCAGCACGCGGGCCGGTATTCTTCATATCGGCTACAACGGACTTTAAGCCGTCGAAGTATTTTTCTTCCATAGGCATTCGCCAAAACTTTTCGCCAGAACGTTCGGCAGCTTGGGTAAGCTGGGTGGCGATCGCCTCATCTTCGCTCCACAACCCGCCAATATCATCCCCTAGTGCAACAATGCAGGCTCCGGTTAGGGTTGCCAGATCGATAATGGCATCTACGCCTAGCTTTTCGGCAAACACCAGCGCATCTGCCAGGGTCAAACGGCCCTCAGCGTCAGTGTTATTGACTTCAATGGTTTTGCCATTAGAGGCAGTGAGAATGTCGCCGGGGCGCATAGCCCGACCACTGATCATGTTCTCGGTTACAGCACTGATGAAGTGAACTTCAACATCGGGCTTGATCTGCCCGATCGCCTTTGCAGCACCGAGCGTTGCGGCAGCCCCACCCATGTCGGTCTTCATCATTTCAACGCCGCTGCCTGGCCCTTTGATGTTAAGTCCACCAGAGTCAAAGGTTAGCCCCTTACCGACGATCGCCAATTTCCGTCGAGGTGTCCCCTCAGGACGATAGGTGAGGTGGATAAATTTAGGCGGCAGGTCAGAAGCTTGAGCAACGCCCAAAAAAGAACCCATTCCCAACTTCTCGCAGTCTTCTCGCTCCAGAATCTGTAGCTCTAAACCATATTCATTGGCGATCGCCTCTGCGGTTTCTGCCATGACGATGGGGTTAACGATATTGGCTGGAGCTGCCACCAGTTCCCTGGCGAGAATCACTCCCAAAGCAATCTGGCGGGCGCGGGTAATCGCCTCATCCTGACCGTTAAAGCCAAGCAGATCGATTTGCTCAAGCGGAGGGGCTTTGTCTTTATCTTCGTCTGACTTAAAGCGATTGTCCTGGTGCAGGGTGAGCTCGATGCCCTCGGCGATCGCCTGAGCACTTACCGCTGCATCGCTATTCCACAGAGGCAGACTTAACCCCACCGTTTTACTCTTTTCTTTCTTCGCTAGGCGAACGGCGGCTGCGGCAGCTCGACGCAGACTTTCTAGCTTCAATGATTCGGGTTTACCTAAACCCAATACTGCAATCTTGCGAATGGGGCTACCTGCGCCGACTCGGGTCACTGCGCTGCTGCCTTCTTTTCCTTTAAACTCGGCTTCTCCGATCAGTTCGGTTAATGTGCCGGACAGCTTGGTATCTAGCTCTGCCAGATCGCCTGTCAAATCTACAGCATCTTCAAATAAACCAATGACCAGCAAATCCCCAGACCAACTTAAGCGTGGCGTATCTGTCCCTAGAAGATTCATTTCTCCCGCTACCTGAAAGCATCAATACGTCCAGTATTGCTCAATTTTGATTTGACCTGAGTTTGGGCTGCATCAGGAGAAGGGCGATCGCTGTCTAAAGACGGTCACAATCAATTAAGGATTGTTATCATGCTGTGAAAGACAGAACGATCCTTGGGACGCTAGCAGTCATTCAATCTAGGAATTGCAGGTTTAGCCAGACTTCATGCTAAAGCAACGTAAGAATCAGGTTTTCTTAGCTGTTGGCGCAGGGCTGGCAGCTTTAACTATGGGTGCCACTTTCTCTGCATCCAGATTGAGCGATTTAGTCTTAGAGCAACCCCTGGTCAAGCAATGGTTTGTCACCGAGCAGGCAACCGGTGAACTGGATTTGAGCCAGGATACAACCTCCGCTGTGTTGCCCCTGGTGTCAGTATCAGTGACAGAACGGGCCGTTCAACTAGAGGAAATTGCGAGCGGTTCCCCTTCGCCCGATCGCAATCGAGCACGGTATCTTCTCGCCAGTGACTTGATTCAGCAGGGACAGGCAGGGTCTGCGCTTCCTTGGCTGGAAGATCTGGAGCAAGACTATGCTGCTCTGGCACCGCAGATTCTCTACAAGCGGGCGCAAGCACACACGGCAAGCGGCAATCCGGCAGCAGCAACAGCAATGTGGCAGCAGCTTTGGACGGAATATCCTGATGATCCGGTTACAGCGGAGGCGTTATTTGCGCTGGGGCAGAGTGACCCGCAGTACTGGGATCAGGCGATCGCCAAATTCCCCGCCCATCCCCGCAGCATTGAAATTGCTAAAACTCGCCTCAGCCAAGACCCAAACCAGCTTTCAATGCTGTTGGTTCTGGCGAAGCATGGGCATTACTTACCCGAAATTACTTCCATTTTGGATCGGTTGGTGAATGAGTACGGTAGCCAGCTTCAACCTGAAGACTGGGAGGCGATCGCCTTTGCCTACTGGGAAAATGGTTATTACGGCAGTGCTGGCTCAGCCTACGCCAAAGCGCCTCGCACTTCCCTAAATGCCTACCGTACCGGGCGGGGTGCTCAGTTAGGAGAACGCTACTCTGATGCACTCAGAGCTTACTACCAGCTAACGCAAGAATTTCCTGATGCTGACGAAACCGCAACCGCTCTGATTAAAATGGCAGAGCTAACTGACAAGCCACAGGATGCCTTAATTTACCTGGATACTGTGATTGAGCGTTTTCCCGACCGCGCTGCTGAAGCACTCGCAGAAAGGGCAGACGTGTTGGAGGCAATGCAAAGCCCTGAGTCTGCAAGTCAGGCACGGCAGTCTATCTTGACTCAGTACAGCAATTCTGAGGCAGCCGCAGAACTGCGCTGGAAGCAGGCAGAACGAGCGGCGACAGCAGGCGATGCCCGAACAGCATGGGAATGGGCACGGCAAATTGTCACCGAAAATGGCGACAGCGAATTAGCCCCTGAAGCTGCTTACTGGGTAGGCAAATGGGCAATTCAGATGGGTCAGCAGGCAGAAGCAAACAAAGCTTTTGAGTATGTCCTGACGCACTATCCCGGGTCTTATTATGCGTGGCGAGCGGCATCCACACTGGGTTGGGATGTGGGCAACTTCACTACCGTGCGGCAACAGATTCCGCAGGTGGTCAAACCGATTAGCCAACCTGTCCCACCTGCCGGGTCAGCCGCACTACAGGAGCTTTATCGTCTGGGACAATACCGCGATGCCTGGTCCATTTGGCAAGTTGAATTTGACAACCCGGTACAGCCTACCGTTGCTCAACAATTCACTGATGGGTTAATGCGTCTTGGCGTGGGAGACAATCTAGACGGCATTTTCATGGTTTCTAGCCTGGAGTGGCGCGAAAAGCCAGAGGAAGAGCTTGAATATCAGGCACTCAAGCGTCAGACAGGCTACTGGCAAGCACTTTACCCTTTTCCATTTTTAGAACCGATCAATTCCTGGTCACAGCAGCGGCAGCTTAATCCGATGCTGGTGACCGCTTTAATTCGGCAAGAGTCTCGATTTGAGCCCAAAATTGAATCCGTGGCGGGTGCAGTTGGGCTAATGCAGGTGATGCCAGATACGGCAGACTGGGTTGCCTCGCAAATTGGCTTGCAAGATTACACGATGAGTGACCCCAACGACAACATCTCTCTGGGCACCTGGTATCTGGACTATACCCATCGGGAGTACGACAACAATTCCCTATTTGCGGTTGCTAGCTACAATGCTGGACCAGGAAGCGTTGCCGATTGGATCGATCGCTTTGGCTTTAGCGACCCTGATGTATTTGTTGAACAGATTCCCTTCCCCGAAACGAAGGGCTATGTCGAGTCTGTGTTTGAAAACTACTGGAACTATTTACGCCTCTATAACCCAGAGGTTTCCCAACGTTTGGCTCAGTATTCTGAAGAACACGCCGAGACAGTCGGCTTTCTGCCCGAGTAGCCCGATCGCAGTTTTCAACCATTGGGTTCAACTATTGGGCTAGTTACCAAAATTAGGCGAGAAGGCAAGGCTTCACCCTGCCTTCTCTCTTAACTCTTATGAATAACTCCGTTACGTGGGGGACAAAACATAGGGTTCACCGTAAGGAAAGAGAGGATAAATCAGGACAGGTTGAAGATGCCCGATCGGTATAGATGCAGTCAAAAAAGACTAGAGCGTCTGAGCCTGTTTGAAAGCCGCCTAACCTCACTGTCCACCCTTCAGGGCGAACTCTTTGTCGCAACTCTCGAACTGTCAGATAGTACCTGATCTCGTCATCATGGTTCAAGGTTCTCCAGAGTTCATAGACATAATTATCTTCTCGCCCATTGGCGACCTGAAAGTCATCTGAGGTTTGTAGGCTAGGCAGAGATTCACAAGCGACATCATTTCCGTCAAAATCCAACGTTTGCAATCCCGTTGACACGAAATAGGATTGAGCCGCTTCTTGAGTCAAAAAATTTCTACAAGTTACGTCTTGAGATTTGGCTGGAGAAACTCCAAATATGCATAAGACTGGAGCTAATAGTGCGATCGCCGAAATGCTGCTGAGCTTAAACATACAAACATACTCCTCCTAGCTACTGTTTAGAAAAGCTAGGCTATTCAGGGGTTACGTTCACTCTTCGCTAAAACAAGAATCACAAAAAACAGGTTAGTTAACATCACCTATCAAGGTGAAATCAACAATACCTATCTTCTGCTACTGCAAGTCTGAAGAGTCTTAAAGAAAATAATTTTGAGGAGGGCGATCGCTCAGAAAACTACCCTTCTATAGACATTGGATAGCGGAATCTGCAATGGAACTGTAACCAGACACAGTACTGCATCCAGTTGCTCATACTCAGTCATCAGCCATTGATTGTTTGCAGTTTTTGAGCAATGTTCCACATGCACTTTGTACTGATCCACCAAGACGTACTCTCGAAAGCTAGCTAAAGTCCTGTAAAACTCAAATTTTTCGCCTCGATCGTAATTTTTCGTGGAATCGGACAAAACTTCGACAATTAGCAAGGGATTTGTAATAGTGTCTTTGCGTCCTTCTACAAAGGACAATTCTCCTTCAACGACCATGACATCTGGATAGGTATACAGTCCTTTGCGAGGAATCCAGAGCCTCATATCGCTTATAAAAATGTCATAGTCTTGCTCAGTTAAGGCAAGGCTTAAAGCAGAACCAAAATTAACCGTGATGCGATTGTGATTTGGTGTTCCCCCTGCCATCGGAAAAATTTGCCCATTACAATATTCGCTCCTGAACTCAGCAGTTTCCTCAAGCGCTAAATATTCTTCCGGCGAATAGTGAGGCTGTTCTTTCGCTTGCATAAAGTATAGAAGCGTCGTTCGCACCCAGTTTATCTTTTAGTCCAAACTAGCTGTTGCAAAAAAAGGTGAGACAGAAACAAGCGCATCCGACCTATATCAATTTATTGGTTGCTGTAGTGCTGACCTTTACCACGAGCAAGATGAAACTTGCTTTTAGGCTGAGCGTAGTAGCGGAGCTTGTAGCCCGTGGCGTTGCTGAAGCTGATGCATGTGGTTAAACAACTGCCAGCAATATTGCTCTGGCAGACCGCAAGTGACAGCGCCCCGTAGCACCACGTTGAAATACCAGTCATTTGGAGCAAGCTCTTCAGTTAGCTTCTCTAAAACAACGTAGGTGCGAACATTCTCATATTGCTGACCTTGATGATGAATGGTCACAATTTCGTGCTGATAGCCTTCTTCACGTAAATCTAGGCGATCGCTCAACCGCTGCGGCAATCGGTACAAAACGCCTTCGACAAATGCAGTCGGGTCTTTAACTACATCTAAAACGCCGCAGTTTCTTAAACGCGATTGGCGAAAAAAGCCCAACCGATAGCCTCTTAGCGTGGCAGCCCCAATCACATGAGCGTGAACATTTTCACCGAGCGATCGCTTCAAATCTACCGGACACATGCAGGAGCCGTAGGCAAAATAATAGAACATTGGCTCTCGGAATGGTTCTGAAATCGTTGCCTGAACAAAACGGGTCTGAGCAGGTACTCCTGTCATGGTTACAAATCTCATGGGTTAACCACTTTTAACCTGTGATTGTAACAGAGCAAATTCTAAATTACCACCTATCCCGACGTGCAAACCGTAGATTGAAGTTCTAACAGATTGGGTGATTGCCAAGCGCTATCTCTGTAAGAACAGCTATCGAACTATGATTTTTTCACAGTTCGATGAGCATAAAGAGGTTAAGAGCAATTTCTCTACCGAGTGGGTCGTCGTCTCTGCAAAAACTCAGGAATATCCAAACCGGGTTTGTTCTTGGGTTCAGAAAGCGTGGTTGGAGGTGCAGGGGTGATGGGGGGAGCGCTAACACTCCGTTTTAGAGTTGTCACTCTAGATGTAGGTGCAGCTTGTGGCTCAGCTGAGAAACCCGTCGCAATCACCGTAATTCGAACCTCACCCTGAAGGCGATCGTCAATCACCGCCCCAAAAATGATGTTTGCGTTGGGATCAACTGCCTCGTAAATAATTTCCGCTGCCGAATTGACCTCGTGCAGCGTCAAATCAGAGCCGCCCGTGATATTAAACACAACCCCGCGCGCCCCATCAATTGAGGATTCGAGCAGTGGCGAGGAAATTGCGGTCATTGCGGCCTCTCTAGCCCTAGACTTGCCAGAGCCAACCCCAATACCCATTAGCGCAGAGCCTGCATCCGCCATCACTGCCCGCACATCGGCAAAGTCAACGTTGACTAACCCCGGAACCGTGATGATGTCTGAGATGCCTTGAACACCTTGACGCAAAATGTCATCCGCAACCCGAAACGCTTCCTGCACGGGGGTCTGCTCTGAGATCACCGACAGCAGCTTATCGTTGGGGATCATGATCAGCGTATCGACTCTGCTCTGCAAAGCTGCAATCCCTTCGTCTGCCTGACTGGTACGCCGTCTACCCTCAAAAGTAAAGGGACGGGTCACCACGCCGACGGTCAAAGCTCCAATCTCTTTTGCGACTTCTGCAACAATGGGGGCTGCGCCGGTGCCTGTTCCGCCACCCATGCCAGCCGTAATAAACACCAAGTCAGCATGTTCTAGCGCCGAAGCAACTTCATCTCGTGATTCTTCGGCTGCCTTTTGCCCAATTGCCGGATTGCCGCCAGCACCCAATCCACGAGTTAACTTTTGCCCAACTTGAAGTCGATTGTGGGTAGATGCATTGACCAATGCCTGAGCATCTGTATTAATCGACCAAAACTCTACACCCGCGACCTCACTGGCAATCATTCGGTTTACGGCGTTACAGCCACCACCGCCGACCCCGATCACTTTGATTCTGGCTATGCTGCTCGGCACGATCTCATCGCTCCTGGATTCCTCTCCCAGCACGGCTCTGGCATCGCGGACCTGACTTAAGTGTAGCCCAGAGTTGGTAAAAGGATTTGAAGTGTTCATTGATACTGGAAGAGTAAATTGATTTCATTTACTAAAAACTGCATGGGTGACAAATCACTAACTGCTAAAGCGATAGGGCTTAAGAATAAGCAATTCAGTGACCTTCTACCCGTAAACTTATGAGCCTAGATGGGCAGAACTCAAAAGACTCAGTAATTTAATCTATTTGAGAAGCGCTTCAACCGTGTATGGCTGAAGCTCAACTTTACCTACTCGCCAACTCTAGTCAACTATAGGGTAAGTTGCTTGAAAAACCAATAATACACAATAGCTGGAGTAAATAGGAGTTTAACTAAATCCAAAAGTTAGAAATCTACTTCTGGGTGCATTCGCCAGAGGAATATGCAAGCATCAATGGGTCAATCCATTCATTTCAACCCGTTGTGAAATTGCTCTAGCGAAAAGTTTGAGATTACTGCTTTACAAGAATAGGTTGGGGGGAAGCGCGATCGCCCAAAGCTCAAGCTGTTGAATGAATCAGCCGCTGCCAAAATAGCAATAATCTCAGAATGAGCAACCACAAAAACTAGGGAGAACTAGATGTTGTTGTGTCCTCTGGCACAGCGCTAGTTTCAATCATGTGGAGAGAAGGATTATCAGGATTTCTCAGGTCAATATAATCAATCTGACTAGTATTTACAGTTTCTGGAAGTTCACGCATTTGGTTTAAGGCATTCAGTTGCTTTGGAAACTGGGAACTGTATGAACCCAAATGCACCATTCCTAGATCTGTCTTGAGAATCAAGTTAGCTGGATCTCGCCAATCAATTTCAAGAACAGCAACTGGGCTACGGCTGACCTGCTGATAAAGTTTTGACCACTCAGCAAGATACTGGCGGGGCATTCCTACAACTCTCAAGCTTGGCAGCGGTGATTGGTTTGATCCGCTGTAGTTTGCTAGGGGCATAGATACCCCCGTTTCATCGAGTAGTTTGATCTGGGTTGCCCCTGGCAAAACGGTTGACTGTGCGGATTGCTCAGGGGAGTTGGCTAAACCAGCAGTACCCGAATCGGGTTCTAAAAAAACTGCAACAGGACGACGCTCCTGAACTTGCACAGTCAGTCCGGGAGGAAACAGATGGCGAGTTATCGTCGCATCGGCAATGAATGCCTGAGACTTTAGCTGAGCTGCTAGTGCCTGTGGCTGTAACTGCAAGAGATGTTGAGGATAGGCAACCGGTAAGAGCGCCTGAACTGCCTCTTCAGAGAGAAACTCGTTACCATCGATCGCAATTTGTTCAGGTACTCGAATTGTCCAGGCAGGTAAGGTGACTCCCCAAACTAATCCGCTTGCCAATCCGCTGACTGCCAGTGTCCGCCAGCCAGCCTGCACAACCTTCAAACGGCGCTGACGGCGTAGTTTTTGCCGTCGTTCTGTTAATTCTGTTCGAGAAACGGATGCAATGTTAGTCATCGCTATCGGGCAAGGGAATAAAGTAGAAGACCAATTTTTTTATGAATGCATGATACCAACTCCTTCTGAAGAATCAATTCCCGTCGATTGGTTCGGCTTGAAGCTGGCGTAAGTTTTGCTGAAGGTGATTCCCCCATTGAATTGCCAGGGACAGATCGGTGAAAGGAATGCGAATTGGCTCAGCGTCATCCGATCGCTCGAATTCCAAAGCAACTTTGCGGCTCTTTTGAGGCGGTGTTTCTAAATCGACAGACTGGTTGTCTACCCAGAGTCGAACGCGGCGAATTTGCTTCAGCGAAAAGGTTTGCAGGTTAACAGGAGCTTTGCGAGTCGGCTTACCCCAGGTCAAGGTGCTGCCATTTTGCCCTAGCACTGAATAGATATCGTATTTGGCACGCTCAAACTGCTCTGCCCAAACTCGATAAGCTTCTAATTTCTGATATTCATTCCAGCCCGCCCAGGCTAACCCGATAAAAACTGCCAGTAAGGGCAGCCAAAGAAGTCCTCTTGTCATAACTTTTTACCTGATTCAACACGATACTGAAAGCAACTTTTAGCAACGTTTTTTAGCAATGTTCAACCTCTATTAGAGGGGGCTTGAGCTATCTTGGTGGATAACTGATGCTGCGGCGAAGCGGATTCTATGAAAAGGCTTTTTCTAACTGGATTGTTTTTGGTGGGGCTGTTTTTTGCGCTGGCGAGTTTTCCTGGTCTAGCAAACAAGGGTGAATACGAGTCCATTGTGCTGGATTTCCGGGATGATTTTCAGGCAGGGCAAATTGAGCGTGAGTTGGGGGCGATCGCCCAACAGCTCAACGTTACTCCTCGCCTCAACAGCATTTTCTCAGAGCAGGATAATGTCTATGTCGTGGAGGGCGATCGCCAACTGCTAAAGCGGCTAAGACGCTCGGAGCTAAAGCAATACACTGAGTCGATTGAGCCAAACTATATCTACTCCACTCAAGACATTCCTAACGATCCCGATTACGCCAAGCAGTGGAATTTCCTCAACATCAACATCGAATCCGCTTGGGATGAAACCAAAGGGGCAGGCGTAACGGTCGCTGTAATTGACACTGGAGTTAGCCAGGTTCCCGATCTTCGCAGCACGAAGTTTGTCGCGGGCTACGATTTTGTCAACGACAGAGCAGAAGCCGCAGACGATAACGGTCATGGCACCCATGTGGCTGGCACGATCGCCCAGTCCACCAACAACGGCTATGGCGTAGCCGGGATCGCTTACGAAGCCAACATCATGCCGCTAAAAGTGCTGGCAGCCTCTGGCGGCGGCACAGTTGCCGATATTGCTGAAGCGATTCGATTTGCCGCAGATCACAACGCCGACGTAATTAATATGAGCTTGGGCGGCGGTGGTGACACTGACTTGATGCGAGAGGCGATCGACTATGCCCACGGTAAAGGCGTTGTGATTGTTGCTGCCGCAGGTAATGCAAGCAGTAACTCTGCCTCGTATCCAGCTCGTTACCCCAACGTGATTGCCGTTTCGGCGCTAGATTCCACTGGAGTCAAAGCGCCCTATTCCAACTTCGGTGCTGGGGTAGACATCTCTGCTCCCGGTGGTTCTACAGGTGGCAGCAATCCAGCGGGCGGAGTGCTTCAACAAACGATTGACCCTGAAACTGGAGAAGCTGTTTTTCGAGCCTTCCAGGGAACTAGCATGGCTTCCCCTCACGTTGCTGGCGTTGCGGCACTCGTCAAAGCATCTGGAGTTGAAAGTCCCAATGAGATCGCTCAAGTCTTGAAGCAGTCTGCCCGGGTGATTCAGGGAGACGAGCTAAACCACTTTGGTGCGGGACAGCTTGATGCTGCTGCTGCTGTGAAGCTGGCGCAAAAAGGACAAATTAACTTCCGCGACTTTTTCCGCTGGCTACGCGATAATGGCTACCTTAACCTGCGCTTCTGGTTTGATGGCGGTGTAGTAGCGCTGTTGCCCAAGATCGGGATGGTGTTAGGGTCTTACTTACTGGCGTGGTTCCTGAGAAACTATCTGCCGATTTTTAGCTTCTCGCTAGGAAGTGGACTGGTTGCCGGTAGTGCTGGTCTGTTCTTTTTGCGCGGATTGTACGTGTTTGACGCGCCGCAGTTCCCCTTCCGTATTCTGGGTAGCTCGATCCCCGAACTGGGCGGAGCAATTCAGGGCAGCAGTTTGCTAAACCCGATTTTTGCCAGTGTGCTAATTCCGCTGGTGCTGGTAGCTCTGCTGTTAGGTAACGCACAGTGGAAATGGTTTGCTGTAGGTTCTGCCCTTGGGGTGGCATCTTGTCTTGCTATCAGTGCTATTGTTTCGCCAGAAGTCCTTTGGCTGGGAAGTGGAGCGATCGCCCGTAGCTATCTGATCGTGAACGCTCTCCTCTGCTTTGGACTGGCATACCTGGGATCAAAAGCGGAGACGCAGTCAGCATGAGCATTACAGTAGAAGGAATTATGCAAAAGTCGGAAATGGGTACAGGCACCTGGGCTTTGGTGACGGGAGATGGAGATTCCTACGAAATTCACCAAGGCGCACCCAAAGACCTCTTGCAACCTGGCTTACAGGTCAAAGTCGAAGGACAGGTGCGAAATGATGTCATGACGACCGCCATGATCGGACCTGTTTTAGAAGTGAAAAGTTTTGAAGTGGTGAGCTAGAGGATACGCAGTCTGCGCTAACCGTTCAGTTCTTACAAAAAGGGCTTGGCATTGCCAAGCCCTTAAGATTTAGCGAATTGGGAAAGTCACGAAAATATCTCGTCTCACCAAAACTTCTGCTGGTGCTTCGGGATCATAGTAGGATGCGCCAAGCCCAAAGGGATTGTAGAGAACTGGCTGAGCAGTTGAGCCGCAGGCAGGAGAAAGGAAATTGAACGGTGATTCTGCAACAGAGGGTACTGCCGCAAGTTCTACTCCCATGGCTGTGGCGATCGCCGTTGCTCGATTTCGAGCATCACCGATTGCGTCTTGATAAACATCCTGCTCTAGTTCTGTGCAGTCATTGACGGAATATTGAACACTCAGATTTTGCAGGAAAATTTCTTCACTGTCAGCGATCGCCTCGTTTACCCCATCCACTGCTTGCTTAATCTGTTCTTGACTAGGCGCGTCCAAATCAAAAGATACAGAGCCTCGATCGGTGGTGTAAGGATAAACATTCGGGCTACCAGGTACGATCGAGACCTCAATAGATTCAGATGGAATGCCTGCTGCAACCAACGCATCTACAACGGGTTGGAGTTGGGCCTCGGTAAGGGTAGGTGGGTCTCCTGGTGTAGCCTGTGCTTGCAGTGAAGGGGGGGCTTGAGCAGAAGTATCGTTAAACAGCAGCAACCCTTCATCTGGAACAGCGTAGGGATCATAGTTCGTGAAAGAAAACTCAACTTCAGCTACCTCCGCTGGAGCGCTTGCCTCTCCCTGACCTAAAACCATAAGCGCCTGCTGGTCTTCATTGACAGGAGGGTAGAAAAGCTGGGCTACTTGGTCATCTGCTGTCCCAGGTTCCTGTTCCACGTTGGGTGGCAAGGACTGGGTAGCAGCCTGACTCAGAGCAGGTGTTGCAATCCAGGTGAGCGTGGCGATCGCCATTGATACTAGCGGCGAGGGGGCTATTTTTTTGCTCAAAGCTAAGTCTCCTTAGGGAGTAACACTGCTGGACATCGCAAAATTCGCACTGTCTGACGATACACCGTTAATCAGCCGCTCTTCGAAAATTTGTGGCTCGAAAGAGTGCTTTTCCATCGGTAGCCCTAATTTTTGGAATCAGTAGAACAACTCACTCTAGAAAGATTTATGTCAAGCAATCCTGGATCTGCAATCTTCAATAAGACCGATTGCTTTGAGAACTTCAATCCAGACAATAGGAGCAACCGTTAAGAAATATTAATTGGAGCTGATTCATGACAGAGAATTTTAAGAAAGGCGATCACGTCGAGTGGAAAACTTCCCAAGGGAAAACAACGGGTGAGGTGAAGAAAAAGCTGACCTCAGAAACCGATATTAAAGGGCATCACGTTGCTGCTTCTAAAGACAGTCCTGAGTACCTGGTTGAGAGCGATAAATCTGGCAAAGAGGCGGCTCATAAACCCGAATCGCTGAAAAAGATTGACGACTAGGAGCAGGATGATGGCAGGCGATCGCAAAGCAACCGTCGACGAATTTCAGTCCGTCGTGAACATGTCTCCTAAAGAGCTTGAGTCTTGGCTTAAGACAGAGGACTCCAAGGCAGTAGGGCAAAAAGATGGCAACGAAGAGTCGACTGGACACAAATCAGGTCGGCACATCGTTGAACTGCTGAAAGTGAAGCAGGCTGACTACACAGAGGACGATCTAGCACAAATGAAGCGAGTGATCAGCTATGTTCACCGCCATTCCGCTCAGCGACCATCCGGCGATGTGACGGATACACGTTGGCGCTATTCCTTGATGAACTGGGGACACGATCCGTTGAAATGAATCTGCTGGGACGCGATGTATCGCGTCTCTTTGAGTTCTACGGCGATCGCCCCAAAAATCGCTCTAGCCCTCCGCCCTGCATCTCAAACATACTCCTCATCGTGATAATAAGAATGCTGTTAACGTGCAGATATTGAGCTTGAAGCAGTGCCATTTCCCAACTTAATGAACTAATTCTGCAAACTAATTCTGCAAATGTTTGAATGAATTTTGAATTAGCATAATTGTTGGTGAATATGAAAATATTAGCTTTCTCTAAAACCAATCTAAATTAAAGCTTCTAATAGGCTGCTCCCTAAATAGATGTAAGCTGCAACGATCGCCGCACCACTTATCAGTAATGCAATTAAAAAATATCTATATCTGACTTTAGTTAAACCTACAGCATAGCTCATAATATCTTGTGAGAGAGGCATGATTAAAATTATGTAGAAGATGCTTTGGCGACTTTTAAGTCGCCTCATAAATTTATCCAGTTCCTCTAGATTCTTCTTACCAATGAAACGGCTTGCAACTCCACGACCGAGTTTTCTAGAGATCCAATAATTAATGCTGCACCCAATCAGAGTAGCGACATAACTTAGAATAAAGCCAGTTTCCTTGCCAAATAAAGCTCCCCCTACAACAAAGAGAGAGCTTCCACTAAAAGGGGCAAGAATTAAACTCAGTGAACATAGAACAATAAAAATTAAAGGTGCCCAGGCTCCTGTTTCTTTAATAAAATGTTGGGCGTTTTCTAAGCCTATTGCTCGTAGAGCCAAAGCCATCAAAGCATAGACAATTGCAATAAATAACAAGGCTAAGAAAACTTTTTTAAGCTGCAGCTTAATTTGCATGGTAAAGACCTAATCTAACGAAGAGTTTGAAGTTGCTTTATGGATGAATGCCCTCAAAAAAATGCTTCAGGTTCAATTCATTAACAGAGAACTCTTGATCAACTTAGTAATAGAATCTACGAATCGTCAAGTTAAGATAAAGACTTTGGAAGTCAAGACAAAGGACTCAATTGATTGCGTGGAGCCAGTTGTGTATCTGGCATATTCCTTTGTGGCAAATAATTTAATTAATGGGATACCAGAAACATCGGCTCAAATCATCCTTGGGGGCGGTGCAAGATGGTGTCAGATAAGTTTCGGCGGCAGCTTCGGCAAGAAGCGGTAGGTTGGCTGGCGAATGGCGTGATTGATCAAGCTCAGCATCAGCGGTTGTCAGAGCTTTACGAATTTGACCGTCTGGATACAGCCGCCCGCGATCGCTTCATTGTCATCCTGGTTGGTCTGGGCAGCATCTTGCTGGGGCTAGGGATCATCACCTTTGTGGCAGCAAACTGGCAAGCTATTCCACGTGAACTAAAAGTAGCAATGCTGTTGGTTCTATTTGTTGGCATCAATGCGCTGGGATTTTATCTGTGGAAGCAGCCTTTGAGCCTGTCCCCTGGTAGAGAACAGGCACAGCAGCGTGTTGGGCAGGGGCTATTGCTCCTGGGGGCGCTGATTTTAGGCGCGAATATGGCGCTGATGGGACAAATTTTTCATCATAGCGGTTCAGCCTACGCCCTATGCCTGATTTGGGGATTGGGTGTAGTCGCGATGGCCTATAGTCTGCGCCTTGTTTCCCTTGGAATTCTGGCAATTTTGCTGATGGGAATTGGCTACTGGCTGGGCATCCAGGAATTGTTTAGTGTAGGTGTGCTACCTGCATTGGGATTGGTGATGCAAAACATGCCGATCATTGCTGGGGTGCTGTTTGTGCCGCTGGCTTATCGGTGCCGCTCTGGAGTCTTATTTGGGTTGGCAGCGATCGCCGTCATCTCTTCTTTTCTAGTCATCCTTATGGATCTGAGTTGGCTGTTTCCTAATGCACAGGGTGCTATGGGAGCGATCGCCTTCACTTTACCGGCTGCGTTGCTGTGGAGCTATGACGACGCAATCTGGCAGCGTCCCTGGCAAAGACTAGCTTCCTTGCCACGTCCTAAGCCGTTTCGAGCGATCGCCCAACCCATGGCGCTGATTTATCTGAGTGGCTTGGTTTACCTGATGTCTTACCACTTCTGGTGGACTGAAGGTGGCAATCAGGCTGCTGCCTCGCCCCAGTCTCAACTAACTGGTAATGGACTACCGCTATTGCTTAACCCTAATCTGCTCTTTCTAATTGGACTAACACTGGTGCAGTGGTTCTACCGAGGCAAGCCAGAGCAACGTACTAACTACTGGCGGCTGACTCAGAATGACGGGGTGATGCTGGTATTTTTGCTCGTCATTGCTTGTATATCGTTATGGCATTGGAATGTTTCGCCGATCATGGCGATCGCTACCCTCGCCTTTAACCTCCTACTGTTTTTGCTAGCTGCCGGATGCCTGCGCGAAGGCTTAGCGGAGGGGCAACGTCGCCTATTTTGGAGCGGCATCGTGCTGCTGACACTGCAAGTTCTTAGCCGCACATTGGAATACAACACCGGGCTATTGCTGAAATCGCTGGTATTTTTGCTCTGCGGCGTTGCCGTCATCCTGGTTGGGCTGTGGTTTGAGCGGCATATGCGTGTGTTGAAACGTCCAATCCTCCCCGACACTTCATCATCGGAGCAAGCGTCATGACTACTCACAACGTTCCAGGTTGGCGGTTTTGGTTGCCATTAGCGGCTCAGGTCGCTCTGATTTTGGCAGTTCCAGCGCAGGCAGTTTACACGCAGTTCGCAGGCAGAACGGCAATTCTACAAACGGTTCCGGTTGATCCTTATGATTTGCTACGTGGCTATTATATAACGCTGAGCTACGACATCTCCAGGCTTGAAACCCTACAAAACTTGCCTGGTGGAGAAATTTTAGCTACTCCAAATTGGTCAGCCCAAACTCCCTCTTTATTTGAATCTGGGTTGCCCTTTTATATCGTGTTGCAGCCTGCTCCAGACTCCGATTCGCAATCTGCGGCAACCAGTTCATTGCCCCAACCCTGGCAGCCTGTGCGGATTAGTGGCGATCGCCCCACCAACTTACCCTCCAACCAAATTGCCCTACAGGGAAACTATCGACGCGGCAGCATTTCCTATGGACTAGAGGCGTACTATATTCCTGAAGACCAGCGGATTGAAATTAATGAACGAATCAACCAGTCTGGGCAATCAGGCGAAGCACAAGCCTTTGTGGTAGAGGTAAAAGTAGATGCCCAGGGGCAAGCAGTGCCCATCAGCTTGTGGGTAGGCGATCAGAATTATAAGTTTTGAGTCTTCCTCACCCAAAGCTGATCACTCAAAACTCAAAACCACCCTCTTTGCTTTGCTTCTAGTTACTCTGGTTCTAACGGTCTACGCAGTGGGTTTGCTATCATTAATCTTCTTTTATCTCTCCCAATGGGGAGGATTGGTTAATGGAGGACGTTAAAAAAGCGAAGGACCAAATTCTGCATGTGCTGAAGCTACAGGGCGCACAAACAGCGACTGCTCTGGCTGATGAGCTACAGGTATCACCGATGGCAATTCGGCAGCACCTTCAGACCTTAAAAGCAGAACAGTGGGTGACTTATCGCGAGGAACGTCGTCCAATGGGGCGACCCGTCAAGCTATGGCAATTAACCGAGCAGTCAGCCGATCGCTTTCCTAATCGGCACGCTGACCTGATGGTAGATTTGCTCCGCAGCATTCAAACGGTGTTTGGCTCTGATGGGGTGGATAGGCTAGTGACAGAGCGCAGCCAGCGGCAAATTCAAACTTACCAATCTAAGCTGACTGATTTGGTCGCTGAGCAGAATTGGCAACACCAGGTGAAAGCGATCGCCCAGCTTCGTACCCAGGAAGGCTACATGGCAGAAGTGATCGATCAACCCGATGGAAGCCTGTTGCTAGTTGAAAACCATTGCCCCATCTGCACTGCTGCCCAAACCTGCCAAAAGCTGTGTGGAGCAGAATTAGAGGTATTTAAGGCAATTTTGGGAGAAGCGATCGCCATTGAGCGAGTTGAGCATATTTTGCAGGGCGATCGCCGCTGTGCCTATTGGGTAGGGCTGAGGGATCAAGGACGAGGAAATACCTCTTTCCCTAATCCTTAGCCCCTCATCAGTTCACCCTTGGTAAAAACGGCAGACGCATATACGCTCCTAGCGGATCGTTGAGTGCTTTTAGGGTTTCCAGGTCGGCTCTTAGCTTTTGAAGTTCTAGAGAAAGCGGGTCGCTTGGTGTTGCAGCACGAGTTATCTGGTCGTTGATTCGACTGCTGAACAGTTGACCAAAGAATTGCTCGCCAAAGCTGGGATATTTGGGATATTCCTCTAGCCGCCAGTCATCTCCCAAGTCGGCTTCTTCAACGGCCGCCTGAATTGCGGCATCTAGCCCACCCAATTCATCTACCAGTCCTAACCGCTCTGCGGCAACACCAGACCAGACTCGTCCTTGAGCAATTTCGGCAAGCTGCTGTCGAGGAATGGGGCGAGATTCTTCAATTTTGTCGAGGAAGCGATCGTAGAGCCGATCGACAATTTGCTGCCCAATTGCCAGTTCTGCTTCTGTTTTAGGACGGGCGATCGTCTCGTAATCGGCATACTGTCCGGTCTTCACTACGTCCCAGGTGATACCGTTTTGGTTAGCAAGTTCCTGCACGTTAGGCAATAGTCCAAACACGCCGATCGAGCCGGTAATCGTATTGGGTGAGGCAAAAATTTGACCGCCATAGGTAGCAATCATGTAGCCACCAGAGGCAGCAAAGCTACCCATTGAGACAATGACGGGTTTTGCTTCTTGCGCCAAAAATACTTCTCGCGCAATCTGTTCAGAGGCAGTGGCACTTCCACCCGGACTGTTAATCCGCAATACGATCGCTTTTACTTCGTCGTCTTTACGCAGTTCTCGAAGCTGTCTGGAAAGGCGATCGCCCCCCACCTGACCTGCACTCCCTTCACCGCTGACGATATCGCCCTCTGCAACTACAAGCGCCACTTGGTTGTCGCCTCCAGCATCCTCGTCGGCCGCAAGCACATCAGCATAAGTGGGTAGAGCAATGTGGCGGAATGTTTCTCCTTCCCCTTCCCCTTCTCCCTCTGATTCACCCGTTAGTTTTCGTAACTCTGTCACAATTTCATCGAAATAGCTGACCCGGTCAACCAAGCCTGCCTCTTGAGCCTCATCGGCTAGCAGTAGCCCTTGATTGTTGGCGATCGCCTGAAGCTGCTGAGAAGTAATTCCCTGACTTTCGGAGGTAGCAGCAAGAAACTCACTCCACAAATCAGCCAGCAGTTGTTGGGTTTGTTCCCGCTCTTCAGGGCTTCTGCTAGTGCGGATAAACGGCTCCACTGCCGACTTATAGCGCCCCACGCGCAAGACCTGAATGCCAACACCGTATTTTTCCAAAGCTCCTGCAAAAAATGTAGTTTCTGCCCTGAACCCGTTTAGCTCCATCAGTCCACTGGGACTAAGGGCAACCGTATCTGCTACAGAGCCAAGATAATAGTCTTGTTCTGCCCAAGCTTCTGAATAGGCAAAAATTGGTTTTCCAGACTCGTGAAATGTTTGCAGTGCCTCTCGCACTTCTCGCAATGTGGCGAACCCAGAGCCAAGCCCAGTGGCATTCACATTGCCCGTAAGATATAGTCCGACGATGCGGTCATCTGTAGCAGCCTTCTCCAACGCATTCAAAACATTGCGGAGTGACACCGTTTCTGGAGTACCGTCTGATAAAACCCCTTGAATAACCGTGTTGGCATCAGAAACCGGGCTGGAATCTGTGATCTCCGTAGACAGGTCGAGAACTAAGATGGAATCTTTTTCTACAGTCGGTCCAGCACTTCGAGAGGCAGTGGCGATCGCACTGATGATAAATAGGAGTCCTCCAAGTCCCAGCGTCACAAACAGAATTAGTCCAACGAAACTAGCAAAAGTGTATTTGAGAAAGTCGCGCATGAGGGGAGTGGGAATTAGGGATTAGGGGTTGGGGATTGTGGAGTTGGAATTTTGATGGGTATTTGAGGGTTAGTACAAACGCAATTCCATCACGTCTCCATGGAGGGTAGTCAACCAAAACGGAATTGAGGCTAGATCTAGTTTAGAGTTTGGATTTAGAACTGTTGGAAATTCAACTAAATTCCCTAACCTCCAAACCTAAACCCTCATTCCCAAACTTTGCAGAACACCAGGATTCCCTAAATCTCTCACTGTAGAATTGCCTGTGCAAAAGAGAACGGTAGTGAGTTCTGCAATTAACAGCCTGACTAGCTCATGCAGTGCATCTTCTGATTCTGAGGCGGCTTGCAAAAAAGGCAGGGCTAGCCCAGCTAAGTCTGCTCCAAGGGCGATCGCCTTAGCTGCATCCAGTCCATTCCGCAATCCGCCAGAGGCAATCAAGGGAATGGTGGGGGCGATCGCCCGAATTCCAACAATGCACTCTGCCGTTGGCAGTCCCCAATTGGCGAATGTTTCTCCTAGTCGTCGCTGCTGAGCATCCTTTGCCCGCTCACTTTCCACCTTTGCCCAGGATGTTCCTCCAGCTCCGGCTACATCAATTGCACTAATCCCTGCATCAATCAATCTTTCTGCCATTTTTGCCGAGATGCCGTTGCCGACTTCTTTCGCAATCACAGGCACAGGCAGCTTTTGACAAAGTTGCGCAATTTTGGCAAACAGTCCGCGAAAGTTAGTATCTCCATTGGTTTGGACTGCCTCCTGAAGCGGATTGAGATGCAGTACCAAGGCATCGGCTTCTAGCCAGTCGATCGCCCGCTGGCATTCCTCCAAACCGTAGCTGTAGTTGAGCTGAACGGCTCCCAGATTGGCAAATAGGAGAATGTCAGGGGCAAGCGATCGCACCGCAAAGGTTGGCTTCACTTGCGGATTTTCGATCGCCACTCGTTGCGACCCCACTCCCATTGCCAGTTTGTAATGCTGCGCCACTTCTGCCAATCGATAGTTAATTCGTTGGGCTAACTCAGTTCCCCCCGTCATGGAGGAGATCAGTAGGGGCGCACCCAGCGACTTTCCTAAGAAAGTAGTTGTCAGGTCAATTTCATTCAGATCTAGCTCTGGTAAACAACAGTGAGTAAACCGATAGCGCTCTAGCCCAGTCGTAGTTTGGTGAAACTGCACATCCTCTTCCAGGCAAACCCTTAAGTGGTCTGCTTTGCGTCCCTGAGTTAAAGCTGCATCCTCTAAGATGTTTCCGTTGTGATGCGCTGTTTGATTGATTGAAGAATTTATAGTTGAACTCACAGTGCTTGAACCAGCCGCTAATATGCCACTGATATTTTGCTAAAAAGTGGCACCATGACTTTTAGTAATTTGCATAACTTTGCTTAACAGTACAGCTAATCGAAAGAATTTGCGGCACAAGCGGTGGCGCTCGCCCATACTAACAACGCCATGGCTGTAGGGACGTTTCGCGATTCGCGAAACGTCCCTACAGCCATTGAAATGCCCTGAATGTTTAGTCTGCTGGCATCAGCTTATGCAAACCAAGGTTGAGTTTTGATCGGCAAGGAGAAGTCTGCTTCAGGCAGGCTTTTTGACAAACTCAAGATAGTCAAAGCGAGCATACTCACCCCCATCTCGAATACCTTCCAGCTTAAATGTCTCTCCCTCCTTTAGTTGCACAGAACCTAAATTACGTCGCACAAAGCTAGACGAGCTTGCTTTATTGCTAGACAAATTCTGGTCAAAGCTCAGAGTAAAATCCTTTGCGGCAAAGTCTAGCTTGAGAGTAGAACGACCATCATTTTCGTCGAAATAGCCCATCACAACGTCATAGGTACCAGAACTGCCCTTAAACGTTTGGCTCAAGCTGCCTTTTGTCCCGGTTAGTTTAACTAGTTTTTGAGCGGAAGCCGAAGACAAGCTTTCAGCTGAGTAGCCTGATTTGGACATATTCTCAGCCTCATAGCGCAAGCTACTTGATGGGGAAGGACTGGGAACTGGACTAGGTGTTGGATTGGGTACTGGTGTAGGAATTGGCAGGGGTGTAGGAATTGGCAGGGGTGCAGGCGCAGGGGTGTTGCCAGGACGCGTCTGTAGGCTCTCAGCGCGACGAGCATCTTTCCACACTTGCTGTCCAAACCAGCTTAAATTATCTGGCATTGAACCACTAGAACTAAAGTTAGCTTTGTGTCCCCCACCACCAGTGGTCAGGTCAAAGGCATCGCCTCCCTGCCAAGCCCAGGCAAAGCGTCCCACCTCTCGCTTTTGAACAACCGGCAAAACACCACTCACTGTCTCCTTAAATCTGCCTGAGCTACCGTTTTCAGCACCATATTCCCCCACAACCAGGGCAAGTCCTTTGGCGTGAACTCGGTCAATGAAATCATCCATTTTTGCTTGAGTGTTCGTCTTCCACTGGTCGTATGTGTGCAGGGAAAAAACTGTGTTTTTGTCTGGATCGACAGATAACAGTTTTTGACCTAAAGAAAGAATGGCAGACTTACTTTCACTCACAGGGCTGCTGTTCCAGGAACCGCTGTCCTGCCCCCAAGACCAACCATCTACGACGATCGGGTTGTCAAAACCAGTAGAGCGAATCGCTTTAATTACGGAAGTGTTTTGCTGTACATATTTGCTCACTGCGCTGGAGCTGCCGCTGTCAGAGCCTCCAGGTTCATTAGAAACGTTGAGCCAGACATAGGGATTGTCTTTGTATTTGCTGGCTAATCCTTTGTGCCAATTGACCAGCTTGTTCAATTCATCTGAGCTGTACCATTTCCCGGTGCGTTCGTGCGGTTCAATCATCACCACAATACGCTGACTGGTGAATTTCTCGACGATCGCATCAATGGTGCCGTTTTCAGCATAGGTTTGTTTGTTGTCCAAACCGAGCTGACGAACATTTAATCGAATTGAGTTAAATCCCCAACGTTTAATGTTGTCTACCTGTTCAGGTGTTTTGCCAGGCCATCCATAGCCTGGGCCGTTAATGTTGACCCCTTTGGCAATAAACTCACGTCCGTTTGGGTCATAGATTTTGGTGCCAACCACCCTAAAGTCATTTGAGGAGTCTGACCTACCGACTGGAGTGGTTGCAGCAGCAGCAAATCTTTGAGATGAGGTTTGGCTCGTAGAAGCCATCAAAGAATCGCTGGAACGTTGTCTGTGTATTGATGGTGAGTATCTTGGAGTACTCAAAGGGGATGCTGTAATGTCTGGTGATGCAGTTCCTAAAGGTTGCTGGTTCTTTTGTCCAAAACCTTTGCTGGATTGCATGTTGAGCTCCTATTGATGATTAGATTGCTGGAATGTTGTGCAATGAGCAGGCTAAAGCTGAGCGACCGAGGTTAAGCTCGGTACTCAAAACATCTGCAAAACATGTGTCTTTACAGACTGCTGCAACAAAGCGCAGCAAATTTAGCCGTGAAATATCGGGTTCAGCACTGTTTTTGGTAGATGGGCTGAACAGAGTTGGAGGTGTTGGAAGTGTAAGGAGGAATGGCGATCGCCACCTCCCTTATTTCCACCCTCACTAAAGCTGAATTAGACGCAAAACACCGGCCCCTGAAACCTTAATTTCAGGTAGATTCCCCATCAGGAGCCACTGATAGATGAGTGATGAATGTGCTGAAAACTTTCGCAGAATCGCCGTTTGGGTTCAGAGTATAGAACTCAAGTACAGGACTGGTTAGAATTTGCTCGAATCTTTCTTGGACAAGCAATCCTTGAACTTGCAAAGATGTGATACATGCCATCTCCACAAAAGCTATTGAGCATTAGTCATGTTTAACCAAGAAGTATTGGTTGGTAAACGATTGTGCCTAGACCTGGCGGATGCATTGAAAGAATGGGTATTCAATTTCACCCTTAGAGGTTAGATGCGTTATACACGTCTAACGTTATATTCTACCCGTGTAAATAATGTCAAGGATTGCCAAAAATGAGTGATATTTAGAGTTAGCAGGAACTTTGCTGATGCTCCGTTCGTCTAACTAATTGATATGATCCGTTCGGCAACAAAATGATGTGAACGGGTTGCCAAAACTTTTTGTTTTTTGGGAACAATTATCTTGTTAATTTAGACAGACGAGATAGCTTCTCACACTCACCTATTCGAGCGGTAATTAGCTGCGAGTGATTAATTCCACTGCATCGCGCCCATCAATTTCTTGTAGATAAACTTTCACCTGTTCTTCTTTGGCGGTAGGCAATTTTTTTCCAGTGAAATCAGGGTGAATTGGTAGCTCTCGATGCCCGCGATCAACCAGTACTGCCAGCCAAATTGCTTCTGGTCTACCGTAATCGTTTACTGCATTTAACGCCGCCCGAATGGTTCGCCCTTTGAAGATCACGTCATCAACTAACACAACGGTTTTGCCCGACAAATCAAAGGGAAGCTCCGTTTTTGCAGGTGTGCGTACTCCAATGGTGTCTAAGTCATCCCGATAGAAGGTAATATCTATTGCACCAACGGGAACTTCCACTTGTTCCAGGACTTCAATTTGTCGAGCTAGCGTTTCTGCCAGTGGTACGCCTTTAGTGTGGATACCTAACAGCATGAGTCTCGACAAATCTCCAGCCCGTTCAACGATTTGAGAGGCTAGCCGAGTCAGGGTACGACGCAGTTCGTCGGCGGAGAGAATTTCAACAACTTCTGGGGACATGGGGTCAGGGGTTAGGAGTTGGGAAGGCTGATTATTTTAGCAATCTTCTGACAGCCAAGCTCCTGCTTCTGACAGCCAAGTTTGCTCGTTGCAGATGCCAATCGAGATTATCGTGGGATTGGCTAAAGGCGATCGCCCCCAAATCCACTCAGTTATTCCAAGAAATATTAAGATAAGATCATTACGGCTTCTTTACAGCACCCGATCCCGATCGACTAGGAAAACTTTGTTAAGAAGCTATTAAGCGCAGCTTATCTCTTATTCAATCTCTCTGGAATTCTCTTATGACTCTGCCGATTCGCAATGTCGCCATCATTGCTCACGTTGATCATGGCAAAACAACTCTAGTTGATGCGCTGCTCAAGCAGTCTGGCACATTTCGCGAAGGGGAAGAGGTTCCAGACTGCGTCATGGACTCCAACACCCTAGAACGGGAGCGGGGCATCACGATTCTGTCAAAAAATACAGCCGTTCGTTTCAAGGAAACGCTGATCAACATTGTAGACACCCCTGGTCACGCTGACTTTGGTGGCGAAGTGGAGCGGGTGTTGGGCATGGTAGACGGCTGCATCCTGATCGTGGATGCCAACGAAGGCCCGATGCCTCAAACCCGATTTGTGTTGAAAAAGGCTCTGGAAAAGGGCTTGCGTCCAATTGTGGTGGTGAATAAAATTGACCGTCCCCAAGCTGACCCGCATGGGGCGATCGACAAAGTGCTGGATCTGTTCCTGGAATTGGGTGCAGATGATGACCAGTGCGATTTCCCTTACCTATTTGCTTCTGGGCTAGAAGGCTACGCCAAAAACACTCTGGAAGAAGAAGGCGTAGACATGCAGCCCATGTTTGAGGCAATTTTGCAGTATGTCCCCGCTCCGGTTGGCGATCCGGCGAAGCCTTTACAGCTTCAGGTGACGACGCTGGACTATTCAGAATATCTGGGTCGAATCATCATCGGCAAAATTCACAACGGCACCATCCAGGCAGGTCAGCAGGCGGCACTCGTGACTGAAACGGGTGAAGTCGTCAAGGCAAAAGTAACGAAGCTGCTGGGTTTTGATGGACTCAAGCGAATCGAATTGCAAGAAGCTTCGGCAGGCAACATCGTCGCGGTCGCTGGGTTTGCCAATGCCAACATCGGCGAAACAATTACCTGCCCGAATGAGCCGCAGGCTTTGCCGCTGATCAAAGTGGATGAGCCAACTCTGCAAATGACTTTCTCAGTGAACGATTCGCCGTTTGCAGGACAAGAGGGGACTTACGTTACGTCTCGTCAGGTGCGCGATCGCCTCTTCCGAGAACTGGAAACCAACGTTGCGCTGCGGGTTGAAGAAACTGACTCTCCCGACAAAATTGCGGTTGCGGGTCGGGGTGAACTTCACCTGGGCATCTTGATCGAAACCATGCGGCGAGAAGGCTACGAGTTCCAGGTTTCTCAGCCACAGGTCATTTACCGCGAGGTCAACGGCCAGCCCTGTGAGCCATTTGAGCTACTTGTGCTAGACGTTCCTGAAGATGGAGTTGGTGGCTGCATCGAGCGTTTGGGTCAGCGTCGAGGCGAAATGCAGGACATGCAGGTGGGCGGCAACGGTCGCACTCAGCTAGAATTTGTCATTCCGGCGCGAGGCTTAATTGGCTTCCGGGGTGAATTTATGCGCCTGACTCGTGGCGATGGCATCATGAGCCACAGTTTCCTGGATTATCGTCCGCTCTCCGGCGATGTGGATACTCGTCGCAACGGTGTGCTGATTTCCTTCGAGGAAGGCGTCTCCACCTTCTACGCGATGAAAAACGCTGAGGATCGGGGCGTATTCTTCATCTCACCCGGAACCAAGGTCTACAAAGGCATGATTATCGGTGAGAACAATCGTCCTCAAGATCTGGAAATCAACGTTTGTAAAACCAAACAGCTCACCAACCACCGCGCCTCTGGCGGTGAAGAACTGGTGCAGCTTCAGACTCCGGTCGACATGAGCCTGGAACGCGCGCTGGAATACATCGGTCCCGACGAACTGCTGGAAGTTACTCCAGAGTCGATTCGTCTGCGGAAGATGTCTAAGAAACTAGCGAAGCGCTAAAAGCTAGGTCATTAAACTTAGTGAGGCGGGCATTTTGCCCGCTTTTTATTTGGCGCTGTTCCTACAAGATTTGGCAGCAGGTTGAAGAGGCGATCGCGGTTGGAGGGTTCTACCTAAGCAATTCGTCGAGTAATCAATGAAGTACTAGAGCACTCGTACCTTTCCCTGTTTAGTCTAAACTGTCTGTGTTCGGAACCGTGCTTTAAGATGCTGGATCACGAAGCGTAGGTTTGACAATAGAGAGCAATGGTAAATCAAGAATATCGCGACCGACTGAGGCACGGAGTAGAAGAGTGGAATAAGTGGAGAAAGCAGAACCCAAAGGTAAGGATTGACTTCAGCGGTTCTAACCTTAGCTTTGCTAACCTTTGTTTTGCCGACCTTAGCTTTACCGACCTCAGTTTTGCTGACCTCAGATATGCCAACCTCGCAGGTGCCGATCTCGCCTATACAGATCTCACCCATGCTTACCTGACTGATGCCTACTTAATTGATGCTGACCTTAGCTTTGCACCTCTACAAGGCTAACCTCTACAAGGCTAACCTCCACAAGGCTAATCTCAGTGATGCCAACCTCACCGGTGCTAACCTCATCGGTGTTAATCTCAGTGATGCCAATCTCAGCGCTGTCAAAGCTTTAGGCACGAATTTCCATACTGCTACACTAACAGGAATTTGTACCGAAAACTGGAATATTAACTCTCAAACCAACTTGCAAGAGGTTACTTGTAAGTACGTTTTTACTAAGCATGATGATGAGCAATTTCAGTTTACCGATCGCCGTCCCCACGCCTCAACCAAATATTTGCTCCAGGCGAATTCACCAAACGCTATCAAATCGTTCTGGAGTCAGTAGAGCTGTTCTTCAACGACGGCATTGACTGGAAGGCTTTTCTTGCTTCACTGGAAAACGCAAAAGCAAAATATGGGGATGATCTCAATATTCAGAGCATTGAGAAAAAGTTAGGTAGCTCACTTGTAGTGCGACTGGAAGTACCCTCTGACACGGATAAAGGTTTATTTGAGCGAGGGTTTAAAGAGCTATATGAAACCGCTTGTCAAATTGCTGAAACACAATACCGTGTTCAACTGCAAGCGAAGGATCGTGAAATTGAGATCTATAAGCAGCAAAATGCAAACCTTTTTGAATTGGTTAAGCTAGGGGCAAGTAGACCTATCACAGTTGAGGCAAAAGCTGTGGCAGAGAACCATTCGAGTTCAGCAACCTACAATACGACCGTACATGGCAACGTTGGAAATCTTGCCAACAAAATGCAAGACCAAGCATCGCAGCAAACTAACCAATACATCGGTGCGAACCTGAACGAGATCACTGCTCTGATTCACTCCCTCCGAGGCAAGGCAGAGTCCTTCCCAGAAGCGCAACGGACTGACGCAATTAGATCATCTGGAGGACCTAGAAGCTGACCTGGAGCAATCCTCAGAGAAGCGCAAACAGAGCCGAATGAAAGCTACGCTACTGGCACTTATCGGGATTGCCACAGCCATTAGTAGTGCAGTTGCCGGAGCCAATGAGTTTGCAACGCAAGTACAGGAACTCTCAGACAAACTAGGTATTCCTCTTCCCATCGAACAGGTTGAACCTCAATTCCAACAGAAGGATACGATCGCTGTGAAGGCAACTGGCTCAGATTGAAGAAAGCCATTAGCCCTTATATCCCTTTGAGGAATTCCTTGAACCAGCGATTTCGTCGGAGGTAGAGGAATAGAGCGATCGCCGCTCCCAAAACAACAATCAAAATAATGGGTTGCCAGTCAGGTTGGGGTTGCTCAGCGGTGGAGTAACTGCTGTTCTGCTCGTTTAGGATAAAAGGTCTGATAAACAAAACAGAGAGGAATCCAATCAGAATCGAAACCGCAAACGAGAATGAAGCCGATGGTTTTCGGGGCGATCGCTGGGGTGCTTGGGGAGATATTAATGGAACAGGCTCAGTAGGTATTTGACTGGGGAGTGGTGGAATCGAAGGACTAACTGATGGTGGCAAAGGAACTGGAGGAATGCGTTCTGATGGTAAAGTCGTCTCTTGCTGCGATCGCTCCAACTTCTGTTTCAGCTCCTCTATAGTTTGCTTGAACTCCTGATTACTAGCCTGAAGTTCTTCTCGCTCCCGCTGAATTTGATCGCGTTCCTTCTCGACTTCCTCCAATTCCTTTTGCGCCTTGGCGGTGTCCTTCAAGACGGTGGTGAGCAGCACCGGGGCAGTTAACCCAGAGTAGAAGGCAGCCCATCGAGTCGATGGCTCCAGCACCCAGGCGATGAATCCACCCACGATCAGAAAAGGGATGGAAAAGATTAGATAGCCCCACGACCAGCGAAATACGGGCTGCGATCGCAGATTATAGAGCCTCAAAGCTTCTGGAGCGGCTGCCCCAACGCAACCAATCCAAAAATTGGGGTCAATGTTCATGAGTTTGGGCGGCAGGTAACTGAATTGCCCTGATCATATTCTTTGACAACAAAAAGACCTAGCATCGCTGCCAGGTCGAGAGTGTAGTTCTTGCAAGGAATTTCCAATGACACATCGAAAACGTGAGTTTATGGTTCCCAGACTGCAAGGCTAACTCACAGCGATCGCCCACAAAAAAACCTGACATTGCTGCCAGGTCTAGAGAGAAAACCCATGACAAATCAAAAACGTAAGCTTATGGTTCCCAACCCGTGTTGCGCCTAACATTGTCAAAGCAGAAGAATAGTCGTCTCTAAATTGAGAAACGGCTTCGATTTGCGTCAACGATCATTTGCTCAAACTCGAATAGATTGGGGTTGGAGGCGTTTACGGTGGCGCGTAGCCAGTGAACGTTGGGGGAGCCGAAGGTTTCGACGCGGGTGAAGTTTTCCAATGGCGGAATTCCTTCGTGGGTGAAGTGCAGCAGCGGTTTGTCAATCCGAAAGTAGTGGCTGTCTCCGTGAACTAGAACCACTTGCCCCCGAAAGTTAAAGGTTTCAGTTTCTAAAGCGCCAAGGAAATCGTTGAAGCCGGTGCGTTCGGCTGGCTCTAGCTCAAAGTTTGGGTTTGCCTGGATGATTAACATAATGCCGCGATCGCCATTTTGCTTGGCCAACGTAAAAGCCTCCTGCATCCAGGCTAAATTGGCTATGTTCCGTTCCCGATATTCAGCATCGCCCTCGGGTGTGCGTCCAAAGCCGTTGTTGCTTCCTGTCACATTCAGCCCGACAAACAGCACGTCACCATAGCTCCAGCGCACATTTTCTCGGAACTTTGCAAATCGGGAGTTTTCGCTTTGTCGGCTCAGAGACAGCGTTCGTTTGCCCAAACTCTGGTTGCCTTGGGTAAACAGGTCGCGAAATTTTTCCAGTCGCTCAAGTGGGTCATAGCTGCCATTGCTTTCGCGGTAGCAGTCCGTCCACTCGTTGTCACCAGGGACGTAAATCAAAGGCAGTTCAAACCGATCAAATAGTTGCTTACGTTGGGCAAATACTTCATCACTGCACAAATCAGTACCGCTCTTGAAGTCACCATCATGCACCACAAATCTGGAATCTGATTGGTTAATCTGGTCAGTCAAATTGCCAAATTTCTCAATCTGGTCATTGTCATAAGGCAAATCGCCAATCAACGCAAAAGAAAATCCCTCACCTTTCTGGCTAAACGATGGGTGAGCAACTGCCCACAGCCCCAAACTGATCACCAAAGTAGACAAAAAAGCAATTAGAAAAGCCTGTGGGCGCATTTAACCTCCTAAAGCCATATGACAAGCTGCATGAATTCCTATTTAGTCATAGCCAAAGAACTTTAGGGAAAGAGTAATAAATTGCGGATGCAGAACTTGAGGGACTTAAACCTTGAGAGACTTAGCCAACGCAAAACCCAACGTCAGATGCGCTAGTGTAAAAACAGAGCCTCAAATTAGAAGCTTTGAATCATAGATAAAAAGCCTTGAACGATATAGAGGAGTCCCATGAGTCAGACGATTACCCCACCTCCCACAGAACTGAGTAATCCTGAGCTTCGCCCATCGAGTGCGAAAGTGGCAATCGCCCCTCCTCCTGGTTTTTTCTCTGGCGAGTTTGTGCAGGAAACGCTGGCACTCACGCGGCGGCTATTCATTCAACTTCAGCGACGACCCAGCACCCTGATTGCCGGAATCATTCAACCTTTGATGTGGCTGGTGCTATTTGGCGCACTGTTCCAAAACGTTCCTCAAGGATTATTTGGTGAAAGTGCCAATTATGGGCAGTTCTTGGGCGCAGGAATCATTGTCTTTACCGCCTTTGGTGGAGCGCTAAACGCCGGACTGCCAGTCATGTTCGACCGCGAGTTTGGTTTCCTTAATCGGCTGCTGGTTGCTCCCTTGGCTTCGCGTTTTTCCATCGTTTTGGCATCGGCAATCTTTATTGCGACGCTAAGCATGGTGCAGACGGTTTCGATCGTTGCCCTTAGCGCATTTCTCGGTGCAGGCTTGCCAAATCCGCTGGGTCTAGGACTGGTAGTGGCGATCGTGCTGATGCTGGTGCTGGGTGTAACGGCATTGAGCTTAGGGCTGGCGTTTGCGCTACCGGGGCACATTGAGCTAATTGCCGTGATTTTTGTCACGAACTTGCCGCTACTGTTTGCCAGTACTGCTTTAGCACCGATAGAGTTTATGCCAGGTTGGTTACAGACGGTGGCTAGCCTAAATCCACTCACTTACGCGATTGAACCAATCCGCTATATCTATGTTCACAGCGATTGGTCGTTAAATAGCATCATTCTTCATGCTCCATTTGCAGAGGTGACCTTGGGAATGGCGCTGATTGTGCTGCTGGGTTTTGATGCGATCGCCCTCCTCAGCATCCGTTCCCTGCTTCGCCGTTCCTTTGCTTGATTGTCCTGACTTTCCTCAAATTGGGCGATCGAATTTGGGCAAGTTGCCAGAGTGAATTATCCAATTGGGAGCAAGTTCTCATCAATTTCCGTCTTGAATAGTGTTGACCAAACAATTTGGTATTTGAGCTTAGTTCTATGAAGACTGCATTTCTGATAACACTCCTGCGTTCTACTTCTGCTGTGCTGATGGCTGTGGGAGTTTTGGCTACAGCATCCCTCCAACCGAGTGTGGCTCAAACGGTTGACCAGTTAGACAACTCTCTGAGTGGAGATGGCGACAGTTCTGATCCTTTCTCAGGCAGGGGCAACCAGTCTGGTAGTCTGCTTGACCTGATCCACCGGGTCACACTAGGGAATGATCGCACTCCATCTGAATACAACTCGACGCAGCAAGAAAACCTGGGGACTGCAGCTACAGACTTTCGCACTCGACAACTAGAACTTTTGCGCGAGCAAAACCAAAATCAGCCTGAAACCCAAGAATCTAGCGAGATTCCAGCAGAAAGTAACTAGGGCTCAACGCTCCTATACTTACTGTCGCCGTCTCCCACCTTCCACCCTTGCATCTCCCCTTTTATGGCACAGATAGATGACGTGCTGAACTTTTGGTTTGCCGACCCTCAAACGGGATTGGCTAACTATGCTCAATGGCGCAAGGTCTGGTTTATTAAGAATGCGGCGTTTGATCAACAGGTGCGCGATCGCTTCCTCACCACCTACGAACAAGCAGCAGCAGGCAAACTTGACCATTGGCAAGATTCCCCCGCTGGTTGTCTAGCATTAATCCTAGTGCTAGATCAGTTTCCCCGAAATATGTTTCGCCGCGATCCCAGGGCTTTTGCAACTGATCTAAAAGCTGTGGAGACAACGCAAAGGGCGATCGCCAGAGAGTTTCACCAGCAGCTAAAGCCGCTCCAACAGCTTTTTCTCTACCTGCCGCTAGAACACAGCGAAAACTTAGATCCCCAAAACCATTGCGTTGCTCTGTTTCACAAACTCGTCACAGACCAGCCGGAGCTGGGCAAAGAGTTTGAAGATACCTATTCTTACGCAGTCCGGCATCAGGCAATAGTCAAACGCTTCGGACGGTTTCCCCACCGCAACGAAATTTTGGGACGAGAAACCACACCCGAAGAAGCAGAGTTTCTGAAAGAACCAGGTTCTTCTTTCTGAGCTAGACGGACCTAAATCCTGAATTCTTCCACTTCATACGCAAACGCGTTGGTTTTGATGTGTTGTACCACACAATCTCGCTAACCCGTATGGAGGAGGGCAAAGAGAGCATTCAGTGAGACGGTAATAAATGTCGCTAAATGCGATTCGCTCTTCCCACAGGACACATCTCAAACTGTCCCACACTTAGCCATTTGATTAAGCTATTTTTCCAGTTCTCCAAAACGCTGAAATGATTGTTATCACCCGATCTCCGGTCTATCTATTAGAATCAGGTGGGATGAAGCTCACTGGCACAATCACAGAACTTCAACCACCTTCTCCTCAGAACTGAGGTTTCCGAAGAATAATAGTTTTATACCCAACAGGGAGTTTGCACAGTCTCTCTGGAGATTCCAAGCTAATCAGAATCCTCGTAGGTAATTCATGAAATCCTCCATCCGCCGTTCTATTGCTGCCCTTGCCATTGCTGCATCTACTGCAATGGGTAGCATCGCGATTCCCTCTAGCCCAGCGATCGCCGTCACCTTTGAGCAGCAAGAAGTTAACCAAACAGAATTCCTCGCAGTCGCCGCCCCCCGCACTTCTGCTGGCACTTCCCACTACCTCGTCGTCATGCGGCAGAGAAGCAATGCCCGTCCTTGCTGGGGTGTGTCAGGCTCAAACCCAACAATTGTTGACCCACTCTGGCTTAACTTTGACTTCACCGGAATCTGCGGTCGTAGCCTGGATAGCAACGGCTACTCTCTTCGTGCCGCAGGTGAAGATTTGGGCTTGCAGTACAGCCTTCGCGTCGTCAACCGAGGCGGTGATCTGACCCTGGTCGCTGCACCCAACCGCCCAGGTGGACAGCAAATCGAAATCGCTAAAGCAAACGGCACAACTACTGGCTTTGCCAAGCTTAACCTCAACCCAGGCTGGCGTTTTGCTGAGCGCTCGTTCCAGGGAAGAGGCACAGGACACATCTACATTGCCACAGATACCCCACTTGCTCAGCTGACTACTCCTGGCACGGGCACTCCGGGCACAGGTACTCCCGGTACAGGTACCCCAGGCACAGGTACTCCGGGCACAGGTACTCCCGGTACAGGTACAACATTCCGTGACGTTGCGGGTGACACCTATGCCAACGAGATTCAGCGAGCTGTTAACGTTGGCTTTATCTCAGGCTTCTCTGAAGACAACACCTTCCGACCACGTTCTCCTCTAACCCGTGAGCAGCTTGTCTCACTGGTTCTAGAATCGCTGGATCGAGTACCTAATCTTAATCTGACCATTCCTACCCAAACCAGCAGCAGACCTTATCCAGATGTAGATGCGTCTCGTTGGAGTGCCGCTAAGATTCAGTTTGCTCGTGCTAACAACATCATCAGCGGCTACGAAGACGGTACTTTCCGTCCTACCCAACCTGTTACACGGGCTGAAATGATTGCAGTACTGAGCAGAGCCGCTCAATACGGTCAAAACCTGCAAGGACGCGGTACTCAGCTCCAATCGCAGCAACCCAGAACCTTCTCTGATACTTCTGGTCACTGGGCTGCTCAAGTGATCAGCCAGATGTCGGGTTACTGCGGCGTTGCCTCTCCAGTGAATGAGACGGGAACTGCCTTTAGTCCCAATAGTCAAGCACTGCGTAACTACGCTGCTGCTGCCACCTTGCGGATGTACAACTGTCTCTCTGGACAGCAGCCTCAAACACAGCCACCTCAAGGCGGAACTGGACAGCAAACCCAGCCACAGCCAACCCCAGGTGGAACTGGACAGCAAACCCAGCCGACGCCGACCCCAGGCGGAACCCGACAGTAAGTGAGCTGGCGTTAGGTAGCGTCCTCTAAATGCTACCTTGCAGAGTTCAAATTGCTCCGGATGGCGGAGTCGAGCTCAGGAAAAGGAAAAATTAGGGGCAAAGCATTTTGCCCCTCTGATTCTCTTAAAACTTACACAATCATCCATAGAACAAGGGCTTAAAACTCTTGTTAGTATGGCGATCGCTTGACTTTTGCTTGTGTAAGTCCTCTCTCTTAATCTGCATTGGTTTTCAGCATCCAGACGATGTCCCTCAACCTTCTGCTTAGCAAAGGCACAAAATCTACCTGGATGTCGTCATTCTGATAGATCGGCCTTTGGTTCTCCCCTCACTCAATTCACCTAAATTAAAACAACCAAGGAAACTTAAATGAAAAAGTGCATCCCAGTTCTATTGCTTGGTGTCGCCCTTGCGGCTGGTGCTCTTCCTGCTCAGGCTCAGGATGCTGTGCCTGCTGCACCTCTGTCTGTTGAACAATCGCAAGATTTGACAACGACTGCGCAGGATTTTGTCGATAACCTGGTAGCAGGTGACTACAACGCTGCGCTTCAGATGTATGACCCTGCTGTGAGAACGAGCATCACCACCGACACTCTGCGTCAGGGTTGGGAAGAAGCCATTGCTGCAAATGGAGCATTCCAGCGCGTTGTTGGTGTTGAAACCCAGGCACTAGAAGAGTCCGCAGACGGTTCTTACATTGCGATCGTCACGACCGAATTTGAGAACGGCACGGTTGATTTTCTCGTAAACTTCACGGGTCAAAATCAAATTGTTAGCATTTTCCCAGTGGCTGAATAGAGCGTTCTAGACGAGCCAGAATCTATCTAAAATGGGGTGTTGGAATGACCTTTACGGATTCCAGCACCCCGTTTTAATAGCTGCTTTAATCAAAATTCGTTAGGATGCCATCAGTAGATATTCACAAAAACTCAATAATTTCTCAGTTGGCTGGTGTTTCTTTAGGAATGGCTGCTGAAACTCTTTATGGAATTTCAAATTAAGGCTCCGTTTGAACCAACAGGCGACCAACCGACGGCGATCGCCCAACTCGTATCAAGCATCAATGCAGGGCACCGCTTCCAAACCCTGCGTGGCGCAACTGGAACAGGCAAAACCCATACGATGGCAAGGGTGATTGAAAAAGTGGGTCGCCCGACGCTCGTGTTGGCGCACAACAAAACGCTGGCAGCGCAGCTCTGTAATGAGTTGCGCGAGTTTTTCCCAGACAACGCAGTTGAGTACTTCATCAGCTATTACGACTACTATCAGCCCGAAGCCTACATTCCCGTTACTGACACCTACATTGCCAAGACTGCTTCAATCAACGACGAGATTGATATGCTGCGGCACTCGGCAACGCGATCGCTGTTTGAACGGCAAGATGTGATTGTCGTCGCTTCGATTAGCTGCATTTACGGTTTGGGAATTCCCTCGGAATACCTCAAGGCCTCGATTCCGTTTCGAGTGGGCATGGAGGTTGATCAGCGGCAGGTTTTGCGCGACCTAGCATCGGTGCAGTACGAGCGAAATGACTTGGACGTGGGGCGCGGCAAGTTTCGGGTGAAGGGTGACGTGCTAGAAATTGGCCCAGCCTATGAAGATCGCCTGATCCGGATTGAGTTTTTTGGCGACGAAATTGACGCAATTCGCTACATCGACCCCATCACGGGCGAAACGTTGCAAAGCATGGAAGCGCTGAACGTCTATCCAGCTCGTCACTTTGTCACGCCGGATGAGCGGCTGGAAGTGGCCTGTGACGCGATTCAGCAGGAATTGCGCGATCGCCTGGAAGAACTAGAAAAAGACAACAAGTTGCTAGAAGCACAGCGGCTCGAACAGCGCACCCGTTATGACCTGGAAATGCTGCGTGAGGTCGGCTACTGCAACGGCGTTGAAAACTATGCTCGTCATTTGGCAGGACGCATTCCGGGGTCGCCGCCAGAGTGTTTGCTCGACTATTTTCCTGATGATTGGTTGCTGGTGATCGATGAGTCTCACGTCTCAATTCCGCAAATTCGAGCGATGTACAATGGCGATCGCGCCCGCAAACTCGTCCTGATTGAACACGGATTTCGCCTGCCTAGTGCCGCCGATAACCGTCCACTCAAAGCTGAGGAATTCTGGGACAAGGTCAAGCAGTGCGTATTCGTTTCCGCAACTCCTGGCGATTGGGAAGTAGAAATCTCTGAAGATCGCGTGATCGAGCAGGTAATTCGCCCAACTGGAGTAGTCGATCCCGAAATCTTTGTACGCCCTAGCGAAGGGCAAATTGACGATCTGCTGGGTGAAATCCAGACGCGCATCAGCCGCTCAGAGCGCACCCTGGTGACGACTCTGACTAAGCGAATGGCGGAAGACCTAACCGAATACCTCCAGGAACGGGGCATTCGAGTTCGTTACCTGCACTCTGAGATTAACTCGATTGAGCGCATCGAGATTCTGCAAGACTTGCGCGAGGGAGTCTTTGACGTGCTGATCGGAGTGAACCTGCTGCGGGAAGGTCTGGACTTACCGGAGGTGTCGCTGGTAGCGATCCTTGATGCTGACAAGGAAGGATTTTTGCGGGCAGAGCGATCGCTTATTCAAACCATCGGTCGCGCCGCTCGTCACGTTCAAGGGCAGGCTATTCTTTACGCTGACAATCTTACAGACAGCATGGCCAAGGCAATTAGCACGACAGAACGTCGCCGCGAAATCCAGATAGAGTACAACATCAAGCACAACATCACGCCGCAGCCCATCGTCAAAAGGCAGCGAAATTCGATTCTCTCTTTCCTGGAAGTCTCCCGACGGCTGAATGCTCAAGAGCTAGAGGTTGCCTACGAACATGCTGACGATCTACCGCTAGAAAACATTCCGGAACTGATTACCCAGCTTGAAAGTCAAATGAAAGATGCAGCCAAGCGGCTGGAGTTTGAAGAAGCAGCTAAGTTGCGCGATCGCATCAAGCACCTGCGCGATAAACTCTTGGGCAAACACTGAAGCCACTCCCGACTGAAATTGATATCTTGTTCGAGGTTGATATTTTCTACGTGGTGCTTGCCAGGTCTAAAAGCATGGTCGATTTGACAGTAGCCATTCCCACCTACAACGGTGCCCAGCGTTTGCCAGATGTACTAGAAGCACTGAAATCCCAAACGGGCACTGAGGCTTTTACCTGGGAAGTCCTCGTCGTTGACAACAACAGTCGCGACACAACAGCCGAAGTCGTCAAAGCCTATCAACAAGACAGCCCTTACCCAGTCCGCTACTGTCTTGAAGCCATGCAGGGAGCTGGCTTCGCCCGCAAACGCGCCATCCAGGAAGCCCAAAGTGGACTGATCGGCTTCCTGGATGACGATAATATTCCCCATGCAAACTGGATTGCTGCCGCCTACGCTTTCGCTCAAGAACATCCAAACGCAGGAGCGATCGCCAGTCGAATTCAAGGAGAGTTTGAGGTCGAACCACCCGAAGAGTTCAACCGCCTTTTGTCCTTCTTGGCGCTAACCGAACGCGGCCCTGATCCGCTAATTTATGAACCTGCCAAAAAAGTGCTGCCCCCCTCGGCTGGGCTAGTTATCCGCAAACAGGCATGGATAGAAAACGTGCCCGATCGCCTGATCCTAAACGGCAGAGTTGATGGCAACATGCTGACTGCCGAAGATTTAGAAATGCTTTCCTACATACAGCGATCAGGCTGGGAAATTTGGTATAACCCAGCAATGCAGGTGCGCCACAAAATTCCCAAACAGCGATTAGAACGGGAATACCTGATTCCCTTCTTTCGCGGCATTGGACTGAGCCGCTACGTTACCCGAATGCTCAGCGTTCAACCCTGGCAGCGATCGCCCGCCCTGATTGCCTACACACTCAACGACATTCGCAAAATCACCTTACATCTGCTCAAACACCGCACGAAAGTCAAAACTGACCTCGTTGCAGCCTGCGAATTAGAGCTATTTACTAGCAGCTTAATCAGTCCTTTTTATTTGTGGAGAAAAGGCTATTTAAGCTCTAAGAAAACCTAAACTTTAGCAAAGATAGAATAGTGCTTAGCGTTTACAAACACTTATCTTGGACTTTAGCCATACAAGGCTAGCAACTGGCGAAGAGAATGCTCTAATGCAAAAGGTCTGCTTGAATTGTTTGCCAGATGATAGATAAGTTCACCTGAAAATATTCGTGAATTACAATATTTCGTATTCCGCGCACGTCAAGCCAGGGAATTTCGGGCTGTAAATCTTCTATTTCAGGTGGAATACTGCGAACTGCCTCACCAATAATTGCAAGATTATATAAAACTGCTCTGACTGTTTTTCGATCCTCTTGAAATTCTTCAAATGTTAACTCGGCTGTGAATTCATGAATTTCTGCGATCGCCGCCAATATGTCTCTTACTCGGTTCTGCCAATCCCTAGAAGGCACGGATTGCCTCCCTAAAGACAGGTTCTCGCAGATAAGGTTTGATTGAGTCGGGCGTACCCAAATCAACCGAACTCTCTAGAATCTTCTCTAGGTAGCGTTTCAGACGCACAAAGGTAAACAAACCGACTGGATACTCAAACTCCACTAGCAGATCAATATCACTATCTGTCCGCGCTTCATCTCTTGCCACAGAACCAAACAGCATTAAAGACTTTACACCAAAAGTCTTTAGTGTGTTCTGGTGGTTTGCCAGTATCATGAGAGCTTCCTGTCGCCGCATCACCCAGTCGAGAACGAAGTAAAAATTTAATGAAATTGTATACCCTTCAATACTGAACTTTCAGATGACCTATAGTGTTGAAACTTTGTATTACGAGAGTTACTAAGTTAATATAACTACGAAGGTAGGCGGGGCTGGGGATGCGAGTCGATTTTACGGTGGCTATACCAACCTACAATGGCGCAAAGCGGTTGCCTATCTTGTTGGAACGACTGCGATCGCAAATCAATCCCGACCCAATCCACTGGGAAATCCTGATCGTTGACAACAACAGCACTGACGAAACCGCGCAAATTATTCAAAACTATCAATCAAACTGGAACCAAAATTTCCCCCTCAGATATTCCTTTGAACCGGAGCAGGGAGCCGCTTTTGCCAGACACCGCGCTGTACGCGAAGCAAAAGCAGACCTAATTGGCTTCCTGGATGACGACAATTTACCTGACCTGAATTGGCTTTCAGCCTCCTATTCCTTTAGCCAAGAATACCCGAAAGCAGGAGCCTACGGTGGTCAAATTCACGGTGAATTTGAAGTGGAGCCACCCGCAGATTTCAACCAGATTCAGGCTTTTCTGGCAATTCGAGAGCATGGTCCGAACCCTAGCCGTTTTGATCCCGATAAACTTCAACTCCCTCCGGCGGCCTCGTTAGTCGTCCGTAAGCAAGCCTGGAACGACGTTCCACCCCGCCCAAACTTAACAGGTAAGCTACCTGGCTTATTTATCCAGGGTGACGATTATGAGCCGTTGCTTTACATGCACAAAGCTGGCTGGGAGATTTGGTATAACCCCGACATGCACACCTATCACCAAATCCCGCGTCAGCGCCTCGAAAGAAGCTATCTGCTGATGCTGGCTCGTGGCTGCGGTTTGGCTACTTATCAATTGCGAATGATCAATGCTACGCCCCAGCAGGCACCGCTAATTTTCACCAAAACTTTGATTGGAAATCTGCGGCGAATGCTTATGCACCTGCTTAAATATCGGGGGAAACTTAAAACTGAGCTCATTCCAGCATTTGAAATGGCATTCTACCGAGGCAGTTTAGAAAGTACTTTCTTCTCTTTCAGAAAACCTCAAATTAAATAGCTATATGACATGCCTTTAATATCCGTTGTTATTCCAGCCTATAACGCTGAGAAAACCATTAAAAGCACCGTTGAATCAGTTCTAAATCAGAGCTTTTCAGATCTTGAGCTGATTGTGATTAACGATGGGTCTAAAGACTCAACGCTTGATATTCTTTCTAATATTAAAGATTCTCGCCTTAAAGTTTTTTCTCATTCAAATTCTGGTCCCCAAATCAGTCGTAATCGCGGCATCAAGGAAGCCACTGGTGAATATATTTCCTTCCTGGATGCGGATGACCTATGGACACCCGATAAGCTTGAGTCTCAATTCAACGCACTTCAGGCTAACCTCGAAGCGGCTGTTGCCTATAGCTGGACAGACTGGATAGATGAGGGCGATCGCTTCCTCCGTCGAGGCACTCATATCAGCGCTACAGGCGATGTATTTGCCAAATTACTGCTCATCGACTTTGTAGAAAGTGGGTCCAATCCTCTCATTCGCCGCCATGCTTTAGAGGCGGTTGGTAGTTTCGATGAAGCTCTTGTTGGAGGACAAGATTGGGACATGTGGCTGCGTCTATCGGCTAAATTTCCTTTCACCGTTGTCTCATCGCCTCAAATTTTGTATCGTAAATATCCCAACTCCAACTCATGGTCTAACAATGTAGAAAGACAAGAAATTGGTTTCAAGCGAGTAATCAAGAAAGCGCTTTCTGAAGCTCCTGATTCGGTAAAGCGCTATCAGAAAGATATCATTTCTAATCGCTACAAATGCCTGATTGTAGATGCTTTAGAAAGACCCGCAGGCAGAAAACGCGCTCTAACAACCGCTAGATTTCTTTGGATTGCTCTAAAGAATGATCCGTCTTTACTTCGTGCAAGAGTTTTAGCTAAAGTCGTTTTGAAAACTGCCTTGGTAGGAGTACTGTCCGATCGCCAAGCACAAGCTTTGTTCAATAAATTAGGCAACCTTTCTGATGTGAAAGCGCTGCATGGGTATTTGCGATTAGATCCGTCTTAAATCAGGGAAAAATGTCTGAGGAGTTAGCATCAGATGCCGCTTATATCCGTAGTGATTCCAGTGTACAACGGCGAGAAAACGATTAAAGAAACCGTAGGGTCGGTTTTAAATCAGACCTTCTCAAACTTTGAACTAATTGTCATTAATGACGGTTCTCAGGATTCAACTTTAGAAATTCTTTCCAATATTTCAGATTCACGCCTCAAAGTTCTCTCCTATTCCAATGCTGGGTTAGCGGCTAGTAGAAATCGTGGCATTGAACAGGCTTCTGGTGAATATATTTCTTTTATTGATGCAGACGATCTCTGGACAGCAGACAAGCTAGAGGCTCAACTCAAGGCACTACAAGCAAATCTTCAAGCGAGTGTTGCCTACAGCTGGACAAACTGGATTGATGAATCAAATCAATTTCTGCGATCGGGCGGACACATTCTGGCAAGCGGTCAGGTTTATACAAAATTATTAATTAGAGACTTTGTTGAAAGCGGCTCCAATCCATTAATTCGTAAGCGGGCTTTAGACACGGTAGGCGGGTTTGATGGCTCCGTTCCTGGCGTTGAAGATTGGGATATGTGGCTTCGTTTGGCTGCACGTTATGAGTTCGTCGCAGTTCCGTCTCCTCAAATTCTGTATCGAATTTCTGCAAATTCCATGTCTACAAACGTGTGGAAAATGGAGAAATCGAGTTTGCGGGTGATTGAAAAAGCTTTTGCTGAAGCAAGCCAATCTTCAGAACTGGATTCTTCAACTGCCTTAAAGCGAAAAGTTTTAGGGAGCCGCTATCAATACTTGACTTTGAAAGCTTTAGAAGGCAATTTAGAGCGACGCAAAGGGTTAACTTCGGTGAGATTTTTTGGGATGGCGATCGCCAACGATCCTACCTGGTTAAAAAGACCCAAACTAATGGCAATTATTCTATTCAAAATCATGGTAGCTACCCTGCTGCCTCAATACCAAACCAGAAGGCTGTTAACAGCTATCAGAGCCTTACGCCAAAATCAAGCGCCTGCTTGATTCTACTGTTTGGTGCTGGTTTCTACATGAAGCTGCGCAATTTGAAGTATGTCCCATATATGCGAGATACGCTTCAAACTGTGCAGCCTTAAAGAGAACGGGTATAAGCTTTAATACGCCTGGAAGACTCCGCGCAATTCACCTGCCCGGTTCATTTGAGTGTGGAGGTCTACGTATAAGTTGCCGCTTGATAAAGCCTGTAGTTGTTCCTGAGTGAGCGTATATTCACCGGAGAATCTACCCTTTAGCTGACTCGCATCAGGAGTAACATCTAGAGCGTACTGAAATGCTCCGTTGGTAGTAGATTCGCCCTGGTGAATGTGGACTCCAGAAGTGATGTTTGGATTGGGTGGATCAAGGGGATCTGTTGCATAATCCCTTAAAGCGCTGGACAGGTTGCTAAAGTCTCCTTTTACGATTAGGCGATCGCCTACCAAAACTGCCCCTGCTGCACCAAAAGCCGAAGAAGATGGAGCTGTTGGCGCAATCACATTGTTTTTATTCAAAACAGCAACGTAGCGCATAATTGGGCCAGCGGTTGTATTTTGAGCCATAAGGATATCATCGGTTTCACTCAGATTTGCCACTAGCTGCTGATTGATCAAATCAAGATTTGAAGCCTGGAATGCTTGAGGCACGCTAATAGCAGAATTGCTAAAAGATGGCGCTGAGGAAAGGTTGATCAGCAATACGCAAGCGGCTACACCAAGGAGAAAGTTAAATAGAATCTGTCTTTTCCTGTTCATTGTTTGCCTAGCTGAGAAGTGATGGATTCAGCTAGTAATACGAACTTAAAGACGAGATGGATGCATGGAGATTTAGGGCTTCATTAGTGCATGTCATAGCCAAACAGATTGGGATCAACATCGCCTAACTTCAAGTCCGCCAGTCCATATTCTGCCCAACGCCGCTCAACCATTGCCGCTGTGTCAGCGTCAGATTCCAGTGGAGCACCCCATGCATGATCGGTTTCTGGCGGAATTTTGGTTGTTGCATCAATGCCCATGCGTCCGCCCAGTCCAATTTTTTCGCTGGCAAAGTCTAGAGTATCAAAGGGCGTTTCAGGCAAAATGAATACGTCTCGCACCGGATCGACTTTTGAGGTAATTGCCCATACCACCTGTCGGGGATCGCGGATATTGATGTCTTTATCCACCACGATCACGAATTTGGTGTAAGTGAATTGGGGCAAAGCGCTCCAGAAGGCGAGTGCAGCGCGACGAGCCTGCCCCGGATAAGCTTTGTCAATGGAAATAATTGCCGCTTTGTAGCTCAATGCTTCCATTGGCAAGAAGAAATCTACGATCTCGGAGACTTGCTGCCGCAGAATAGGCGTGTAGATGCGGTTGAGGGCGATCGCCATCATTGCTTCTTCCTTAGGCGGGCGACCGCTAAACGTCGTCAGGTAAATCGGATCTTTGCGGTGAGTGACGCAGTGAAACCGCACCAGAGGCGAATCTTCAACGCCACCGTAGTAGCCCATGTGGTCGCCAAACGGACCATCTGGCAGCATTTCGCCAGGTGTAATCGTGCCTTCCAAAACAAACTCTGAATCAGCTGGCACTTCCAAATCAACAGTTTTACATTTCGCCAGATTTACGCCAGAGCCGCCATAGAGCCCTGCAAACAGCCACTCCGACAGGTCTACTGGAATCGGGGTGGCGGCTGCCATGATAATTAGGGGATCAACCCCGAGGGCGATCGCCACTTCCAGTTTTTTACCCCGTTCCGCTGCCTTTCGCAGATGCCTCGCCCCACCCCGCACCGATAGCCAGTGGACGGTCATCGTATTTTTAGACTGAAGCTGAAGTCGATACACACCGACATTAGGAATTCCCGTCTCGCAGTCTTTTGTAATCACCAGTCCCAGCGTGATGATCTTTCCCGCATCGCCAGAATAGGGACGAATCATTGGAATCTGATTCAAATCCAACTCTTCACCCTTGACCACAACCTGGTGGCAGGGGGGCAGAAAATCTCGCCCTGGCTTAGCTTTCACCACGTCAAATAGAACTTTGCCAAACTCGATCGCCTGAGAAATTTTCTTGGGTGGCTTAGGCTGCTGCAACATGCCGAGCTTTTTGCCTAAATCCTCCAACTCTTCAGGACGCTCCATCTTCATAGCCCAGCAGATGCGCTCGACCGTGCCCATCACATTGACCGCAACGGAGTAGGGAGAGCCTTTCACATTCTCAAACAGCAGTGCTGGGCCGCCCCGCTGCAACATGCGGTTGGCAATTTCAGCAATTTCTAAATCAGGATCGACTGACGCCTTGATCCGGCGCAGTTGCCCCCGCTGTTCAATCTGTTTGAGGAATTCCCGTAAGTCTCTCGCCATGATGAAGCAATGTAAAGCATCTGCTCCCATTATGGGGCTTCTAGCACCAGAGGGCAGTGAGACTTCTTAAAATAGAACGGCAAAGCTGTAAGCTATAAACCTTAAAAGCTGGCTGTCAAACAGTAATCTTGAAAGATTAGCCCAACTATTTCTCTAACCCCTAGCCAGTATGACGAGTGCCGAACCCCTGCTTCAGGTTGAGGATGTCTACGCCGGATACATTCAGGATCTCGACATCCTTCAGGGTGTGAATTTCAAAATTTATCCAGGTGAATTGGTCGCGGTGATTGGACCCAACGGGGCAGGAAAGTCTACGCTGGCGAAAACGATTTTTGGCTTACTGACTCCGCACCGAGGCAAGATCAACTTCAAAAGCGAAAATATTGCGGGTTTGAAGTCTAACCAAATTGTGCAACGCGGCATGTGCTACGTGCCCCAGATCGCCAATGTGTTCCCCTCGCTGACGGTTGAAGAAAACCTGGAAATGGGGGCATTCACTCGTAGCACATCGCTAAAACCGTTGAAACAGCAAATTTTTGACACGTTTCCAATTTTGGCTGAGCGGCGGCGACAGCGAGCTGGCACCCTTTCTGGTGGCGAACGGCAGCAGCTTGCAATGGGGCGGGCATTGATGCTGCAACCAGATCTACTATTGCTAGATGAACCGTCTGCGGCTCTTTCTCCCCTGCTGGTTAACAGCGTGTTTGAGCGGATTCAGCAGATTAACCAGACAGGAACGGCGATCGTACTGGTTGAGCAGAACGCTCGAAAAGCTTTGGCAATGGCAGATCGAGGTTATGTCCTTGATACAGGGCGCGATCGCTTTGAAGGACCTGGTCCTGACCTGCTCAATGATCCAAAAGTCGGTGAACTCTACCTGGGCGCAACGACTGCTCATTAAATTCCATTAATGTCGCGTACCGTGCTTCAGATCAACCCTGACCACTTGCAAACTATCTTTGCTCACGCCGAACGCACTTACCCTGAAGAGTGCTGTGGGTTGCTGTTGGGTCAGGTTGAGCCTCAAGCTTCGGCGAGTCAAACTGAAACTCATAGGCTGGTAGAAGTTTGGGCGACCGAGAACACCTGGAATGCTGAGGCGGAAGCTGAAATGCGGGCGATTGCCCCTGAAACCGCTACTCATCCCCTCACCAAAGACCGTCGCTACTGGATTGATCCCAAAGAAATGCTAGAGGCGCAGCGCTACGCCCGCAGCAAGAATTTAGATATCGTGGGAATCTATCATTCTCATACAGACCACGCAGCAGTGCCTTCAGAGTGCGATCGCCTCTGCGCCTGGCCACACTACTCGTATCTGATTGTTTCCGTCCAGCAAGGCAATGCCCAAGACGTTCTATCCTGGAGATTGGACGAGAAACGACAGTTTCAATCCGAAGAAATTTTGACGGTCGCCCCCGCAAGCCCGTAAAATTCCATTCTCTACAGTTCGCTAGTTCTAACAGTTCGCCCTTTTACTGACCACTACTGTCTTCTGCCATTGCCATGCTAAATCCCAATCTGGAGCAAATCCAGCTCGACCGAGACGAATATGAACGCTATTCCCGTCACCTTATCCTGCCGGAAGTAGGATTAGAGGGACAAAAGCGGTTAAAAGCTGCCAGCGTACTGTGCATCGGCACAGGCGGTTTAGGCTCACCACTGCTGCTGTACCTTGCCGCCGCCGGAATTGGACGCATCGGCATCGTCGATTTTGACGTAGTCGATCACTCCAACCTACAGCGTCAGGTGATTCACGGCACGTCCTGGGTCGGCAAGCCCAAGATTGAGTCCGCCAAAGCGCGAATTTTAGAAATTAACCCCGCTTGCCAGGTCGATCTTCACGAAGTTCGCCTCTCTTCTGAAAATGCGCTGGATATCGTTGCGCCCTACGACATTGTGGTAGATGGCACCGACAACTTCCCCACTCGCTACCTGGTCAACGATGCCTGCGTTTTGCTTAACAAGCCCAACGTCTACGGCTCGATCTTCCGCTTTGAGGGTCAGGCAACGGTGTTTAACTATGAGGGCGGACCCAACTACCGCGACCTCTATCCCGAACCACCCCCACCCGGACTGGTGCCCTCTTGCGCTGAGGGCGGCGTGTTAGGAATTTTGCCAGGAATTATCGGCGTAATTCAGGCAACTGAGACGGTCAAAATCATTCTAGGACAGGGTAAAACCCTGAGCGGACGGCTGTTGCTGTACAACTCACTGGATATGACCTTCCGGGAGCTAAAGCTGCGTCCCAATCCTGTGCGTCCTGTGATCGAAAAACTAATTGACTACGAAGAATTTTGCGGTATCCCCCAAGCACAAGCAGCAGAAGCGGAGGAAAAAGCAGGTATGTCAGAAATGAGCGTTACGGAGTTGAAGCAACTGCTCGACAGCGATGCAGACGACTTTGTGCTGCTGGATGTTCGTAATCCCCACGAATACGAGATTGCCAAAATTCCTGGTTCAGTCCTAGTTCCCCTGCCAGAGATCGAAAATGGTGACGGAGTCGCCAAGGTCAAAGAATTGCTCAACGGTCATCGGTTGATTGCTCATTGCAAGATGGGCGGTCGTTCCGCCAAGGCGCTGGCGATTCTCAAAGAATCTGGAATTGAAGGAACTAATGTTGCAGGAGGCATCACTGCTTGGAGCCGGGAAGTTGATCCTTCCGTGCCAGAGTATTAAGTAAATCTCTAAAGGCTCACCTTAACTATGGCGATCGCTCAGTCTCAGCCTCCGGTTTTTTGGAAGCTGCTGATTGTTGAGAATGGGCTGGCGATCGCCCTCAAACCTCTAATGGGTGGACCTTCTGGCCAGGTGCAGCACTGGGTGGAGACTCAGTTCCCCGTGATTGTAGTCGGGGTGGAGATCGCTTTCCTTACTGCTACCTTCCGTGTATTTATCAGCAGACCTCAAATCCATCAGTTGGTGAAACCATAAGAACCACCGGTTTAATTACTCCCTTCCTGGTTAAAGATTAGGTACTAAAAGATTCAGGGATGCCCCCTCGTTAAGCGAGGGGGCATCCCTGAATCTTTTAGTGGGAAAGAAGTAGGTTGCTTAAGTTATACCAATTCTCTAAAGTTCAGCTACAGATAAGGCATCTAAAATAGACCGTCGCCCTACAATCGAGAAGATTACTTCTGGTGTTAAAGCATCAAGTCTCTCTTTCACCTGC
>NZ_JACJPC010000035.1:0-13349 GCF_014695875.1 Leptolyngbya sp. FACHB-541 | reverse complement strand
TTGTAGCAGTTGGTCAAGCAGTTCAGGTTGAAAGGTCATGTGTTTCTATCTCTGGTTCAGTAGTTCATTAGATCTCAACTTCTGACCTTTGACACACTTCAATTTACAATCCCAAGTCGTCCTTGGTTAACCACCGTAATTGATACATACTCCCGCTGCATCATGGGTTTCAACTTAGGCTTTGATGCTCCCAGTTCAAAAGTTGTTGCCTTGGCGTTACGTCATGCAATTTTGCCTAAGAAATACAGCTCTGATTACAAACTCTACGTTGACTGCCCCGCCTGCGGAACCCCCGAATATGTTTTTACTGACGGCGGCAAAGACTTTCGCTCAAAGCACCTGGAGCAGATTGGTATCCAATTAGGATTTACCTGTTACTTGCGCGATCGCCCTTCAGAAGGTGGCATCGTTGAACGTCCGTTTGGCACCTTCAATACAGAGTTTTTCTCGACGCTACCCGGTTATACCGGATCAAATGTTCAAGAGCGCCCAAAGGAGGCTGAGAAGGAAGCTTGTTTAACTCTTAGGGAGTTGGAGCAGCTTTTCGTCGCTTACATCGTTAATCGCTACAACCGTGGTCTTGATGCCCGAATGAAAAATCAGACTCGTACTGAGCGATGGGAAGCAGGTTTATTCAGGAAACCCACTGAGATTCCAGAAAGGCAGTTAGATATCTGTTTGATGAAGCAGACACGGCGGACGATTTATCGAGGGGGATATATCCAATTTGAGAATTGGATATATCAGAATGACGATCTCGCCGCTTATGCAGGAGAAACGGTTGTGATTCGATATAACCCTGGAGACATCACAACAGTGTTGGTTTATCGCCAAGAGGTTAAACGAGAAGCATCGGAGTACGAACCATCCGAACAAAACCTGAAATGGATCAAGGAGATTTTTCTTGCGTCTGCCCATATTCAAGATTTGGAGGACAAGCAACTTTCCTTGGATGAGGCAAAGGACATGAGTCGCACTATCCGTGAGCAAGGAAAGGCAGTTAATCACGACTCCATGCTTGACGAGGTACGTGACCGCGAAGCGTTTCTTGCACAGAAGAAGAAAACTCGACGCGATCGCGAGAAAGAGGAACAGACATTGCTGAAATCTACAGAAAACGTAGCTATGCCTACTGAGCCTAGCGAACCTGACATCCGAGAGGAACAAGTACTTGAGATTCCTCAGTTCGAGATCTGGGATTTTGATGACGAAGATTGAAGAGGTAGGATAAATGATTGATCACTACAACTATGATGCTGAAGCCCATCTGGAGCGTTTGCGGAAGGACAAAACAGTTGCGCTTGAACAGGTGACACTTCTGCATCAGTGGCTTGACCGAAAACGTAGCTCTCGCCAATGTGGTCGGATTACGGGAGAATCGAGAACGGGCAAAACCAAGGCTTGCGAAGCCTATGTTAAACGCCGAGGAGCAACCGACTTCTCTAGCAAAGTACCGACCATATCGGTTGCATATATCATGTCTGGAGATGATTGCACGTCGAGAGAGCTTTACAAAAACATTCTGGAACACTACAACTTTGACTTGCCCAAAGGAACAATTGGCGATGCCCGAAGTTTATCGTTGAAGGTGCTCCGCGAAAGCAAAACAGAGGTTCTGTTTATTGATGAAGCTGATCGCTTGAAGAACAGAACCTTTGCACATGTTCGAGATATCTTCGACGAATTAAAGATTGCAGTGATTCTAGTTGGAACCAAAAAACGCCTTGACCCCGCTGTTAAGGCAGACGAACAGGTTTATAATCGATTCCGCTCAAATTACCAAATAGGAACCCTTCCAAGTAGCCAGCTTAAGCAAATTGTAGGAGCTTGGGAGCGAGATATCATTGCTTTGCCTGTCGCCTCCAATTTGACTAATGAGCCAATGCTGAAGATCATACGTCAAGCTACAGGGGCACCGCGACGAGGATACTATATTGGGCTGATTGATATGGTATTGCGCGAGGCAGCTATTCGATCCCTAGAGAAAGGGATGATGCATATTGACAAGAAAATTCTTGAAGAAGTAGCTCAGGAGTATCGCTGATGGAAGCTCCATCAATTCCTCCTTGGGTATTTACTGTAGAACCCTACGAAGGGGAAAGCATCAGTCATTTCTTAGGGCGATTTCGTCGAGCAAACTATTCCTCTTCTCATGAGATAGGGCAGAAGACTGGTTTGGGAGGCGTTCTTGCCCGTTGGGAGAAATTTCGCTTCATTCCTCCACCGACTCAGAAACAACTGGCTGCTTTAGCTGAAATTGTCCGATTGGATACCGCGCAACTAGCTCTCATGCTGCCGCAAGGAGTGAGTATGAAGCATGAGCCGATTCGGCTATGCGCCGCCTGCTACAGTGAGCAGCCATATCACCAAATGAAGTGGCAGTTTAAGGAAACTAGAGGGTGCGATCGCGATCAACTCCGCCTACTTTCCGAATGCCCCAATTGTGGTAAGCGATTCAAGATTCCTGCCCTTTGGATGGAGGGACACTGTCATAACTGTCAGATGATGTTTGTGGAGATGAGGGAGTATCAGAAGGGGATGTAGGCGATCGCTCTCCCTTTTTGCGCAAATTTCTAGGCTCAGTGGTGGAGACAAATATTGAGACTCTCAGTTCTCAGGTTCTGGCAAATTAGGGCAAGTTCTTCGATAAGGCTCATTCTCAAAGTACTGTTCCCATTCCTCTCTTGTAAAATTACGAGTTAATCGATTGCAAGCTAGTTCAATTAGATCCTCTGGTCGCTGAAGCCATATTTGTACAACACTTTTAGTGCTGTCGCCTGTGTAGAAGTTGCGATTAGTTGCCAAATACTTACCATTACTACTGAGGATAACTTTATCAATATCTCCCTCTTGTTGAATACGAATAACTTCTTCGCCAGTAGTTAGTTCCCAGACTTTAATAAGTTTATTATCTGAATAAGGTTCCCCAACCACTGTCGCCAAATACTTGTTGCCTGGATCAAAAACAGCTTGGAGAATCGCTATAGGTTCTTCAAGACGCATTATTTGTCTACCACTATTCACCTCCCAAACATACGCTCTTCCATCACGTGTGAATGCAGAATCGGCGGGAACCCAAAAACTTGTTGCTGCAAGATATTTTCCATCTGGACTCAGAGTAAAACCGGTGGCAGGTCCAAAAATATCATCAGGTAGTTGTATGTGTACAGATTCTCTATTACTTAATATGTCTTGAATCCAAACATACCCCTCCCCATCACTCACTGAACCGAATTTGACACGAATGATGTATTTACCATCAAGAGTGATTATAGAGTAGCCGTCCTCTTCCTCTGCTCTATTCAATCGGCGAGTTTCTTTACTGTTACTTAAGTCCCAAACTATTGAGGTATAGGAGCTGGAACTTATTAAATATTTTTCATCTGAGCTAAAGCTGATTCCTTCAGCACTGCTCTCCTCTCGGTGATTGAAAGTATGTATTGGTTGGTAGTTGTCTGCTATATTCCAGACGTGTATAGTTCCATCTGCACTTGTGCTTGCTAAATATTTTCCACTAGAACTAAAGGTAACTTCTTCAACTCCTTCATGCGTAAAATTTAGAACTTCCTTTCCATCAGCTATGTGAATCAAATGGATACGTCCTCTTTCGGCTACAACCATGTATTTTCCATTCATACTAAGGTCTATAGCCGTCACAATTTTCCTTGTTTCATTGCTGTTTGGCTCTAAATCCTCTACATATTCATAATTTCTTGAGCCTACTTCAGGGGCTTCAATTGAATCCCATAAACTTACTACGAATTCTTGAATTTCCCCTTGGTATGGATCAGATGAAATCTCTTGTATTGCTAAATGATGGCTATCTGGGCTGAAAGTAATATCTTCTGACCTTATATATTCATCCTTAAAAATTCGTCCTATTTCCCTCCCTGTTGGTACTTCCCAAATTCTTAGCATGTCATCGCGGCTTTGAGAAGTTATTAGATAATTATTATTTGGGCTAAAAACAATCCCACTTATCCAGTCACTTCCAACTTGTATTCGGGTAACTAATTCTCCATTTAACAAATCCCAAATTATTACATTGCCAGATCTATCGCCAGTGGCCAAGTATTTGCCGTTCTTGCTTAAATTCCACTCACTAATCCATTGTCCAGTTTCAGGTATCTCTGCAACTTTTCTTCCACCAGGCACTTCCCACACTTGCAAACTGCTATTTGCTTGGTGCCCTGTAACAATTCGATCTGCTTCAAAGAACTTGAAACTGGAAGGCCCATCTTGCAGTAGAGGTTCTTCTGAAATCTCTGAAACATTAATTTCATAACCATTAGCTAGGTTCCAAGATCGAAGAATACGGCTTCCGAAACTTCTAACACTCAAGTGATCTTCGTCAGGGCTAACAATTATATTCAATCCACTCCACAAACATGGAAGATCAGTTAATGAAATAACTTGATTATCTGGCAAATTAAATATCTGTCCGCAGGAATCTTCATTTTCTATAATTAGATATTCTCCTTTTCTGCTTAAAAATACATTCTTTACTCTTTCATCATGAGATAAACTTCTAACCTCTCTAAGGCTAGGCAGTTCTAGGATTTTTATATTGTTCTCGTCAGCAAGAGCGAAGTATTGACCATCTGAACTAAAGGCAAAAGCTTTTAGTTTGCTGCTGTAATCAATCTGTCTAACATTTCTGCCACTTGTGGTTTCTGAAATTTTTAGAACATCACTTGTTGCTGTATATAGATATTTATTATCTGGGCTAAAAACTGTAGCAGGGTAAATAGAACTAAATGGGGAACCTTCGGTAGCTTCAGAGCTAATTCTAGCTACAGGATGGGGCAGCAGTGATATTCCGTGACGCAAAACTTGATCTGCCTGGAGAGACCTCATTCCAGAACTTTGAAGACGTCTCATAGCTTCTACAGCCAACAAAGTGCTGTTATGTATTAACCTCGGATCATCACTTTGTAGTGCTTGAGCTTGGGCTGCTAACTGTCTTGAGAAAGCAATTTGCGTTTGGACTTCAGCCCGCCCCCGCTGTTCAGTAGCTAACCGAGCTTGATCTCTCGCATTTTTTGCCTCCTGATTCGCCTTATCCCGCTGTTGGTCTGCCTCCTTTGCCTCCTGATTTGCTCGTTCTTCTTGTTCCCTTGCGTTTTGTTGAGCAATCCGGGCTTGGTTCAGTGCATTTTCGATCTGTCGGAGTGCCACTTCAGCACGTTGTCGTTCATCTCTAGCTTGCTGAAGTGCATCCTCGACTTGTTGAAGTGCATCTTCTGCAATTAACTGTTGCTCAACCGCGTATCCCCGCTGTTGGATGGCATAGACCGCAACTCCTAACATGCCAACGAAGGCAATTAATAGTGTTGCAATAATAGGCAGGGCAGGCTTCAGTCGCTGCCACAAGGTTTCGGGCAGGTGGGTCTTGATCCATGCCCAGTCAAACACCTGACGGTAAATTAAATTGCGGATCTGCAAGCAGCGTCCCTGGCGGTGTACGATGCCAGAGAGCTTCAGGTGCGATTTCACCAGTGATTGTTCTTCATCCAGCACCGGACGTTTGCCCCGCCGAATCTCTCGATAGGTCTTGAGGACGGCAACGGCTCCTACGTCTTCAGGTGCCCGTTTGGTCAACATATCCCGGACAAATTGCAGGTTGTTGTCCTGCTCGCTCATTATTCCTAAAAAAGTGCGAACTACGAGACGATCGACCTCTGCTTCGCTCCAATTCTCGCCGCCTACCTGTGCTATCGCCTGACACAACCGTTGCGTCAGATAGGGGTGTCCCCCAGTCCACTTCAACACCCACCCCAACACTGCCTGGGTCTGGTTCGTAGATAAGCCCAGACCCGCCATCAGCGGCAAGGCTTCATCAGCGGTGAAGTCGGTTAAATCCACCCGTTGCCCAATGTTGAAGGGGGTGCGCTTAGGGTCACGGATCAAATCACCGGGAGTTGCCACCCCAATCAACACAAAAGAGAGTCGCCGCAGATCAGGCTGGGTAGCGCGCGCCACATAGAGAAAGCGAATTGCCGCAAAAAAGTCGTCGGTAAAGTCGAGGCTGAGGGTGGTGTCGATCTCATCCACAAAAATCACCACTGGGTCTTGCACCTCGGTCATCACCACCTCTTGAAAGAACTGGGTCAACCGTTGCGTCACGCCCAGATCGCTGTGGCTCTGCCACCAGTCGGAAACGCGAACCCTCAGTTCCAGTTGATCGGCAATGACGGTGAGCAATCCCCGATACCACTCGTCCACACTCACCTGCGTGCCAATCTGGGTCAGGTCGATGATTACCGCCTGCCTGCCCTCCTCCAGCAACGCCTCCGCTGTGCGGATCATCAGGCTTGACTTGCCCATCTGTCGGGGAGTCAGCACATAGGCAAAGTCTGACTGGCGACACAGGGTCAGCAGTTCTTCATCAGCAGGGCGCGGCAGATATAGCCCCTGCTCGTTGGTCTGCACCGTGCCGCCAACAGTGTAGATCGTCGGGTCAGGCTTATGTCCCGTCTGGGGTTGCTGTGGATCAGCCATGCAGGCGCTCTCCAAAGAACTCGGCATAGAGCCGACAGCGAGGTGTGATCGTCTGGCTATCCACCAGACCCGCCGCCCGCAGCAAGCGCAACACCCGTGAGTCGCTACAGGTCTGATGCTGGATCACCTGCTGCAACCCCTGGAGCAAATCACGGCGATCGCTAATCCGAAACAGGTGATAACGCAGATGATCGCCAAAGGGTCCTCGATCCATATTTGCCTGAGCAAACAGATTCTCGACCGTACACTGTTTACTAGCAACCAAATACAACGCCTTTCGTACCAGATAGGGATGCCCATTCACCCATTCCATCAGTTGACGTTCCTGATTGGAATTGAATGGTGATCCATGCTTTTGATTTAACTCAGCTACTTGATCTAATGTGAAGTCGGTAAGGGTAATTACTTCCCCCACGTTAAATGGCGACTGGTTAAGATTTTCGATCAAATGATAAGGCTCCGTTGCGGTCACTAGAGCTAGATCCAAGTTTCGCCAAATCCGTGTGGTAGGCAATGCTCGACTATTGTGCCAGCTCCTCAACATACTGAAGAAATCCGATTGGAAATTCGTTTCAAACATACGATCGACCTCATCCATTGCTAGCAGCAGGGGATGCCCCAATTCCTTCAGCACATAGGTTTGCAGATAGCGTGTGCAGCGCTGATTGTTACCAAAGCCGTCTTGCCAATAGTCCTCAACTCGATTCGGCAACTCCACCTGATCAGTTAACCAGGTACAAAACTGCCGGAAAAAGGTATCGGCACTCGCAAGGGTGGAGTGGTCAAGCAGTTGAAAATCGAAAAAGGCAACCCGCTTCTCAGCCTTGATTGCCGCATCCACAACCTGAATTAGCAGAGAACTCTTGCCCATCTGTCTGGGTCCTTTAATCGTAATCGTGACCCCTTTTCGTTTGATAGCATTGAGAGCGATCGCATCTGCGGCTCGTGCTACATAAAATTGAGATTCCGGGTCCATTGTTCCTTCCGGCATCTCTAGAAACAGTGGTTGGGCAGCGGGTTTCGGCTGAGGAATATGACTCGGAGACTTAGAAGCGGTTGGAGGCGACGTAGTGATTGCCTCCTGGTCGTTATCGCTTGATAGTAGCCCTTCTGCGATCGCCTGCATCAACTCCTGAATTAATCGCGGCGTGTCGGCAGGGCTGTTCCAGAATGCCCAGTTAATGCCGTTGAGGTAAGCACTGAGGGGATAGGCAAAGGGGTCGCGGTAAGCAAGGCGGACAGGGAGAATGATCGGTCGTCCCTGTTGTTTACCAAGATGGTGTGCTGTCTCAATTTCACCCTTCACCATCTCACTGTTAACCGAACTGTGGGTTAGAAACGTAATGAGAAAATCGGATCGTCGTAGTTCTGCCTCAATTCGCTCGGCCCATTGTGTTCCCACGAGCATTACCTGGTCAATAAAGACATCATGAGCGGCACTCAACGCCTTAAATACTTCCAGAGCCACAGGTTCATCTGGCTCAACCCCCCGCTTATAGCTGATAAAAATGCGCGATCGCTGAAGCCCAGCTTCAATTCCGCTTACCTCTTCATCAATTCTCAATGTCACAGCCCCTTTAGGATTTGCCTCCGGAGTGCGATCGGTCTTTACAGGTGGTTCGCCATTCATGAGGGAATACGGCTTAGGAGAGCTTGCAATGAATGTAAACCAATATGGGTAAGCAACAACGGGATGATCCAGTAAATTTAAGCAAAAAGAGCAGAATTTTAGATAGTGTTGCTTTCAAAGGCAAGTCTTAAAGAAGCGATGCATGGAATCACGCTCACTTTCATACCAGGAGATGTCTAGTCGTCAAACCCTGGGATCAGCCATCAATCATCAATCCAAATCCAGCCTGTCAGATGTAATCTCTGCTTTGTAGCCCTGTCCACAATACGGACAGAACCGGAATTTGAGGGACTCGATAGGCTTGTGACAGCCAGAACAGCAATTGCACAATGCACTTCCACAGGCAAAGCAGTATTTGGAACGAGCGCTTGTCCACATGGGGTCGGGAGGAGTGCCCGATGTCCAACAGTTAGGGCAGAACTTGAGAGAGGCGATCGCTTCCACAGCTACCCCTTTACAAACGGCATCCAGATATTCCACTGGAATACCTAACGCATAGGCAAGACCGCTTTTCGGCTTTTGATTGAGCCGTGTGGTTTGACCTCGCTCAATTTTGCCTACACTTTGGAGATGAACCCCTGCCTTGTCTGCTAATTCCCTCTGACTCAAACCCAAGCTTGTTCTGACTCGGCGCACGTAGTCCGCAAGGGTTTCTTGAGGAGTCGGAGGCAGATTCGGTTCAGAAGTATACACAAAAGCACGCCTATAAGTATCTACATAAACACTACATCAATTGCTATTTTTTGGAATCAACCTGCTAATTAAGAGGTTTGAGATGTATACATCACTTGCTGCTGTTGCGACTGAATTTTTGAGTCGTCCAGATCTGGCTCCAAGTACAATTCGCTCTTATGAGTCAACTTTGATGCCCCTATTGCAGGAGTATGGGCGATCGCCGATTGAGATCTTGACGCGGCAGACGTTGCAGGAATACCTGAATGGATTGAATCAGCTTGCTTACACGACACATCAACGCCACCAATCCATCATTCAAGCGCTGTTTAACTTTGCGGTGGAGCAAGGGCATATCAAAGCGAATCCGATCGCTCGACTGAAGCGGCGAAAGCCAGACCGAGAAAAAGGCGAATACGGAACCGATGAGGTGATTCGCTATCTCACACCGGAGCAACTGTCGGTTCTATATCGTATTGCAGCATCAGATGTACGAATGCAAGCGCTGGTTCGTTTACTACATCGAACGGGAGCCAGAATCGCTGAAATTCTAGCGTTGGATCTAAAGGATATGAACCTGAGTCAGCGGAAGTTTCAGGTAATTGGGAAGGGGAATAAGCGCCGCTGGTGTTTCTACAGCGAAGATGCGGCTCAAGCGTTGGATGCTTATCTGAAGTACGACAGACACGCTAGATGTTCTGCCTTATTTACTGCCCAGCAACCATTTACGCTGAAAGTCAGCCGTTTGAGTTATCGCACAGTTCATCAATGTTGGACTGAGTTGATTGCTGGCAGCCCAGAACTAGAAGGCATCCGCATTCATGATTTGCGCCATACCTTTGCAACAGAACGAGTGGGGTTGATGGGGATCGAGGAACTGCGAGCATTGATGGGGCACCAGAATATTCAGACGACGTTACGCTACCAAAAGGTAACTTCACAACGAGCAGAAATGGTAGCTCAAAACGCTTTTAATCTATTGAATAAAGAGTAGCTAATAGATTTCTAGAAGTATAGTTTGTTTTAACGTTACCGTGTAGCGTTTGTGTTCTGGAGCTATCTCTGATACAGAGTATGGATGGTACTCTGCACCAGCAAACTGAGAATTGGAGTAGAACGGTCTACTAAGCAGCAAAAAAGGATGATTGAAGAACAGGAGTATCAGCACGATGCTCCTAAATGTTAGAAGCTTTTTTGCCATAGGATTCCATAGTTGGGCTTTAGTAGGGTGTAAGAACCAGTAACACCGAGTTTCGCCATCTCCCAGCGATCGCTTCTGCAACTATGATTTATCACGTTTCTTCCCGTTCCATCGGTTCAAGGTCATCCTCCCAAGCAATATCAGTGGATAACCAGGCAGAGCTGGGGGAGCTGGAGTCAAGCCACAGAAGGTAGCACCACCGCCAGCGATCGCAGTGAGGCGCAAAGCTGTAGAACCTGCCAATGACGATTCCCCAGTCAGTCACTTCTCCATCTGATAACCAGCAGAGGCGATCGCCATACAGAAAGCGGGGCGTTTCCACTTCGGGAAAGTGGGCAGGCAGGTCTGGCGAAGGTAATTTCAGGTCTGGCATAAGGCAGTCAACCTTGACGGCGTAATTCTTTGACAATTTCTTGTGCCAGGGTTTTGCTCCACACCTGCTCGAAGGGGCAGGATACGCGGTCACCTTCCTGCTGAAACCAGGCGATCGCCTCCTCAAGCTGCGCGACCGAGTAGGTGTCGTTGACAAGCATCTTGGTGAGCAGGGTTTGGACGATCAGAGCTTGAGCATCATTTAAGACAAGCATTGGCTGTCCTCCTGGGAATGACGTTCTCGTTTGCTGAGGATGGCAAGGGCTTTATCGAGATCTTTTGTTTTGATGCCTCGCAGAGCAATTAGCAAGGATTTGATGAGGGCAACCTCGTCATCGGAAAGAGTGGTCATAGTTGAAACTCCATAAGAAGCTAGCCCAGGTTCTACAGAACTTTGGGCGTTTTGAGGGTTGTGCTAATCATACACTTACTGCGCTATTACGCAAATACGCGATTAAGCACAAAGTGCAAATGGCGTTAAGCCCATGAGATGATCGAACCTCTGAAGAAGCTTTTTTAGAGGCTTGCAGTGGTTAAGAAGAAAGAATTTCGGGGTTATATTACCCAAGATTTAGATAGGTTGATTCGTGCTTTAGCTGCGATCAAAAATGGCGATCGCGACTGGTCGATTTCTGATGTCTTGCAAGATGCCTTGGAAACTTGGGCAAAGTTGCCAGAGAATCAGGAACTAATCAAAAAGCATAATCTGAACAATCTAGATTAGAGGGTTAAGCCTACCTCTTCACCCATTCCAGCTCGATAATTTTCTATTGAGAGCAACTTCCAATTAAACTTGAGAGCTAGAAAAGATTGTGCTCTCCTAAGTCTTCAGTTGGCTTGTGTTCAATGCGTTCTGGGCAACATCGGCTTGGAACGTCCCAGTAGTGGCATTCTTGAAAACTGGGTACTTTACGAGCTGGATTATTGCTGCTAAGGATGGCGATCGCTTCTCGAAATTGCTCCTTAAACGCCTCATCCACTTGATTAGCTTGAATCTCCATCACGCCATCTGGGTAAACCAATCGTCCCCTCAAATCCAACTCTCTACACCTTTGAATACTCACAGGTCCCAACAACAGGTAAATGAGCACCTGATAGAGATCAGAATTCTTTTTCCGTCCCGTTTTGCAGTCCTCCAAATATCCTTGTTGATTGGCGATCGCCAGAATATCTGGCTTTCCTGACACCTTAACCAGGAAACTCTTCCCTACGATCTCAAACCAGTTCTGCCCCTCCAAATACACTCTGTGGCCCTCTGTCTCCAGTTCGGTAGCACGCCTTCGCAATAAAGCCTGATGATTGGCATTCCACTTAGCCGAGTCAAAATTAGAACTTAGCTTTTCGTATTTGTAATGAGTGCGAAACCAAGTTGCCCAGTGACACTGAACTTCATCTGCCATTAACCGAGCCAGCCATGTCACCCATATAGATGGAAACGGCTTTGGTTCCCCAGCCATTATGTACCTCCAATCTGCTGATATGTAGTAACCACGAGACAGAAGGCAACACCGCTTCTATCCCAAATCGAATTCAGCAGAATAATACGTTTGAACTATTAAAAGTGGCAAGAAGATTTTGTCATTTGGCAAACCTTATGACAGTGGTTTTCGTCTAAATTTTTTGTGATACATCTGCCGCAAAGTCTGTAGATACTCTGGTTCAGACTCAGCCGTCACCCAAATGTGATGTGCCAGTGCTAATCGCTGCTTGTGCTTTTCAGAAGGAATTCTGCGGTGTTCCCCCTGCGAAAACCAATGGTGGACTGTAGTTAACGAGCAATCACAAATGAACGCTAACTCCTCGCGTGAAACATCCCAATTCTTGAGAAATTCATCGAGTTCCATCTGCTCGTCATCCAAAGGCTGAAGATATGTCCTTAACGCACTCCAGTGTCGATGAGTCGGGGGACGGGGAGCAAGAGCCATAGTCAGAATGATTGTCACAGCGACAAAACTTAAGCCTTATTTTAGCTTCATAAAGGAGTAGAACTAATGTATTATTCTTCCAATTGAACTTGGAGTGATCAAAGCTGCGATCGCCCAACTCAAATCATCATTCCAACCTCCTGCCTTCATTAAAATCAGGGAACTGTCCTATGAGTACCAAAACAATCCAATGCAGGCTCGTTGCAACTGAAGAAACTCGCCGAACTCTCTGGCAGTTGATGGCAGAAAAGCATACTCCTCTAATCAATGAGTTACTGAGGCACATCGCTCAAGATTCTGATTTCGAGGAGTGGTGCCACACAGGTAAAATCTCCTCTGAAACTGTTAGCAAAGCTTGTAAGCAACTAAAGCAAGATCCTCGATTTGCAGGACAGCCAGGAAGGTTTTATACCTCAGCGAGCACAACCGTATACCGAATCTTCAAATCCTGGTTGGCTCTTCAAACCCGCCTCAGAAATCAGATTGCTGGTCAAACCCGCTGGTTAGCTATTCTCCAGAGTGATGATGAGTTAATAGTTGCTAGTCAGAGTGATATCAATACTTTGAAAGCGAGAGCCAGTGAACTTCTCACGCAAATAAATGACCCAGCCTCAGAAAGCAACGAACCACAAGCTAAAAGAACCCGCAGTAAGAAGAAAGGTAAGCAAGCGCCAAAACAATCAGGAGCAAATGTTTCTAGTACCCTCTTTCAACTCTACGATGAGACAAAGGAAACTTTAAATCGATGTGCGATCGCATACCTACTTAAGAATGGGTGCAAACTGCCCGTTCAAGATGAAGACCCCAAAAAGTTTGCCAAACGTCGTCGCAAAACAGAAATTCGCCTTGAACGTCTGCTCAACACTCTTCAACGCACAAGAATTCCAAAAGGACGAGACTTATCTTGGTGTACTTGGTTAGAAACCTTAAACAAAGCAGCAACCTGTTTTCCAAAAGGTGAAGACGAAGCAGCTGACTGGCAAGCTAAACTCCTGACCGAGCCAGCTACACTGCCCTTTCCAATTAATTATGAGACCAATGAGGATCT
>NZ_JACJPC010000034.1:0-128348 GCF_014695875.1 Leptolyngbya sp. FACHB-541 | reverse complement strand
ACCGCTTGATGCTGACAGCCGCAGGGTTATGGAACTTTTACCTGATGGTTGCTTAGACCAGAGTCACTCCAAAACTAGCAGTCGCTTCCTTACTCTTATTTCCCGACAACTCTTTTTAACGAATTAACCCTTTGCTGAATGGAGTGATTGTAATGCACCAGGAAAACTCTTACTCATCCAATCCGCAACCCTTTTCCCGACGTGCTGTGATCAAAGCAATGGGCATCGGTGCTGCGACTGCGGCTTTGTCCCCTCTCATTCAGGGTGGATCTCAAGCTGCTCAAAATCAAGCAACTCAAGCTCAGATGTCGCACAACCAAGTTGCTCAGAATGGTTCAAAAGCCTCAGAAATTATCACAAAGCTAATTCCTCGAACGAATGAACAGGTACCCGCGATCGGTATGGGAACCTTTTTGACGTTTGATGTCTTGTCTGACCAGCCACGCAATCACCTTCAAGAAGTAATACGCCGTTTTTGGGATGGAGGTGGACGGGTCGTTGATGTCTCGCCGCTCTACGGGATGTCCGAGGTAAACGTAGGCGAATTTGCATCAGCCCTTAACATCACTGACGATCTGTTTATCACTAACAAGATTTGGGCAACAGGTGAGTATTTAGGTGATGACAGTCATGCATTACGCCAACTTGAGCAGTCCATGCAGCGATTATCACGCGATCGCATGGATGCAATGCAAGTTCACAGCCTGGTGAATGTCGAAATGGTGATTCCATTCCTACGAGAATGGAAACAGGAAGGTAGAATCCGTTATTTAGGGATAACTTATCATGATTTGCCCTTATATGCTGCCCCAGTTGCACGGTGGATTGAGAATGGTGAGTTAGATTTTGTGCAAGTTGGCTATTCGATCTTTGAGCGGGATGTCGAAGATCGGATTCTTCCAGCGGCGGCTGACCAGGGAACTGCTGTATTGGTTAACATGCCCTTTGAAAAGGCACGTCTGTTTGAAGTAGTTCAGGGACAACCGTTGCCCGACTTCGCCAGTGAAATCGGCTGTGAAAACTGGGCTCAGTTCTTCCTCAAATACGTTATCTCCCACCCGGCCGTAACCTGTGCCATTCCTGCCACTACCAATCCTGATCATATTGTTGAAAACTTGGGTGCATTGAAAGGGCCATTACCCGATCAAGAGATGCGAACTCGAATGGTACGACACATGGAAAGCCTCCCTGGTTTGGGCAATCTTGCCCAAACGCTTTGGTATCCTGGCAAGCAGTTCAATGGGTTAGTACGCCTACCCGGTTTAGCTGCAACCCAAAACGCCGGAAGTCGTTGAAGTGTGAACCCGTTAGGAGTCTTTATGCTGAAATGTCTTGCGGAGAACCCATTGCACCAGATTGGGAAGCAGTTGATTAGAAGCCGCAGATAGGTTTGCAGAACCGACAACAACTTCATCTCGCTTGTGTTTTACTGCATTCCAGACTGCTTTGGCAACATCGTCAGCTTTTTCGATCACGGGAGTGTCCACTAATTGACTGACTTGGTTTTGACGCGATCGCAAGTCATCTGCATCCTTACCCCTAAAAATGGCTCTTTCTAAGAAATTAGTTTTGATTATGTTGGGGTAGATGCCGCAAACGTGAATTCCTTTGGGCGCTAATTCAGAATGGAGCGATCGCGTCAAACCAGTCACCGCAAATTTGCTTGTAGAGTAAGGCGTTAAGTAAGGAATAGGTACGATTCCACCAATAGAGCCAACATTCACGATTGTTCCAGCCTGACGTGCCAAAAAATGAGGTAATAAAGCATGAATCGCGTGAATGTAGCCCCAGAGATTAGTATCAATTGCTTGATGCCAATCTTCGAGCGAAAATTCCTCTGCTGGGCCGGAGATATAGATTCCAGCGTTATTGACCAGCACATCAATAGAACCATACTGATCCAACGCTTTTTGCACCATCAGGTTTACCTGGTCAGGCTGTCTCACATCCGTAGGAATTGCAGTGGCAGAGTGCCCCGTAGCCCGAAGTTCTTGAGCTGTTGTCTCCAGACGATCAGCCTGTCGAGCTGCAAGCACAACATTATATCCGTGGCTAGCAAACAAGTGTGAAGTTGCTTTCCCAATCCCTTGAGAAGCTCCTGTAATGAGTACGGTGGAAGCCATATCTGTAAGTTTTAAATGCTGCTTTCGTCTTCAGTGTGTGAAACAGTAGCTCAAGGAAGCGTCTGACTTTTGTTAGATCTTCTGTAAGTGACCAGTGCCATCAAAGTCATGAGAAGAATGAGTTTTTGTTAACGACATCACTTTTTAACTTTTCGTAATCTCATCCTATAGACTTGCAGGCAGCTTAGACCCATAGACAGACTGCAACAACTTGTTAAGTTCCTAGCATAGGAGACATAAGCGCAAGCAAATGCAAGCGCAAGACAAACATCGTTTTCAAACAAATGTTTTTTTGGAGAGACAATCATGGAAACTAAAACTCGCCCTAATACTACAGAAACTCGTTCCTCTACCGATTTGCCTCCTGTTGCACAGGAATATAATGGCGTAGATCGTAATGCCTTTCTATTCGGCTGGACTCCTCAAGCGGAACTGTGGAATGGACGGTTAGCAATGATCGGATTCCTCGCTTATCTGCTATGGGATGCGGCTGGTTACAGTGTGTTGCGTAATGTACTGCATCTTCTGCCCCAGTACGTTGTACGCTAGGTCGCAATTAAGAGCAGTTTCGTAGCGCTGATTACTTCAGCTAAGACAACTTAAGTTGAACCAAAGTCTTCTGAGGTAGAGCGTAGGGGTAATGCTCCTCCGTCCTACTCCAGAAGACTTTATACGTGAATGGTAGTGTGGCTCAGCCACACTACCATTCATGTTTTTGCAAGTCATTTGTGCAAGAGGTCTTTTGATCAAGGCGAACAGATACCCATCGTTATTATTACAGCTCGTGATATTGGCTATGGGCGATCGCCCTTGGAGAAGAAAGTACTCGCCAAAATGCGATCGCGCATTGTATTATTCTGACGCTCATCCCTTAGCGATCTGTAAGCTCTGAACTTTTCCGGTTGTTTCAACTAAATCATCTAGCTGTAGGGCTTCTGGTGCATCTTGAGTAGCTAGATCTACCCAAACGCGATATTTTTCCGTTGAAACGGTGATGGCGACTTCATGATTTCGGTTAGAAATCTCACAGCCCAACGTATATGCCTTCAGCCGTTCTTTTGCGTCAAAAGATTTAGTCAGTTTGTAAAGCTTTCCCTGATAACTCATACCTTGGTAGATGCTTCCCTCAAAATAGAAGCTAAACAAACGAATAGAGGGTTCGTGGATGACGACAGGAAGCATAACAGGACTCACTCCGAAACATATGCTTAGTTTCTCAAATTTCACCCCAAAACCTCATCCGCCTGATTGCTCAACCTACTCAGCCACATAGTCGAATGAAGATTAGAAGCCCGCTTCGTTATCCCGGTGGTAAATCAAAGGCTCTTGCTCAAATTATTCCTCATGTGCCACTAGATTTTACGGAGTATCGAGAGCCTTTTGTGGGAGGAGGATCAGTATTTCTAGGGATTAAGCAGCTAAACAACCCAGTTAAGTCTTATTGGATCAATGACTTAAATCATGATTTGTACTGTTTCTGGCAAAGTGCCAGAGATGACATTGAAGCTTTGGCAGAAAAAGTAACAGAAATCAAGCAGAAATATACGGACGGACGAGAATTATTTGAATACTTCACTTGTGCAGATTTAAAGCTCAATGAGTTTGGGCGGGCGGTTAGATTCTTTGTGTTGAACCGGATTACTTTTTCTGGCACGGTAGATTCGGGTGGATATTCTCAGCAAGCTTTTGAGCGTAGGTTTACGGATTCCTCAATTGGCAGGCTGCGACAAATTTCTCCGCTTTTAGGCTCTGTTCAAATCACTAATCAAGATTATGCAGAGCTGCTATTCCAGCAGGGAGATAGGGTGTTTATCTTCCTTGATCCGCCCTATTTCAATGCGACAAGATCGCGGCTCTATGGGTTTCGAGGAGGATTGCACACCTCTTTTGATCATGAGCGTTTCGCTGCAAACATGCGGCGATGCTCCCACAAATGGCTGATTACTTATGATGATTCTCCTAAAATTCGCGAGCTGTTTGGCTTTGCCAACATTGTTGAATGGACGCTGCAATATGGCATGAACAACTACAAGCAAGAATTTGCTGCTAAAGGTAAGGAGTTGATGATCAAGAATTACTGATTAGCAGGGCTATGATTAGCGACGATCCACTCGTCAAGAACCAGGAGAGGTGAGTATGAGGCAACATGGATAGGGGTAGCGCCAGAGATGCGAGTAACCCTATGCGGACGATGGACTTTGCCAATGGAGTCATGTGTAATTCCTTACCAAAGAAGCTCTAGCAGAGGGGTTTTGGGTAAGGGCGCAAAGATAATGTGTACCTAATCATAACTTCCTATGTTGTTAAGAAAATGGGCAATGAGCGATCGCCCATTGCCCAATAAACTCATGTCAAACGTTGTGAGCTTATAGTTTCACATTGCTTTACTCACTTAAGTAGTCAATCTGCCGCCATCAGTGCGCCGAATTGCAATCACCGCAGGCTTGGGTGGGTCATTTGCAACTTTGCTGGGCCAGTTGGAGCCAATTGGCACTTCGCGAGTTTGCTTAAACTCTTGCCCATCTGTGGTTTTCATTGCATATTCCCGTGTCTCTGCGGCTCCATCTGTCCGAATGCCGCCGATTTCACCAGGGTGCTGGACTGCGAGGAATAGAGTTTGCTGGTCACGGGTAAAGAAAGGTCCGGTTGTTTCACTGTCAATTGGCCCCATGCCAAACAAGAACGCCTTGCCTGCGTCGTTTCCAGAAGTTGGAATGAACCAAATGGAGTTATTGCCAAACAAACCTCTCAAATTGGACTGACTCACTGCCTCACCGTTTTCGTCAACTCGGCTAGGAACAGCGCGGTTGTGTTTGTCAGAAGACATGTCTGTCACCATCCAAAGGTTGCCGCTAGCGTCAATCTCCAGATTGTCGGGGTTGGCGAAACCTAAACCTCCTTCGGCAGGTTCACCACCCAGCGCTACCATTTCCCAGGTAAAGGTCATGGCTGCTGGTTCGTTGCTATCTTCGTTGAGCCGCATAATCCAGCCATATTCATAGGATGTTTCACCATTGGGTCCAACGAAAATGCGCTTGTCAGGGCCACCATCACCCCCAGAGGTTCCAGAAGTGTAGGTGATAAACAGCGTTCCATCGGGTCTAACGTCAGTGTCTTCAGGACGAGCGGTTGCTGTAACCCCGGCTGCGTTTGCTGCGTAGTGAGCGTCAATTAAAATTGCACCCTGACGTTCGCGATCGGTGCCTGAGTAAAGCTGTCCTAGCGTGCTGAACTGCTGCTTGAACTGTTGCACCGCTTCATCGCTATCTACTTTCACGATGCCACCGTCAGGGCGATTGGGCAGAGGAATCATGCCGCCCTCAATGGTGCTGGGCAGGTCAGGGTTGACTGGCGTATCGGGAGCTAGAGCAATCCAGCTACCCGTACCGTCTTCATTAAATTTTGCGCCATACAGCATTCCTGATGCCAGCAGGCGAGAGTTAGCTTTGGACTGGGGATCGCTGACGGTGCCAGTGCTGACAAACTTGTAGAGGTGTCCGCCCCGGCGATCGCATCCAGAATAGAAAGCCAGTTGCTTGCCTGCTTCTGCCCGAACACCGACTGCCTCGTGGCGATAGCGTCCCAGCCAAGTGTGCTTTACTCCGTAGTCGTTGGGGTTAGCCGGATCGACCTCTACAACCCAGCCGTACTTGTTGCCAGCTAGCCCAATCACGTTGCCCTGCCCACCAACATCCTCATCGTCGATCACAAACGTCTTGTCGCCCGGAGACATAGAACTGCCATCAGCGTAGACGGGTTCTGGTACCTGAGCCTGGAAATTTTCCTCGGCACTCAGTACTGTTCCCCAAGGGGTGGTGCCGCCTGAGCAGTTGCCAAAGCTACCGATGATGCGATCGCCTAGTCCATCGGTGTAGCCCTGTACTCTGGTTTTGCGGAACACAGCCGTAGCCGGGCCAGTTGAGCCGAGATAGCGACCGTCATCCAAGCCAGAAGCGCCTGTGATGCGGCGATCGTTGCCTGAGTTGGTGCGCTCCCAAACGCCGTCTGCGTTCTTACGAATTGAGATGACGCTGAGTCCCTGGTCAACCAGCGCTTCTACCGAGATCTCGCGAATTTGAGCCTTGATTGGGTCGTTGTCATCTAGAGAATAAGCATCAATTCCGTCTTCTCCGGCAGCTTCGAGCGCAGCTTGAACCTGCTCAAACGGTAGAACCTTCCCAAGCACAGGTTCATAGCTTGGAATCCAGGCAAGCGGGCTAACATATTCATGGTTAACGGTCAGATAACCTTCACCTTCGCCCGTTTCCACGAAAGACAAGTAGTCATTGTTGTAACCAAAGTGAGAATCCCCAACCGGGTCACCCCAAGCTGCAATCACGTCATAAGTAAAGCCATCAGGTAGCACTACGTCGTCTATAACCGTGTAGCTGCTATATTCAGCAACCTGATTAGCAACATCAATACTGCTTGTTTCAAGCGGCATCGGCCCTTTTACCGGAATAAAACTCAACCCATTGGGGGTACTAGCCTGTGCCGCACCCGTCTGAAAGGGCATTGAGAATTTCTGCCCCATTTGGGCGACAGGCGCAAGGGCGATCGAGCCTGCGCTCGCCCCCAAGAACATGAGAAAATGTCGGCGTTTAACAGTCATACAGTTTGTTCTCTCTACAGGATCTCTACCCAAACCAGTACCGATGCCTGCTTTTGAGCGGTCTGCTAGCTCAGAAGGCATCGGTCAATAAATGCCCATAGTGAGAGAATTTACATAGGTTGATTTAAGAAACGGTAATCTCAGGATTAAGGACTGAACTTTGATCTAGCAGATAATCTGTAGGTTCTTCAAGGTTTTCTGACGTTTTAGCTCTCAGTTTTGTGTGATTTTGATTGCAAGTAATTAGAAATTGGGCGGAAAACGAAATTTTGGCATGAATGCAGGAATTGGAGCTTGATGTAAGTCCTGCATTGGAACAATGCTGAACTGAGACTAAGTCTCCAACTTCAAGTGCAGAACGAACTACCAAACTCCGCTAAAACTTTTGACTGACAGGTCATATTACCTATGAAGACGCTCACACATTTGCTGCATTTGCCTACTGTTCTAACTGTGAAGGGGTTGCTGCTGGCAGGTGGTTTGATAGTGGGTGTGTCACCTGCCTGGGCCGGAGGGGGTGGCCCGCTACAGCAGCCTCGCTATTTGGAAGTGAGAGAGGTGCAGGGAAGTGTCACTTCGCAGCAGCGTCCTGTGCAGGTGGGCGATCGCGTTCAGTCCCGGGCAACGGCCATCACAACAGGCGAAGATTCTGGCACTACATTAGTCTTAGACAACAACAGCGGCACTGTTGCAGTTGCAGAAAATACTCAGTTGGCAGTGGATCAAGTCGCTACCACGCCCACGGGTGGGCAGCAAACCGAACTCTCGCTGCAAGAAGGAGAAGTGAGAGCCAACATTCAAACCTTTACAAACCCAGAATCTAGCTTTCGGGTGAATACTCCAGCAGGAGTCGCAGGAGTTCGCGGCACGGAGTTTAGCGTCGTTGTGCTGCCAACGGGCGAAACCAGAGTCACCACCTTTGAGGGGTCCGTGGAGGTGACAGCCCAGGGGCAAACTGAGCAGATTCAACCAGGTTATTTCAGCCAGCTTACCCCCGGTCAGCCTCCTACAGAGCCACGTCCTGCGCCCGGAGATACTCGACTCAGTCTCCAGTTTTTGACCGAGGCTGGAGTTGAGCGGCTACAGATTTCGGCAACGGTACCTCCTAGAAGTCAGGTTTTGGTCAATCAGCAGTCGTTGCCCGTTAGTCCAACAGGGGAAGTAAGCGCGGTAGTCGATGTGCCAAGCGATCGCCTCCTGCGGATGGTCGTGCGTGACCCGTTTGGCATTGAGCAAGTTTATGAGTTGGCATTACCGATGATGGCGCTACCTGAATCGCAAGCGACTCCCTCAGAAACAGAGCCAGAGGAAACAGATTCCTTAGAAGCACCGGAAGAAGCAGAGCCAGAAGGCACAGAGCTAGAAGACACAATGCCAAATCAAAATCCATCCATCGCTCCGCAAGAATCATGAGCCAAACAAACGGCGGGTGGGCATGTCCATCCGCTTGATTGTCATTCGCTCGACGGGCAAGGTGCTCGGGCTACCAGAAACGCGCTTCGTCTGATTTTTGGAGTGAAAATGCTGACGCTTATTGCCTTGGCGATCGCTCAACTGTCGCCTCTTTCCTTCCAATTTGGTGCTTTAATCCACCCAAAGATTGATTTCTTTTCATTTGCCTGAAACTACTTAAAACTAAGTTTAGACTTGTATAGAGTTGTGCTTAAAAGAGACTCTAATTAGCATCGAGTAGCATCAGGGGCATTCACAAGCACGTTCATTAAATCTTATTGGGGCATCTACCCAGCATCAAGCTTGAACCAAGATTTTTTTTGGTTGTTGCAAAAAAATCAGGTACGGCAAGCTAAGTATAAACTGTACATGAACTGGTACTCATGCTGACTGCATTTCCACACTTAAATTAGGTTTATGTCAGACGGCGCTTCCTATATCTTGTTGGTAGACGACGACCCAAGTAACTTGTTTCTGTTAGAAGCACTGCTTCGTTCTCATGGGTATTCAACCCAGTCCGCCAAATCAGGATTGGAAGCGTTGGCGATCGCTCGTACTGAGCAGCCCAGCATGATCTTGCTGGATGTCATGATGCCGGGAATGGATGGCTTTGAGGTCTGTCGAGAGCTACGCGCAGATACTCAGCTACAGGCTACTCCCGTAATTTTTCTCACCGCTCTGGCAGACGAACAGTCTCACCTTATGGGGCTACAGGTCATGGGTGATGACTACTTTACAAAGCCCGTTGACCAGCGCTTATTGCTCACCAAGGTTGCCAGCACGCTGCAACTACAGCAGTTCCGAGATGCTCAGGGACAGGCAAACCTGGCAAAGCCAGTCTCAGCTCAGCCTACCGAGAACGGACAAGTTCCAAAAGAATTGGAACACCAGGATGAGACGGTTGAGCAGGTGAGTGAGGCGTTGCTTGATAAACTGCGCCTGTTTGTGCCAGATCAGCTCTTGTCGCGCATTGCGCCCGCAGGCTTAGATTCCATTCAGGTTGGCAACGCCACCGAAGCAGAAGTCACCATCCTCTTTTCTGATATTCGAGAATTTACTGCCATTGCTGAGTCTCAACCCGCCAGTGAAACTTTTGACTGGTTAAATGCTTTCTTTAAACGCATGGACGAAGCAATCAAAACTCATCATGGCTTTATTGATAAGTACCTCGGTGATGCAATCATGGCAGTGTTTGATCGTCCTCACCAGCACGCTCAAGATGCCCTTACAGCGGCGATCGCTATGCAGCAAACTCTGAGCGAATTTAACCGTGGACGGACTCGGTTCAACTTGGAAGACCCGATTCGCATTGGTATTGGCATTCACACGGGGCTTGCCATCATTGGCACACTCGGTTCAGAGCAGCGGATGGACTCTACTGTAATTGGAGATGTCGTCAATACGGCTGCCCGTCTGGAAGAACTCACAAAGTTTTATGGTTGTTCTGTTCTCCTCAGTGAATCAGTGATTGATCAACTTCAGCAACCTGAACTATTTAACTTTAAGTGGCTTGACTGCGTTGCACCTCGGGGAAAGCAGCAGCAAAGTAATTTATATCAGCTCTTGGGAATGCAAATGCCCGCTTGCCCTGGTACTCATTGTGAAGTAGTAAGTTAATGCAGTTGTGCCTTTGGCGTTTGTGCGGTCACAGTAAGTAACGGTTGATTACTAAGATCGATATCAACTATCAAGAGATTCTTGATATTGGCAAATTTAGGCAGAGGGGTGAGATACCATATCCGCTTGGGTAGTTAAAACCTGAGCGGTTTTGGCTTTTGGTGCAACCTCCTCAACCGAGGATCTTATGCAAACGGATCGAAGTATGTCTGCTCTCAAACCATCTTTTTGTCAGATTGTTCCGCTGCCAACGTTTCAACGGTTACAAGAATTGTTGCAGCAGATGGTTCATGCGACTGAGGCGGAATCTCTAGTGTTGACGGACAGTTTAACTGTGTCAGATGAGCTTGAGCAAATCGGGGTAGGGCAATTTACGCTGATTGTCTCAAAGCCGTTTAGCGCTTTGCTATGGCGGGAAGCGTTTCAAACTGAAAAGAACAGTTTTCAGGATGAGCGGCGTATGTGCCGAGTTGATTTGACCTTTGAGCCAGAGGCGATCGCCACTTTCTTACACCAACTCAACGCTTTACCACACAAACCGACCTTTCCGCAAACCCTTAAACAACTTTGTGCAAAGCTACGACCAAACAATGCCCGGATTCAAAGTGAATTTACGCTGCGGCTAATTGCCGCCCTCTCGACTGCACCTGCGGCTAGCTCAGATTTTTCCTCTGAGGCAAAGCAGCAGTCTCAAACCTTAGAACATCAGGTCATCGAGCGTACTCAAGAGCTACATGATGCTGTGCTGGCGGCCCAGTCGGCGAGTCGGGCAAAAAGTGAGTTTTTGGCAGCAATGAGCCACGAACTGCGAACGCCGCTCACTTGCATCATTGGTATGTCTTCGACTCTCTTGCGCTGGTCATTAGGAGAGCTAAACCAGCGCCAGCGAGACTGTCTACAAATTATTCACGACAGCGGTGAACATTTGCTAGAGCTGATCAATGACATTCTCGATCTTTCGCAGCTAGAGGCTGGCAAGGCAATTCTTAACCTGAGTGAATTTTCGCTTTCCAGATTAGCGCAGCAAAGCCTGAAGGCATTTGCAGAAAAGGCAGAAGCGAAGCAGGTGAATTTAGAGATTGATCTGCATCTGGAGCCAGAGTGCGATCGCTTTACCGCAGACCCACATCGGGTTCGGCAAATTTTGTTTAACCTGCTTAGCAATGCGATCAAATTTACTCCATCAGGTGGCAGGGTCACGCTAAGAGTCTTTGCGAGTCGAGATTTTGCGACATTTCAAGTCAAAGATACTGGAATTGGCATTCCCGAACATCAGCGATCACTCCTATTCCAAAAATTTCAGCAGCTTGACCAATCCTATCGCCGTCAATACGAAGGCACAGGACTGGGACTGGCACTGGCAAAACAACTGGCAGAGCTACACAGCGGTTGGATTGACGTAGACTCGACCGTTGGCGTAGGTTCTGTCTTTACCGTGCGCCTGCCCGCCCTGAGAACTCAAGCAGTCGGAGCCGCCCCGCGAAAGTTAGATCCGCCAGTTCCACGCACTCAACCTGCCGGGCAGATCGTTCTAATTGAAGGACAAGAGGAAAGCGCTAATCTGATTTACCCGATGCTGACGGCAGCCGGATATCAGGTGGTATGGGTACTAGAAGGGTCAGCAGCGATCAGTCAACTCGAAGTTCTCCAGCCGATCGCCGTCATTGTCAATCTGCAACTGCCCGACATCGACGGTCACAGCCTCATCCGCCAGCTACGCCAGAATCCTGCTACCAAAAGGCTCAAGATTGTTGCTTTGATGAGCGATACTCTACCAGAAGACCAAAAACACTGCTTTTTAGCAGGTGCCGATGATTGTCTAGCTAGCCCGATTCAGCCAGAAGAGGTGTTGCAAAAGGTAATTGCGTTGACGGCAGTGGTGAGGTGATGGGGATGGAGGGTTAGGGTTGCCCTCCCTTTCCGGTTTTCACCTCACAACTCAAGAGAGTAGGACATAAGTCTCTTTAAATCTCCATGAAAGAAGCTGATTCTCTCTTTGAGCAAGCCTTACGCTTTCATGCGGAGGAAAGGTATGAGGAGGCGATCGCCTGCTATGACCGTATCTTGCAGAACAAGCCTAGCTCCCATCGCGCCTGGAACCATCGTGGTTTGGCACTTGCTGACCTGGAGTTTTACGGGGAAGCGCTAGTCAGCTACGATCAAGCGTTGCGCTACAAAGCGACGTACCCGGAAGCCTGGAGCAATCGGGGCGATTGTCTGGCAGCACTCAGGCGTTACCAGAAGGCGATCGCCAGTTTTGACAAAGCGCTAGAACTGGAGCCGACCTACTTTGAAGCCTGGAATGGTCGCGGTGTAGCCCTGTTGGGCATGGAGCAATATGAGGAAGCGATCGCCAGCTTTGACAAAGCTCTGGCCTTTGCGCCCGACGACTGCGAAGCCTGGAACAATCGTGGCATTGCGTTGATTAGCTGCGATCAATTTGAGGAAGCGTTGGTTAATTTTGACCAGGCATTGCGGCTCGAACCTGACTACTATCAGGCATATAGTAACAAGGCGAATGTGTTGCTGTTGCTCCGGCGGTTTGAGGAGGCAGTCTCCAGCTTTGATCAGGCGCTTCACTTAGAGCCAGATGACGTGGGCGCATGGTACAACCGGGGTATGGCTCTGGCAAATTTGAAACGCCATGCCGAAGCCTTTAACAGCTTCGATCGCGCCCTTCAACTAGGGTTCGCTACGCCCGAAGTCTGGCAAAACCGAGGTATGATGTTAGCCAATTTGGGGCATCACCAGGAAGCGGTTGCCAGCTATGACCAGGCCCTTGAGCAAACCGACCATCCAGACATCTGGAACAACCGTGGCATGGCTTTGTTTAAGTTAGAACGTCATGAAGAGGCGATCGCCAGCTTTGACAAGGCTCTAAACCTGAACCCGGAGCTTCACCTCACTTGGGATAATCGGGGACTGGCACTCACAGTCTTAGGTCGCCACGAGGAAGCGATCGCCAGTTTTGACGAAGCACTTCAGCGCAAACCCGACTACTATCAGGCGTGGAACAATCGCGGCATTGCCTTGTACAGCCTGGAACGCTACGACGATGCGCTTGCCAGCTACGATCGCGCGCTCTGGCTCAACCCAAACATTCCCCAAGCCTGGAATAATCGGGGAAATGCCCTGCGTCGCTTGGGACAGCGGGATGAGGCGATCGCCAGTTACGATCACGCCCTTGACCTCAACCCCAATTACGAACTAGCTAAACAAGGCCGAAAATCGACTTTAGAAGAATTAGCTGCCCGCAATTAGTCCTGTAGAATTCCATTACTCAACAGCCACAGAAGAAGCATGTCTTCTCCTAATCAAACCGACAGGCGCCCCTAACAAGGGAGACGAAAGAATAGCATCCCCTCGATAAATGACTTGACCTATCAAGTACTAACCTTAAGTTAATTGCATTCATTGAGCAATCGCAGCCGTGCTCGCAATCTGAGAGTGAAATCTCCAACGTTAGGATGTGACAAAAACTGGGATTACATGATAGTCAAAATTAGAATAAAACGTGTGGTTTATTCTCTCTTTGCTTAGTTGCAAAGCACTTACCACTGTTAATAAATACTGAGTATTGAGTATTTAGCGGTTATTCTCTTTTGTACTCGCTAGTAATACACACCGAGAACTAGTAGTTCACCAAAAGAACTTTGCCTAGTTCTCTTGCTCCAGCGTCGGATATAAATGCAGTAACTTAATCCGTGCATTCGTACTCAAAAATCTCCAATTGACTGTGGGTTTTTGAGCATTGCGTTGATCCTGCCAAACCTTGATTTGCTCAGCAAGTTGCTCTTGAGTAGGAATGCGCCGATTGAGACACTGCCGTGACAACACAGAAAACTCAATTTCAACTTGATTAAGCCAACTGGCATGTTTGGGAGTGTAATGAAACTCCAGCTTCTTGAGAATACGATTAGCCTCTTGTGGCTCAAACGTCTCATAAAGCGTTGCGGGATGATGAATGTTGAGATTGTCTACAACTAGGCGGATACAATCGGCATCAGGGCGGTAAACATCTACCAACGTCTTCATTTGATGGGCAAAATCAACTTTGGTGCGTCGCTGAGTGACTTCCATAAATCGTTCTCCAACCAACGGTTCAAAGAAGGCAAACAGATTAGCGACTCCATTGCGTTTGTACTCATAGTCATACCGTTTGGGTTGACCTGCTTGGGCAGCGATAGGAGTACGCACTTGTGCAATCAGAGGGCAAGGACGCTCATCAAAGCAAATGACTGGACGCTTGGGGTCATAAGCCTCTGCATACAAGTCCAATAAGTCCTCCATCCGCCACACATATTTCGCATCAACTTCAGGAATACACCATTGCTCTTTCAACCACGGTTTAACGTCGTTTTTTTCAGGGTCTGGCGCACAGTTTCATCCGAAATTGCCTCTACCACTTGCAGTTCAACCAAGCGGTTGGCTAACAACTGCATTGTCCACTCGGAGCGCCCATCTGGTGCATTTGAGCAAGCTGTCGCAATTAACAGTGCTTCCGCTTTGGCATCTAGTTTACGAGGCTTGGGCGGATGGGGGCGATCATTGAGGGCTTCCTCTAGCGTCGCTGAGTGAACAAATTTTTCACGGGTTCGCTCTACTGTTGAAAGATTCACACCTAAATTGTCAGCCACTTCCCGGTCGGTCTTGCTCTCATGAACCTGTAACAGGATACGCGCACGGGTGAGTTTGCGAGCCGAGTGTTTTCCAGTCCTCAACAGGGTTTCTAACGCTTGAACTTCAGCATCTGTCAAATCGACAATATAGCGCTTCTCACTCATGACCATCTCTCTAGGTTTGAGTCAGCTTACCAGCAATACCCCCACTAGGCAAAGTTCACTTGGTAGACTACTAGGTTCTGAGATGCAAGATAACCCGATATAAGGAGGAGGTATGGAAGGAAGAATGACGGACATAAGTAAAGATGCACTTGGGGCAATGGGATTCAAAGAGCACCCCTCTGATGAAATACTTGAAGCAATCTTTCACTTAATCAAGGTATATTCTATTCAAGGTTTTGAATTTAATGATTTAGAGGAGATCAAGCAAACCCAATCAATTCGATTTGGACAAATTTGTACCGCAATTATTGGCAACAGCGTCAATGCTATATCTAATACATTATTCAAAGAGGATATTGTAGAGAATGAAGAAGAGTGGCAAAAAGAGTCTAAAGCATCTCCACCTTTTCTTTTTCTTTGTTTTGGACCGACGGAACTTCATCAACTTAAAGGTGGGTTCAGGCAAAAAGAGAATGATGAAATACTGACTTATGATTGTTTTTCTAGTGCAAAAAAGCAACTGATTAGCTGGGAGAATGAATTCCTGTCATCAGTAATGACTTCTATATCTGTTAAGTTCTCATCTTCTAAAAAATTAGTCAATTTCATTCCGGTATCTCGCAGTTTTTTTTGGAAAAACTACCAAAGGTGAAATACTGCACGACATCAGAATTGAAATGTCTGCTACTCTCAGCTTATCTACAAGGATGAACTTGGAGCAAGTCAATTCGTTGTTGTTATCGTCTTCAAAGCTGTATTGCAATCTTGATACCAAAATTAGTAAACATTTCTATATGGGTCTGGAGGAGAAAGATAAATTTAAGCAATTTCTATACTTCTTCCTATGTATAGAAAGGTATACCCACCACGTATTCAAAAAAATTGAACACGACAAGTCTTGCAAGAATCTGGTGAATATTCCAGTTAGGTTGGAGGAGTCTGCACTAAACTTTCTAGTTGAGCAGCAGCAGGAATCAAAGAATCTTGCTCAACGTTTCCACTGGTGCTCAATCTTGGTATGGGAAGGTGTTGTAGACGAAGATATTAAAAGATTTAAGGAACTTAAGAGAATACGAGATAGGATATCGCATGGTGAAGATGTGCAAGAATCAGAATTACCAGTTTATATAGCCCGAGAACTGGCGTTAAAACTATTAAGCTATAGCCAGTTTTGAAATATTTGTTTGCAGAGTTGTATGGGTTGGCAATACAAATTCTTTACGAAGATTGCAGTTGTGAGGTTGTTTACGTTTGTGATTGTTTTCATTCACAAGAGATGTAATGGATTCGACAAATCCTGGAACTTGGGAACCATAAAGTCCCTTATATAATGGAGCTTAAAGTTCTCATAAATCTAAACGCTCCCGCTATGCAGATTCAGAGCGACAAACCCAAAGTTGGCGATCGCCCCTCCCTAGCTGACTCCCTTCGACAGCGGCGACAAAGATTGGCGGCGTTGGTTGGTTTTCCGGTGGTGTTGTGGTCAGGGCGCAGCAGTTCTCGCAACTTTCCGGCGAATGTGTTTCCGTTTCGGGCAAGCAGTCATTTCCTTTACTTTGCCGGACTGCCGCTAGAGAATGCTGCCATTCGTTTGGAAGGTGGCAGGTTAGAGCTATTCATGGATGACGGTACGCCCGAGAGTGCGCTCTGGCATGGGGAAACAGCAAGCCGTTCTGAAATTGCTGAACAAATTGGAGCAGATGCCGCCTATCCATTAGCGATGTTAAAGCCGCGAACTGAAGAGGCTGCTACGATCGCCGTTCAGGATGCTGCGACTCGGCTGCAACAGTCGCACTGGCTAGACCGAATGTTGTCTCCTGCCAATCAGTCACAGGGGATTGATCTGAAGTTGGTGAAGGCGATCGCCACTCTTCGTCTGACCCACGACGAAGCTGCTCTGGCAGAAATGCGCCAGTCCGCAGCCGTCACCGTTCAAGCCCATCAAGCAGGAATGGCTGCAATTGCCAACGCCGCAACCGAGGCTGAAGTGCGGGCTGCAATGGAAGGCGTGATTATGGCAAATGGCATGACCTGCGCCTATGCCAGCATCGTCACCGTACAAGGAGAAGTGCTGCACAACAATCACTATCACCATGCTCTGAAACCAGGCGATTTGTTGTTGGCAGATGTGGGGGCAGAGACAGCATCCGGTTGGGCAGCAGATGTGACGCGCACCTGGCCCGTTTCGGGTAAGTTTTCTCAAACCCAGCGCGATCTGTATGATGTAGTGCTGGCGGCTCATGATGCTTGCATTGAGCAGGTGCGCCCTGGTGTCGAATATCGCGAAATTCACCTGCTAGCTGCTAAGGTAATTGCGGCTGGGCTAGTCGATTTAGGTATTTTGCGCGGACAGGCTGAGGATTTAGTAGATATGGATGCCCACGCGTTGTTCTTTCCGCATGGAGTCGGGCATCTGCTTGGCTTGGATGTGCACGATATGGAAGATTTTGGCGACCTGGCAGGGTATGAAGCGGGGAGAGTAAGGAGCGATCGCTTCGGCTTGGGCTATTTACGGCTCGATCGCCCTCTACGACCAGGAATGGCAGTTACGATTGAACCTGGTTTTTATCAGGTTCCAGCAATTCTCAATGACCCAGAGCGGCGAGAAAAGTATCGGCAAGTGGTGAACTGGGAACGGCTAGCTGAGTTTGCTGATGTGCGAGGCATTCGGATTGAGGACGATGTGCTGGTGACAGAGACAGGTCACGAGGTGCTGACTGCTGCTTCCCAATTGCCATAAACGAGACAGCCACTAACTCTTCCCTACATCATTGATCAACTGACGGTGCTGAGAGACAGAAGCTAGGGTGTTTGCTGCAATCATGCCGCTAGCAGCAACCGCTGGCACCCCAATTCCTGGAAAGGTAGAATCGCCACAGCACAGTAGGTTCTTGAAGGGTGTCTTACAGCCAGGAAACAATCCCTGTCCTGCTGCGATCGCCGGCCCATAGCTGCCCCGATCTCGCCGCAGGAATCGTTTATGGGTCAACGGCGTTCCCACTAATGTCACTTCGCAGCGATCGCGAATATCAGGGATGATCCGCTCTAACGCCTTCCAGAGCACCTGAGACCGTTCTTGCTTCAACTGTTGATAGCGATCGCTGTTGCGATTGATTCCGTCCCATAATTCATAGGGTTCTGTAGCTGGAGTATAGGCATGGATACAATGCTTACCGGGTGGTGCAAGGTCAGGGTCTAGCACCGACGGAATGGACACGACAACCACATTTTGAGGCGCATCCACTCCACACTCCCAATCATTCACAATCAGATAGTGGCACTCCAAGTCAGACGGCAAACCCGTCGCATCAATGCCCAAATGCAGGTGCATGAAGCTGGGACAGGCAGGCAGATTTTGCCGTTTTTGGAGAGCGGGTGAGCGAGTTTCTTCCGGCAGCAGCTTGAGGGTATCCCAGCTAGACGCATTCGAGACAACGGCATGACGGGCAAGAATCTGCTCGCCCGTTTTCAACTGCACACCCACTGCCTGCTGACGTTCAATTAGAATCTGCTGAACGGTTGTGTTTAGGCGTAGCTCTCCCCCATAGCGTTGTAGTCCCCTGATGAGCGAATTGACTAACGCCCTTCCGCCTCCCTTGGGATAGTCCAACATGACATCAGGACGATACCAGTCTGCAAACATAAAAGCCATTTCAGCCGCCAGAGTGCCTTTAGCAGGTAAACCGGAGAGCAAGAAGCAAAGCAAATCTATCCAGTGACGAATGAATGGGTCTTGAACCACTCCCTCTAACAGTTTGGAAAAAGGGCCTGTTAATTGGAAGATACTCCCAACTTGTTTAAGCGCATTCGGCAGGAAGGGATAGAGGGTGTTGAGCATACCCCAGTCCGATCGCACCGCAATGGGAGGAATAGCAGTAGAAGCTGCCTTCAGGGGAGCCATCACCTGTTGCAACCGTTGCCACTCTGCGACTGCCTCTGCTCCCCGCCATTCTTGCAGAATCTGCTGAAAGGGTTCTGCCCCAACCACTGCCCGAAAGTATCCTTCGGGTAAGAAACAGCCCCAAGCGTTATAAGTTAGCCAGGGAATATCTTCTCCAATCGCATCTAAGACTTGGCGCAATGGATTGGCAGAGGGGCTATAGGAAAGTCCTGAGTAGAGAGAGGGCCCAGAATCAAAGTGGAACCCTTGCCATTCAAAAGTATGGGCAGCTCCACCTGGAAGATTGTGGCTTTCACAAACAACTACCCGGAAGCCGTATCGAGCGAGTAAAGCTGCACAACAAAGACCCCCGATACCACTGCCAACGACTACGACATCTACGGTTTCCATAACTGATTAATCCGGCTACAGAGTACCTCAACTTTTCGCCCTTTTACACCTAAACCAATAACCAGTAGTCCTCGGCCCGTTTGCTCCTGTGCAAAGATGCCTTTCAGATCTGAGAACTTCATGCATCCACTCTCTGTTAAGAACCTAGACTTTTGGCAGCAACAGTTTCAGGGCTTTCGTACTGATTGCGATGGCGATCGCTTAATCGCACATATTCCGGATCAGTCTTAGCCAGTTGCCACTTCTCATAGAAAATCCTGGCAGATTCAGCTTTGATCGGATCTTCTTCACGGGGTAGAACTACTTTGGAGCCTGCTGCATATTTACGCCCCGACTTGTGATTGGCATAGCGGCGAGAGCGGGTGTAGCCCATCTGCAAAAACTTTCGTGCCATATCCATCCCAACGAAATCGCTTTCCGCCTTGTAGTCGAGAAACAGGCTATAGATTTTGTCAGCAGACTGACGGGCAAGGTCTGGGGTTTTGAACTTCCAGTAGGGCAAAATCTCGCTCTTATAGGGTTCAACCAGCAAAACGCCCTGTTCACCCCGACCCATTCGGTACAGTTCTGGATGCTGGCGAAAGTCGATCGCCTTGAAATCGAGCGAGTAATCAAATTCCTTCATCTGCAAAGACTGAACTAAACCTAAGACTGCCAATTTTGATTCAGCTTCTTTATCTTGATCGAATCTATTGCCGATGGAATCGCTCTGCTGACATACTGCACGTCCGTTCCTGCGACAGCAAAGATGTGCATAGACAACTTAAAAGGTTGGGCGATCGCATCAAAGGTTTGTGTCGTGCAACTTCAATGTTGCTCTATGACAATAAAGGAAAACATAGACAACATTCAAGATTGAGCGATTGCACTAAAGGTCCGTCAAGATAATACGACGTTTGCAGCGATCGCATCAAAGGTTTGCGTCGGCAAACAAAAGGATTTACCGCTGACAACAAAGGATTACCTAATCACAACAAAGGAGCGTTAGTGAACAGGAAAGGTTGAACTTGATACAACAAAGGTGTGAAGAGACAACAGGATAGAATCAGTCGCAAAATTAAAGGATCAACCTGTGATTACTTTGAAACAGGAGAAACAACAGACTATCTGCTGCGATATTAACTGCTGAGTTAACCTGACGGGGAGAGAAGGCGATCGCAGAAGGCTTAGGCAAATCTACAAAGCTTTGTACAACAAATTGTTAGGCTACTTACTCCAATGGGAATTCTGGATTTAGAACTACTTCCTAGTGGAGAAACTCAGACATGGCTTCGCTGCAAGAAATACTAGCCGAGTTACGGCAGGTAGAAATCAATGTTTTAGAACTAGCAGCCGAAATCAATCTTTTCTTCACTAGGGCTAGCGAAGTTCAACAACAAATCCTGAACATCCAGCTAACTCAGAACAAGTTGAATCAAATCAAGAGGGAGCTACAAAAGAGGCAATCAGACAGGGGTTGGGAAATTGCATGGCAGTCCTTAGTGAACTCAACTGGAAAAACTTTTTCAGAGGATCTTGGAGCAGCACTTGCAGATTCACTTTTAGGATTAGATCCGGAAGAGCGAAGAAAACGCTTGCAACGTGAACAGAGGCTGTTGAGAACCCAAATTCAAACAAAACTTTGTCACACAATCCCAGCTTTAATTGAGCAACACGTTAAACGAGGCGATCAGCTTGTTGCATTGGGTTACGAATATCTCAAAAACCCGGGCAGAGTAAAGGCTCGTTTACGAGCAGAGAAACAGCAAAAATTGCAAGCAAAATTATTTATCTGGACTGTTGTGTTTGCTGCAATCGGTTTGCTTTTACTAGTTTCAATGGCTAACGGGTGGATGGATAGTTCTGGAATACTTGCGTTTTTGGTTGGCGCATTTGGTTTAGCGTTCTTTGCTTTCGAGAATGTTAGGCAGGATTTTGGGTGAACGAAGTGCGTTCGCTATCTCGTAGGGTGCGTCATGATGCACCTTTGATTATGTGTAGCTATAAACAGAATAATTGTCGAATATTCAAACAGTATGAATTAGTGCGTTTGCTGCGATCGCATCAAAGGTTTGTATCAGCACACAAAAGAGTTGTCTGGTGACAATAAAAGTTTGTCAGCAAACAGGAATGGTTTAGCCTCACATAACAAAGGTGTGATAGGGCAACACAACAGAATCAGTCGCCTCAACCTCTCAGTCAGGATTATTGCTCTCAGAATTGGCTTGCAATACCGCTAAAACTGCCTTGGGCGAGAGTTTGTCCTTAAACCAAATTACTTTGGCGGGAACATCGCTGACCTTAACACCTGCTTTCTCCAAGTTAAGCCGCTCCGAAATCGCCAGAATTAGATTATCGCGTTCGGATTGACGCACCTGAGAGAACTTCTTGCGCAGATATTCGGGTCGCCAGTAGCCAACAATCTCTAACAAAAAGTCACGTCCGTCAGGGTGAACCAGGCGAAAGTCGGGAATCATGACGCTGCCAGGAATTGGGATCAAATCTACTTCTCGTTCCAAAACCCACTCAGATTTAAGTGCATTCCAGCGATCGGCAAAAGATTCCTCTAACATGCTGTCGTAGGGTTTACCGGGTGGATAGTGAGTCACCAAACCACAGTCCGAGTTGAGGCTAAAGCGACGAGTTTTTTTAGCGTTGGTGTAGCTATCGCGGATTTGCAGTTCTGCGGTGAGGCTCCACTTCGTGACGTGCAGCAAAGCGGGAATCAGTTTGGCAATATCCAACCCATAGCGAGTGCTGGGTTTGAACAAGCTGGTTGGTCCATCAATGGTGATTGTGAAACCGTGATCGGCATCGCCCTCAATGTACGCCATCAAGCCAAATAGCTTGAGGTAGCGAAACAGCAGCTTATATTCACCCGGATCGTTGCGATGGGCAGTAATGGTGATGTGGCTGGCTTTGTAGAAAATGCCCTGAACTTGAGACAGGTTGTAGCGATGCAGCAGTGCTTCTGAGGTAGGAGCTTCAAACTGCGTCAGAATACGGTTTTCTGCCAGGTCAGCATAAAGTCCAGCGCGAATTTGGTCGGGCAGCACTTCGCGGTCTAGCTCTTGGGTCAGGTGGTCCGCCAGTTTGGTCAGAGTTGCTTGAGCGGTTTGGGGCAGGGGGGCAGCCTGGGCAGAGAGCGCAAAAACCCGCTGGCGCAAAAGCTGCGGTTCGAGTGGACTGACGATCTCAAAGGTGCTAAAGCTGCTTCTAAGGATGTGGGCTAAGCCGCGCTTAATTCGATAGTCGGTGTCTTCGCCTTCTAGTTCCTGAAGCTGACGGTTCAGCTCGCCCTGGGTTTTACCCTGCATCTGCTGAAAGAGGTTGATCAGGTCAGTGGCGATCGCCCCATACTTCTGCCCAATCCCCAATCGCTTCGGCGCGATTTCTTCTCCGTTTTGCCGACTGATTAAGAGATCGCTGGGCAACATGATGCTTTCTGGCTAACAGCCTTCATCCTAATACTCCTCATCGCTATAAAGATCGTCGAAACTGTAGCCTCGATTGACCCAATAGTGCCAGTCGGCGATCGCTTCCTGAGTTTGCTCGTTGGCTGCAAGTGGCTTAATATCATACAGCCTTGCTGTGAAAGTATCTTCGCTCTCCCCGTCCCGGTAAAGCACCTCAACATACATTTCGGCCGAGCATTCCTCCTCTGGAGCCATACCTACAACGCTGACTTTCTCACTATGGCTGGGCGATTGATGCCCTCCAGTTAGCCATTTTGCCTCAAACGGAAAACCAAGCGCATCTTCCAGGTAGCAATACCAGCCCATTGCTTGCTCTTCTGAGCTATACGCATCTACGACTATTTCCATCTCAATTCGATGCTCCCGCTCGTTGTCTCTCTCAACGGTAGACATAGGACACCGCCTAGCAGGTGAATTAAATGCTGATTATAGTAAGCCAAGACTCAATTCAATTCGCATCTTGAACAAAACTTTGTGACTGGACCTCTTGCCTGCATCAGTTCTTAAAAGTGTGAATTGTTGCGCGGCAAGTCACGCAACAATTCACACAAAAGATCTGCGAGGTTGCCGTTTGGGTGTGCTAAAAAAAATGCAGTGGTGAAAGGGTGAGATAAAGATGAGAATCGGCGCAGCAAAATTCCCATTTCTGCTAGGGTTAGGTGCGTCATTGGCTGTGTTGAGTCAAGGGGTGATCGCTTCCCCTCCTCCCTCTCCTCATTCCTCCTCCCTTATCCCTCATTCTTTCGCTAGCGATCGCTGGCAGGTTGACCTTCAAACGCCTGATCTGCCTACTCTAGGAGAACAGACAGAATATTTACCCGAAGAATTGGCTGTTGTCCACCTGGTACTGAAATTAGGACAGCGGCGCGTTTATGTGCATCGTGGGGAAGAAGTTTTGGCAAGCTACCCCGTGGCGATCGGAACGGCAGATACGCCTACCCCGACAGGCGAATTTGAAGTGTTTCAGATGATTGAAAACCCAGTTTGGCAAAACCCCTGGACAGGTGAAGTGCGATCGCCTGGAGCCAACAGCGCTCTGGGATTGAGATGGATTGCTTTCAACGAAATGCCCAACGGTATCATTGGCTTTCACGGTACGCCAACCATCTCTTCAATCGGTCGGGCTGCCTCTAACGGCTGCGTCAGAATGCACAACGCCGACGTAGTTGCCCTGTTTGAACAAGTAGAAATCGGCACAACCGTCATCGTTGAACCTTGAATAGTCAGTCAACAAGACAGCCAATCGATTTGACATTCGTACCTACAAGTGTGCTACAAATACTACAGGTCTTGGGCGAACCTGATTTGCATGAATGCAAAAGGAGGAACATATGGCTGAGTCGGTCGCAGATTTGATCCCTACAAAAATTCCGGCACAGTCCACAGAGGTTCCTGCCTGCTCATTCCTTTTTGTTGAATGATCGTCAGATTTCCTTTGTGAGACTTGCCCCCACACAAGATTTCACATTTAGGAAACTTCAATGAACCTATCAGAATTAGGCTGGAGTGACTTTTTCGCTCACAGCTTTGAGGCTTATCGCGTACAGGGCTACACGGTAGGCAGAGTTGCTTTGGAACATAAGCAGGCTTACACGCTTTACGCCGAACAAGGAGAACTCTCAGCCACCGTTTCCGGTAAGCTGAGGCACCAGGCTACCGCAGCAGAAGATTTTCCGGCTGTCGGAGATTGGGTTGTCGTTCGCATTCGAGATGAAGGGCAGGCAACCATTCACGCTATCCTGCCGCGGAAGAGTAAATTCTCCCGCAAAACGGTAGGGGGTAAAACCCAGGAACAGATTGTTGCTGCCAACATTGATACCGTGTTTTTGGTGGCAGGTTTAGACCACGACTTTAATCTGCGCCGGATTGAGCGCTATCTAGTGCTGGCATGGGAAAGCGGAGCTACCCCGGTGATTTTGCTCAACAAAGCAGACCTTTGTGATGCTGTTGAAGAGCGGGTCTTGGAAGTGGAAGAAGTGGCGATCGCCGTTCCCATTGTGGTGCTGAGTGCTGCCCAAAATCAGGGATTAGACGCTCTCCAGCCCTACCTCAAACCCGGTCAAACCTCAGCCTTACTGGGGTCATCAGGCGTGGGCAAATCCACCTTAACAAATCAGCTTGTCGGCACTGCCCAGCAGTCCGTTCAACCCGTGCGTCAGGGAGATAGCCGAGGTAGACACACGACGACCCATCGAGAGTTGCTTCTGTTGCCTTCCGGTGGCTGCATCATTGATACGCCAGGAATGCGCGAAATCCAGATCTGGTCAGAGGGAGCAGGCTTAGAGGAAACCTTTACCGACATTGAAGCGTTGGCAGAGGAGTGTCGATTTCGAGACTGTCAGCACCAACAAGAACCAGGCTGTGCGGTGCGGCAAGCCCTCGAAGCAGGTGCGCTCGACGAGCGGCGATTCGCTAGTTTCCAAAAACTTCAAAAAGAGTTGAACTATTTGATTCGCAAGCAAGACCAGAGAGCAACCCTGGCAGAAAAGGAGAAGTGGAAGCAAATTACTAAATCTTTGCGGAAAATGAATAACCGCTAAGAATGGTTTTGCTTATTGCCTAGTTCTCAAGTTTCAGCCTCCTGCCGTTCACGCAGGAAGATTACTGAACCGGGGCTTGAGAACCAGGAGCATCCTTCTGTTGTGCAGTTTCTTGAGGAACTGTGTTTTGAACCTGGCGGTTTTCCCCTGTGCTTTGCTGGGACTGCTCTGATCCGGCTTCTGCTTCGGGTCCGACTTCTGGTGGGGGAGCAGGCTCAGTTAGGGGGTCAGGGGCAGCAGGTGCTACTGGCTCTTCAGGAGCCGCCGGGGCTGGAGTCGGCTCAGTTGGTTCTGCTGTCTCTTGAGACTCTGCTTCTGGAGAAGTTTCCTCGGGAGCGGGTGAGGGCGGCAAGCTATCGGCATCTTCAGGCAAAGTGTCCAAAACTGGCTCATCCGGGGAAACTTCTTCCAGAGGCTCTTCTTCTGAAAGCTGTGGCGTATCTGGCTGCGCCTGAGCAGGTGCTTCAAAGGTGGGGGAAGGAGCCTGCTGGGTAGGCTCAGAGGGGGCGATCGCATCGGGTTCAGATTCAGAGCCTGAAGGCGACAACGCCTGCAAGACACCTACGACTACCGCAGCCGGAACGATTAACGCCATTGCGATTAAACCTGCTGCAAACCACCTGCCTCTTGAATGACTGTTCTCTTTACCAGGAAGGTTATGAACAGTACGTTGAGGAGTCGCATATTCTGTTGCAACCGAGCGACGACGCTGAGGAATCACCGCCTGAGTTGCCATGTGGCTGATGGTTGCGCTCGCTGCTGCAAGGGTTGAGTTGCCCGACGCAGCCGGAAATAGCGCTAACCAGCGATCGACATTGGCAGGACGGTGCTGTGGCTCAACAGCCATGCCGCGCATCACAGCTTGACTTACTGCTGCACTTAACTCCGGGCGAACGACACGCGGAGCGGGCAGATCTACCCGATCGCGCAAGGCGGCAGCAACAGGGATGCGGGCAGTTAGCAGGGTGTAAAGCGTAGCGGCAAGCCCATAGACATCAGTGGCGGGCGATCGCCGCTCCTGAGAAATGTATTGCTCAATCGGTGCATACCCTGCCGAGATCAGACTCGTGTGCGTCTGAGTAATCCCTGGCGTAAATTCGCGGGCAATGCCAAAGTCAATCAGCACTACCTGGTCAGTGCCCTGGCGCAAAATGATGTTTTGCGGCTTAATGTCTCGATGCAGCAAACCGCTCTGGTGAACAACTTTTAGCGCTTCGCCCACCTGCCGAATGTAGTGAATTGCGGTCTCCTCAGGCAGCGGCTTATCTGGCATTACCAGCGTATCCAGAGTTTGACCGGGAATGTAATCCATGACGATGTTGGGTAAGCCTTCTTCGATGAAGAAGTCTGTCACCCGAACGATATTGGGATGGGAACAGACCGCTAGCCGCCTTGCTTCATCCTGAAACTGACGATAAAAATAAGCAAAATTAGGATCTTGCCGCAGAGATTCATTAATTGTTTTAATCACTACGACTTGAGCCAATGCATGGTTCGTGGCTCTGTAGGTAATGCCAAAACCACCCCGCCCTAGCTCCTGGTCGAGCGTGTATTTGCCATTCTGTAGCGTTTTCTGAATCGGGATAGTCATAAGCGATCGCAGTTTAGATGCAGTTCCTTCACAGGTGTCAAGGGAGGAGCTTAAGTGCAGGTTGGGCAATCATGTAGTCTGAACGGGCTGAACAGGACGTGAAGAGTACAGTCTAACGGCAAACCAGTCGACTGAAAACTGGGGCATTTTGCTCCAGCATATCAGGAAGGCTCAAGGATCGATTGTACTGACAGATAACATCCTGTCTATAGCTTCTTGAATCAGTTGTAGGAGCAGGTTGTGACAGGCGCATCCCTCTCATAACCTTTTTAGGATTGCTATGTCTGTCTATTTATCTATCTACCGGGTTTTAGGAGATGTATAGGTCAAGACATTCCTCACAACAGAGCTTGAGATGAGTCAGACCCATTAGAGGCGATTCATTTTGAGCCAATCGACTCGGTACTCGCTTTTAACCATCTCGACCGCTACTGCGATCTCGACCGCTTTTACAGTGAGCAAGGAATTTTTTCCAGGGCGATCGCCCCTTGCTTGGGAACGGCGCTAGCTAAAGTGCATCGCAGCACATTGAGCGCCAGGACTACAAGCAATTTCTTAGCCACAAGCTCAACTTGGGCGACGATGAAAGGCTTGGACAGGTTCCCGATCTGAGTCAAAATTTGTGGCAAGTTTCTCCTGAGATATTTAGCACAACCGCTGCGGATGGGCTGCAATTTTACGAACTCTATTAGCGCTATAAAAGTTTAGGGGAAGGCGATCGCTGAGACATCACAGAAACTTTATCCGTTAGTGTTCAAATAGTGTGTAAAACTCAGTTCGCACAAGTTTATTGATAAAGGGGATGAGACTAACAGTGAGGCGATCGCCCTTCACTCCAAAAGTCTACGGTTCTCCTCACTGTCGATCCAGGTAAGTCTATTTAAAGTGGAACTATCAGCTCCAGTAGAAGTCTGATCTTTGGAGCGAGTCCTAAAGTCGTCTCAGCATTCAATGCTGAAAGTGCCACTATGTCCAAAACCCTGGAAATGCTTCAACTGCCAGCTTCTCAAGCAGGCGTAGCGCAGAGGCTAGAGGGTGCAATTCAAGCTGCGATCGCCGAAGCTCGTGCAACTTGTGATCTCAAAGGTGCTACCTCAGGTGATTGTGCTGTTGCTTGGGATATTGTCGAAGAGTTGCAGGCTGAATGTTCTCACCGAAAAGCAAAGAAAAATTCCCTGGAACGCTACTGTGATGAGAATCCTGATGCGGTTGAATGTCGAGTTTACGACATTTAAGCTAAACATCAACAGTTTTGAATAGGTAAGCCTGAGCCTACCTTACATCTCAAAGGGCTATTGTTTTGGCAGTAAAATGTTGTCAAAACAGTAGCCTTTTTACGTGAAATACATTGCCCTGGTGCTAGTACTGGTTTTAGCTTTTGCAGTTGCTTTGCCTGCCCAGGCTGCTTTCTGCCGCACGGTGAATGGACATGATATTTGCATTCTGAGCATTAAACGCAGTGCCAAAAATTATTGGGAATACAGAGCGTCTGTGAGCATGGATGGGATTGCAAGACCGATTGAAGTTTATAACTGTCGCGATCGCCAACGAATTCAAAAAGATGGAACGGTGACACCTTTTGTCGAGAACGGTCTAGGCGAGCTAATTTGCTCTGTACTGAAGTGAACCGTACTGAAGTGAACTGTTGAAGATTCTGTAGGAAACGGATTTAGGCTGGCGAGGCATAGCAGATTTACCGGACGAGTAGAGCCGATCGCTGAAGACTATTGTGAATTTTGATCTCGCTTTAATGGCGATCGCTACCTACCATGCTGAAAATTGTTACCTCTATTGCTTTGTTGACCATCCCGCTGTTGAGCGTTGCTGCAAACGCTGAAGATACTGCCATTCCTGAACTAGACTCAGCGCTGCAAACAAGTATTTGTCAAAACAGCTGGAGTTCATCTATTCGAGCAGTTAGCTTGCTGATTGGCAACTCAGAAACATCACCCGATTATCGGGAAGACCTGGTTGCATTCCGTTACCAGCTTCAAGATTGGCGGGCAACTGGGGCGATCGCCGCTGAAGTCATTCCCGCCTGTGAAGGCGTTGCAGTCCTGGAAGAAGACGGCATCTCCATTCCTGTCAGCGTTTCATCGCCACCGCTTAACTTTGAGGCAGCCATTCAGTCTGTTGAAGAGATGAACTCTCCCTACAGTAGCTTCGTTCCCTATACAGCACCGGAACCCACCACTTTCAGCCGTGAGTGTTGGGTCGTTGATCAGTCCGGACAGCGATTTGATCTCGCCATGATGTGTAATGGTCAGTAGTTTAACGTCGGAACTGATCTAACGGAACTGATCTAACGCAGCCAAGTCAATAAAGCCAGGATGACAAATCACCTATCTACGATATCCATAGGATTTCACACGATGGCACTCCTGGCTAAAGTTGTTTGCATAACTGGAACTGTGTTTGGCTTGATGACTGTTGGAGCCTTGTCTACCTCAAGCATGGTGCTGGACAGGGGCGAAGTGATGAGCAATAGTGTCTCATCCCACCCCCCAACTTCCCAAGCTGAAATCTTGGTGGCACAGCGCTCCCTTGCGGAGGAGATTTTAGAGGCTCATAACAAATATCGTGCAGAGGTAAACGTCGCACCGCTAACCTGGTCAGACACGCTAGCTAGCAATGCTCAGGAGTGGGCAAATTATCTTGCTTCACTGGGTGGAAATACGCTGCAGCACAGCCCAAACTCAGGCGAGGGGGAAAACCTTTGGCTTGGTACTTCTGGAGCATTCACCTATACCCAGATGGTTGATATGTGGGGCGAAGAAAAGCAATATTTTGTTGATGGCGCTTTCCCAGACGTGAGTTCTACAGGAAACTGGTTTGATGTCGGTCACTACACGCAAATGGTGTGGGGAGATACTGCAGAAGTCGGATGTGCGATCGCCAACGCAGGCGGAAATGATATTCTAGTGTGTCGCTACAATCCACCAGGCAACTATTTAGGACAGCCTGTTTTTTAGCGTTGGGTAATTCCTAAATATGGAAGTTCGGGTTAGAGAAGGGAATGAGGCTGATGTAGAAGCGCTTGTACTCGTTGCAGCACGCACTTTTGCATTAGCCTGTCCTGCAAACACACCCCAAGAAGACATAGAGAACTATATTGCAACAGAATTTACCTCTGAGAAATTCAAGCAATATATCAATGACCCAAACTTTACTATCTATGTAGCAGAGGTTGCTGGAGAAGCAATAGGGTACTGTCTGCTATGCCGCTCCGACCCACCTTTAGAAGAGCTGCCTTCAGGGGAATGTGGGAACACCATTGAACTAAAACGTTTGTACATTCTGCCGAAATTTCATGGGCTTGGAGCCGCTCAAGGATTAATGCAGGCTGCGCTCAACTTTGCTCTGACAACTGCCTGTACGCAAGTCTGGTTGAGCGTTTCCAACCAAAACATAAGAGCTATTTCCTTTTACAAAAAATCGGGCTTTATCAAAGTCGGTGAACAGAAATTTTACGTCGGCAATGATATTCACAATGATGACATCATGCTCAACTGTCTCATCTAAAGACCGTTGGGGCAGGAGAACCTGTTGAATCAGGGGAAACGGTTGGAGCAGAGGCAAGACCAACACACCCTTCAGACGGTGAGTTTTCATCTAGCAAGGAAGTATACCAGCGCAGCGCCAAATCATTGAGTTGGTCAAGGATAACAACGAGTTCTTGTCCTCGCTCGGTTAACCCATAAGTCACCTGGGGCGGCACGGTTGGCTCATAGTGGCGATAGAGAATTTCCTCTTGCTCCAGCATTCGCAACCGCTCAGTCAAGACTTTTGTGGAAATTCCTTCAATTCGGCGTTTTAACGCACCAAATCGGGTCGGACCATCGGTAGAAAGCACCCACAGCAGATACATCGTCCAGGGGCCAGATAGAACCTCCATCAACATGCTGACTGGACATGGGCTGGGATAGCGAGAACGTGACATAGCTGGTTACCTGAAAGTGCCTATTAGTTACTTTAAAGTGTCTACTTTACTTTGGTAAGTAGTTACTTTTAGCATCTATTCAGTTAATAGAACATTTGCTGAGGTTCCTATGTCAACAGTTGCTATCGTGTATTTTTCCGGTTCCGGCCATACTCATTTGATGGCTGAGGCGATCGCAGCAGGAGCCAGATCCAAGAACGTTGGGGTTGAATTGCTGCAAATCACGAGTGAGCAAATTGAGCAGGGACGCTGGCAAGATGCAGAAATCTTGGAGAAGCTGCATCAGGCAGACGCAATTGTGTTTGGTTCTCCAACTTATATGGGTGGGGTTGCTGCCCAATTCAAGGCATTTTTAGACGCAGGCGGTTCAGTTTGGTTTGCCCAGCAGTGGAAAGACAAGATTGCGGGAGGCTTTACTCACTCCAGTTCTCTGAGCGGAGACAAGCAGGGAACGCTGCTCTACCTGTCGATTAACGCCGCTCAACACGGCATGATTTGGGTGAGTGTAGGTGATTTGCCTAGTCCATACCTTGGCAAAACCGACGGGGTCAATCGGCTGGGTTCATTTCTAGGTGTGATGGGGCAAAGCCCATTAAATAGCGGCGGAGAAGAGGCAGCTTTGGACAAGGGCGATCGCCTCACTGCTGAAAAATACGGACAGCGGATTGCTGAAGCCGCTCTGCGCTGGAGCTATCCACTTGTAGCCGCCTGATGGCACTCAGAATTGCGAGATAGCTGTCGCTACACAAGTCAAGACAAAAAGGGAGGTACGACGAAGCCCTACCTCCCTTTTTGTCCTAACTAAGTGACTAGCGCTATATCTAAGATAGGAAACTTATTTTTCGGTGCCATGAAGCTCAAGCGACTCGGACACGTAGCCATTTGTGTCAAAGATCTCGACCAGGCGGCTCAGTTCTATCAGAACTTAGGGATGGATCTAGTGTGGAAAGATCCTGACTGGGCTTATCTCAAAGCCGGTGATGATGGTCTGGCTTTGCTTAGTCCCAGCTATGGTCAGGCTGGTCCTCACTTTGGATTTATTTTTAGCGATCGCTCTGAAGTCAACGTTGCCTACGAGCGACTCAAAACAGAAGGGGTTCACCTCACTCCCATTCACGAACATCGGGATGGTACTGCCTCTTTTTATGGCAAGGACCCAGACGGCAATTGGTTTGAATACCTTTACGAACCTGCCCCTGTTGCCAGTGCAATCTGAATGATGCAATCATTCGCAGTGTTGCAGAAACAAGAGACTGACGCTAATTAAGAATTCAAACCGGATTGGGTAGGGGCGATTAGCAAATCGCCCCCACAGGCTGGTCAAACAATATCCGAATTAGTTTGCTTAACTGCCTTGAGTCTCACGCTTAGCACACGCGGCTACTGCTGAGAGTCAGGTTAATCCTGGTTCGGTCAGAGCTTGTCCCGCCATAGCGTTCTGTACGGGCAAACCTAATCCGAGAGCCGAAGTGCCAGCCAGATCGGTTTGGCGTGTGGTTGGGTCAAAAATGATGCTGTATGAACACTCAGGGGAAAGGCGCTGCATTCGCTTGAGATGATCTTCAGCATTGTTGCGACGACGAAACCGGGCAACTACAAGCTGTTCAGTAGGTGCAGCCGATTGTGTAGCCTCGGCTGCATGGCGAATAATGCACCAGGGGTGAAGCTGTTCTCTATAAGTCATAAGCCCCTCCCAATGACAAATGCATGGAAGGGGCTTACAAAAATCTGATCTGCGATCGCATCGAAGCGACAGCAGCGGCTCGACAAGATCGGCGGTGGTGCTGATATCATAGTGACTTACCTCCAACTCCGGTTGGTGTGTGTGCGATCGCCCTTCGGTTTTCCAGGCAGGAGGGCGATTGATAGTCTTTACAAGTCCATTAAAGGCTCACGAACTGCCATTTGTCGATAAATGGTTAAGGTTCTGCAATTTTGCATTTCAGCAGATCGCTGAGCAAAAAAGGCTGTTGAGCCAAGGCTTGGTTGATATCATTTGTCGCGGTTTTTGCCGCTTCTTCCGGACTGCCAACACGTTATGTAATAGATTCCCAATATCGAATCCTGTTGGCTGCAGCACCGTACGGGTAGGTTTAGCAAGAAAAACCCCGATGAGACCAAGGTTCAATGCCAAAACCTACCTCTAATCCCTAACTCCCAATTCCCATTCACTTTGTCAAACCATGCTCCAATGCATAGCGCACCAGCTCTGTGCGGCTATTGGTGCCCGTTTTGCTAAACAAGCGGCTGACGTATTTCTCTACATTACGAACGCTGGTTTCCAAGCGACGGGCAATTTCCTTGTTCATCAGACCCTCTGCCACCAGTTCCAGAACGCTTTGCTCACGCGGGGTGAAATCAAGCCGGACAGGAGCAGGAGTTTGGGCGATCGCCCCTCTCTGAGTCAGCAACGCCCGAATTTCGGCAATTTGTCGCGCCATATCTGCAATATCGGGGGCATCGCCATCCCCCGCCGCTGCCCGGTTTGAGACAGCTCGTCGCTCTAACAGATTGCTTACGATCGCCACTAACTCATCCGGGTCAAAAGGTTTGGACAGATAGGCATCACAGCCCGCCTGGTAGCCTTGAATTCGGTCAGTCGTCATGCCTCTCGCTGTCAGAAATACGACAGGAATCGCTTGAAACCGTTCGTCTTCCCGCATTTGCTTGAGAAATTGATAGCCATCTACCTGCGGCATCATGATGTCGGAAATTACCAGGTCAGGCGACGTTTGCTGAAGCAACTCCCAACCGTCACGGGCATTGCTGGCGACGTTTACTGTAAACCCGCTGTCTTCCAGGTAGGCCTGCACTGCTTCCCGCAATCCTGGTTCATCATCCACCAGCAACAACCGTCCTTCCATGCTTTTCCCTCACCTTCGGCTTTGCACATCTAAAGTAGCCCTTCATAAAAACCTGGGACAGCGCTTCTGAAAGGTACTTCCTCAGTTTTTATAGGGATTCATCTACTTATATTTCATTTATTTCATTATCGGATTGCAAGAGGAGGATTGGATCGCTCATTGGTACTCATTCAAACGAAAAACGTAGTTTTATTTCTTAATTTGATTAGCATTTGACCAGGCTGGATCGGGTTAGTGCTGCAACAATGCGATCGCTGGCTAACCTTGCGCCTGCCAAGTTACGGGCAGTAGGGCCAATTTGCAGCGCTGCTAGACCACCCATTAGAAACAGGTTGCAACCCTGCCAGCGCAGATGGTCATCCAGGATGGGCAAGCCGTTCACAATACCAGTCGGAAATTCTTCTAGAACGTTTGCCAGGAGTGGATTTTGGGTCACGTCTAGCTTTGTCCCGGTGGCAAGCCAGATGCGATCGCACTCTAAAACTGCACCATCTTGACAGCGGACTTGCCAGCGATCGCCCAGCCATTCTGCCTTGACTACCTGACAGCGTTGGTGCAGCGTCAGTTTTCCTGTTTGCTGCAACTGGCGCAGATGAGCCATCATGTCAGGAGTCATAGAGCCGCCATTACGGGCTTGCTGAATCATTTCCCACCGAACTTCCCAGTCGCGTTCGGCAACAAATTCCTGGCAATCGCTGGAATTGAGCCAATTAGGATCAGCGTCAAACCATTTCTCTAGAAGGCGACGACGAGAGAGCAACTGCACCTCGGCACCCCGCGCGATCGCTCCTACTGCCAAGTGTCCACTCGTTAATCCGCCTCCCACGATCAAAATTCGCTCACGCCGCAAGCGCAACTGGCGCAAATCAACCTCGTGGGAATGGCAAAGTCTGTGTTTTGGGTAGGGGGTTGAAACTTTATTCACCCAGGCTGGAAAATTGAGCATTCCGCCACCCATTGCCAGCACGACCCGCTGAGCCACTAACGATTTGCCGCCAGCCAAAGCAATGCTGAGGCAAGGACGATCTTGCATGATCGGCGTGATTCGCTGGACTAGAGCGCGATGCACCTGCTGCTGTAGCTGCCAACGGTAAACGAGAGTCTGGCAAAAATCTTGAAACAGTTTTGCGCCTGGTAGGTCGTGTGGTGAAAACAACTCGTTAAGTCGATGTTTTGCAAACTGACGCAGCGCGTAAGGGTTGGGGTCGGGCTGGTGAATGGCAGGCGATCGCAAATGCGAAATTTCCAGCATTGAAAACAAACGCTGCCACTGATGCATCCAAAACCCGTTTGGATCAAGCACAACGATCTTTTCCTGCATTTGCGATCGCTTTTGCAGCAAATGCGTTGCCAGGGTGAGAGCGTGAGGTCCAGCCCCGATGATGGCTATATCAGTCTGAGTGGGTAGATGCATTACAAAGACCTCCAAAAACGGAAGCGAGAAATATCATGATAATGATTGTCTTTATTATGTAGAACGTGATAAGCAAATTTTATGCGTCGCTAGCAAAGAAATCTGTCTACAAATTGAACAATTTATTGCCGATTTATGTATTTCCTTCAAAAACGTCTTAATTCAAGCCGCGCAGGCTTATGAAAGTTGAGCAATTGATTCAGAATGGAACCTGCTTGTTAAGACAGCGATTCATCGCGTCCTATGCTCAAAGCATCTGTTACTCATGAAGCCTACTTGTAGAATGCGATTCATCAGGTCTTTACCAAGAATTTTGTAAGATTGGGAGTTTTTTTATGAATGCGATCGCCCCTCCTCTCAACCCCACTAACCCTGCCGGAATTGGCGGTACTCCCCACGAGTTTGTGTGGAATTGGAAGCAGCAAGCCCACACGGTTGTCTACGAGACGTTAGGACAGGGAAGTCCTGTTTTGCTGCTGCCTGCTTTTAGCACCGTGTCTACCCGTTCCGAAATGCGAGGTTTAGCAGAGCGGCTGTCTACTCAATTTCAAGTCTGGGCGATGGATTGGCTCGGTTTTGGAGAATCTGACCGACCGTCCATCGACTACCGCTCAGCGGTTTATCACCAACTTTTGCAAGATTTTGTCCGCAGCCAATTTGACACGCCCGTAGCAGTGATTGCTGCCGGACATGCAGCGGGCTATGTGATGCAGTTGGTTTCGATGCAGCCCGCAGTCTGGTCAAAGATTGTGTTGGTGGCTCCAACCTGGCGCGGACCGTTGCCGACGATGGGTGCAAATCAGCAGGTTGCAGGTGTGGTGCGGGAAACGGTGCGATCGCCCCTGCTGGGACAAGCGCTTTATAAGCTCAATACGGTGCCCTCCTTTCTAAATTTGATGTATCGTCGTCACGTCTATACCGATATTGAGAAACTCACGCCTGAATTCATTCAGCAGAAATACCAGATTACCCAACGACCTGGTGCCCGCTTCGCTCCAGCGGCCTTTGTCACAGGTACCCTCGACCCTGCTCAAAACCGCGACGAATTTCTGCAAAACTTTCAATCCCTCTCAATGCCGTTGATGTTAGTTATCAGCGAACAGGCACCTCCAGGCTCAAAGGCAGAAATGGAGGCGATCGCAGCGCAGCCCAACGTGCAATCCCAACGGCTTCCCGGCTCCCTGGGATTGCACGAAGAATATGCTGCAGAAGTGGCTGCGATCGCCCTACCCTTCCTTACGACTAACTAGTAGGTTGGCAATGCTTGAGTAAGAGTGAACACCCGTTTGCCCTTACGAAGGTAAAATCTTCTCCAAAAGCTTCCGAGTTGCACTTTACGTCAATAACCTAGGACTCCACATGACGACTCAACCCGATTCCAAATCACTCAACGTCTGGGATTACAAACCCTGGTGGTGTCAGCCCTGGTCAATCGTTTTGACAGGCATCACCCTCATCAGCGGTAGCTGGCTGCTGCTGCGACTCTGGTGGCTGACTGCGCTGGTCGCTATTCCTGTATTAACTTGGATGGTGTTCTTTGTGCTGATCTACCCCAAGCTGGTTGCCCAAAGCGGTATCCTTTTGGATGAAAAAGCATCGGAGTAGTAGAGTGCGATCGCGATTGATAGGTAGAGGGGCAATCTTTTGTCCAAGATTTGTCCTATTAAAGTGCTTCTGAAAAGTCCGAAGCTGATACTTAACAGCACGCTTCACGCTAGAACTACTCAAATTGCTCAGCCTTAAAAAGAAGCTCAATATGGTAGCTGTTACTGCCTAAATATTTGAGTTTTTATAAGTTCATCCTTTAGGTAGTCCTGTTGTCTTTTAGATCTCTTTCAAAAGACATATCTTCCAACAGAAGTTCTATTAACTCAAAAGTTCACGAACCTTCTGTGTAGAAAAAATATTGTTGAGAAATTGATCGAAAGAATTTTGCCTCTACAGATTTTTATTTCTGTAGGATAAATCCTGCATTCATTCTAGATATTTTCCGACTTTTCGACTAATTGACAGTCGTCTACGTCACATTTACTACCATTTTTGTGTAGAGTTACTTAGATCAAGCAAACTAAATTCCTTCTTTCATCAAATCTAAGGTTCTGAATGTAAACGGATTTAACATAAGATTTTTTAGCGCAATACTTTGCTATGTACGATTAGGTACGTTAAATCGAGCTTAAAGCTCTGCAACCCCCATTTGGTAAGGAATGTAGATCAGGTTGAGCATAGAAATAAATCAGCAATAGACTCAAATTCACTTAAACTATTCCCAACGAAATACCTATATACGCCTACAGCCTCCTTCTCTTGATAGACCGAAAAGATTAGGTAAATCGTCTAGTATTTCTGCAGGTGAAACTGTTGAAATATTATTATCCATTGCATATCCATCCCAAAGTGCTTGCTTAAAGTCCTCCTCGTTCTAGAAAGTCGAAAGGTTAGAGATGAACACGATCCGTGTAGCCCTAGTGGAAGACCATACTTTAACTCGCGTTGGTATTCGCACAGCACTACAGCAGCGAGACCAAATTGCGGTAGTTGGTGAAGCAAGTAATGCTTTATCTGCGCTTGAACTTCTTAAAATCACTCCTACCGACGTTGCTATTGTAGATGTTGGTTTACCCGGAATGGATGGGATCGAATTAACTCAGCGCCTCAAGAGCATTCCTCCCGCAGGCGATGTGCCTGAAACGAAAGTTTTAATTATGACAATGCAGGACGATGAAGAAGTCGTCATGTCTGCTTTCGCGGCTGGGGCAGACTCTTACTGCATGAAGGATATCAGCATCAATGATCTGGTAGAAGCTATTCGAGTAACCTCTCAGGGTGATTCCTGGATTGATCCATCTGTTGCTCGTGTTGTCCTGCGACAGACGCGTGAAGCGCAGGCTGAGGCTTTTTCTAAAGCTGAATCTGGCACGATCGCCATTAAAGCAATGGACAATGAGTATGATCAGGTTGTTCAGGCATACCCATTAACAGAGCGAGAATTGGAAGTTTTGGAGTTGATTGTAGACGGATGCAGCAATGCCAAAATTGCTGAACGGCTCTACATCACCGTTGGAACAGTCAAAACTCATGTACGGAATATTTTGAACAAGCTCTGTGCTGATGATCGCACTCAGTTAGCGGTTCGTGCGCTTCGCTCAGGACTTGTGAAATAACTCTACTCCTTTACTTAGCAAGGGACGCAGATCCCCGGCTTCTCTACGAAGCCGGGGATTTTATTGCTACCTGACTAACGAGTCTGTTAATGAGATGTTTTTGAACGTAAAGGCTTTGTTTCAGTGCAGAGTTTCAGTGCAGGGGCGATCGCCCAGAGCATCACGTTTGATACCAGATTGACTCGATAGTTTGGGCAATTTCTGTGGCTTGCGATCGCTGCTTAGCTGCATCGCTAATATCCATCAACACAGTCACATGTCCCAACTTACGCCCCGGTCGAGACTCTGTTTTGCCATACCAATGCACCTGAGCCTGGGGAATTTGCGATAACTGCTGGCGTTTCTCTAAGTACTCACTTTGGGAATGCTCGTAACCCAACAAATTCACCATGACAGCCGCCTCAGTCCGCAAGGCCGGATTGCCCAATGGCAAACCACACACTGCACGAAGATGTTGCTCAAACTGAGACGTGACGCAGGCATCTAAAGTGTAATGTCCGGAGTTGTGAGTGCGAGGTGCAATCTCGTTGACCAGCACTTTGCCGTCACGAGTTAGAAACAGTTCAATGCCAAATATGCCGACAACATTGAGTTGAGTGAGTAAGGTGTGGGCGATCGCCTCCACTTCCTCCTCTACTGTCGCCAAATCAGAAGTCACAAATACTCGATGACAAACCTGTGCTTCCTGCTGAGTTTCCACAACTGGGTAGGTGACGATCTCACCTGTCGTGCTACGTGCCGCCATAATTGCCAGTTCACGCTCAAAGGGCACAAATTCTTCGACCAACCAGGCTTGCCTTGCCGAGTTCGCCAAAATTTTCTCTAAATCTGCCCGATCCTTGAGAACAAACGTTCCCTGCCCGTCATAGCCGTGGCGACGCGCCTTCAAAACAATGGGATAGCTGAGCCATCTGGCAGAAAGGGTATCTGCGGCTTCTAAAGTTGAGAATTCAGGAGTGGGTAGCCCAATGTCCCGCAAATAGCAGCGCTGATGATACTTATCCAGCAGCGGAGCCAGGGCTGTGAGTTGAGGATAAAAACGAACGCCCTGCTTTTCTAAATGAGTCAGGGCTTCCAGGTCAATAAACTCATTCTCAAACGTGATCACGTCACACTGGGCAGCAAGCTGGGCTGTCGCAGTAGCATCGTCAATCCGAGCAAGAATCGTCTCGGTGGCGATCGCCACTGCCGGATCACTCGCCTCAGGAGTTTGCACAATTAAATCGACTGCTAACGATCGCGCCGCATCTGCCATCATCCAGGCGAGTTGACCGCCACCAATTACACCAACCCGCATAGTCAAGGGCAACCTAAAGATTCACGTGTATCGATACCTGTTTTGGGATTTGTGCCGCTAGCCCGTGCACATAACTCCTTCACCTGTGCCCCGTCCAAAATGGCGTAGCTAAAATCGGCTCCGGCAATATCCACATCCTCGAACGTCGATCGCAGCAAAATGGCTTCGGTAAAAACCGCATCGCTCAAATCGGCTCCCGAAAAGTTTACCTGATCTGCCATTGCATTGGTCAAATCTGCGCCGTGCAGATTAGCTTTAGTCATGACCGACGCGCTAAACACGGCTCCTCGAATATCTGCATCGCTGAAGTTAGTGAACTCCAAATTTGCGTTAGAAAATTCCGATGCCTGTAGACTCTGCCCTGAAAAATCTCGCCCTTTTAGCTCTGCATTACTAAAGGACATAGGCATCGTCCAGTCTGCGTGAGCCGGAAGACTCCAACCCCAAAGCATCAGAGACAGCAAAAAAGCTGCCAGTTTTTGCCAAGTCATGCTCAACCCCAAATAGAGTCACTGACTCTATCTTGCCAGGATTCTGGTTGCGTTGAAGCTGGATTCAGCTGGATTCATAAAAGGGAGACACCTGGGTTAGTAAAATTCGAGGTACCTGGAGGACCAAAGGAATCACAGGGGAAACTAATCAGTTGAGCAAAAGATTAAGAGCTTTGCACGTATCCACCCTGGAATGGGCATGATTCATTATGATGGAGTTAGAGAAATTCACTATTTGTAATAGGTTACGGTTTCATGACCTCTCAAATTCTGGTTGAAAAGAAAAAGCTAGCAAAGCCGCCCCTTCAACTGCACTACTTGGGCGATCGCGTCTTGCGTCAACCCGCCAAGCGCATTAATAAGGTTGACGATGAAGTGCGCCAGTTAGCCAAAGAGATGCTGCAAACCATGTACAGCGAAGATGGCATTGGTCTGGCAGCTCCCCAGGTTGGAGTTCATAAGCAACTGATCGTGATTGACTGCGAGTTAGACAACCCCACCACGCCGCCTTTGATCTTGATTAATCCAACTGTCAAGCAGCAAAGCCGAGACGTTTGTGTCGTTCAAGAAGGCTGCCTCAGCATTCCGGGTGTCTTTTTAGATGTGACTCGACCTGAAGTGATTGAGGTTTCCTACAAAGACGAGAATGGACGGCCTCAAAAGCTAACCGCAAAGGGTCTGCTATCGCGGGTAATTCAGCATGAAATGGATCACCTGAATGGGGTAATGTTCGTCGACCGCGTGGATAATGCCCTGTTGCTCAATCAAGAACTCGCCAAGCACGGATTTTCGACTCAGGCCGTTAAGTCTGTGAGCTAGTCCGTTTTCTGCTAAATTAACGAAGTTGGGTGAGCAGAAGCAACGGAGCAAAAATGACCCCAAAAAGTAGTGTGTTTCTGGGCGGTTCCTGTGTTGCAGCGATCGCTGCCGTCGGTTCAATTTTTGAACTTTCTTCTGGCACTCCTCAACTGGGTACGCTGTTGACGAGCATCATCCTGGCCTTGAGCACTCCCGCGGTAGGGCTGCTGTTTTATGCTGCAGTTCGGGATGCAAGAGCAAACCAGTAGCTACCCCGAAATGATCGGAAAATGCTGTCAAAATTCGCAGGGTGTTGAGCTTATAGTTAAGGCAGGATATTTGACTCCTACGTCCTCCCTAGCGCAACATCTTCACTGATGACGGGACAATCTTCTCGAAAGGCAGTTCTTCGACAGGTTTCCACCAGTCAACCCGAAGCCAATTCCCTTTTACATTTTCTCTCTCCTACTTCAGAAGTTCTAATTGGGCGCGATCCGCGTTGTCAGATTGTTCTGGACTCTTTGTCTTATGGCAGTGTTTCCCGTCAACATGCCAAGGTTCACCTTGCTCCAGCTCAGGTATCTGGGCAACCGCTAAGCTGGCAGCTTTGCGATCTGGGTAGCGCTAATGGCACTTACTTAAATGGGCAAAGATTACAGGGATGTCGTACCTTGCGAGAGGGCGATCGCATCGTGCTGGGTCAAAATGGGGCTCAGTTTATTTTCGAGTATCAGGTAATAGAAGGAAGCCCTACCGCAGACTTTCCCCCAATTCCTCAACCAGTTGTCTTTCCGGGAGCCTATTCAGCCACAGCTCGCCCTGATACACAGGCGGGTCTGAATGCGACCCCGGCGGCTGATGGCGTTACATTGAGTCAGCTTTTTCCGATTGTTTCAACGGGGCGAGATTTGACTCGCAAAGCATACCTGATACCGGGCAGCATTATCGTTTGCGCCGTGGTGTTGATGTTTGCCTCGATTGGCAACACGATTCTGTTTAATCTGCTGCTGGCGCTGCTGTTAGCAGGTGGTGCGTACTACTTTATCTACCAGCTTTGCGGCAAACACAAACCTTGGTGGCTGCTAGTAGGGTCGGCTATTCTGACGATGCTGCTGTTGCTTAGCCCGGTGTTGAATGTTTTTATTTTTGTGTTTCGCGGTGTGCTTCCAGGTAATGTGCCGGAGGACATTGAGTCAATTAGCTTTCCAGTCCTGCTAATCAGGATGTTCTTTGGAGCTGGCTTGATGGAGGAGTTGCTGAAGGCGATTCCAATATTCGTGGCCTATGCCTGGGGAAATCGACTGCGATCGCCCCAACGAGAACGCATTGGTGTTTGGGAGCCTCTGGACGGCATTCTGCTGGGAGCAGCCTCAGCAGCAGGTTTCACAATCTTGGAGACCTTGGGTCAATACGTTCCGGGAATTGTGAATCAGGTGTCAATTCAGTTTGGAGACGGTCTGGCTGAAGTGTACGCGATTCAGCTATTGATTCCTCGCATTCTTGGTTCTGTTGCAGGGCACATGGCTTACAGCGGCTACTTTGGCTATTTTATTGGGCTAAGTATTCTCAAGCCTTCAAAGCGCTGGCAAATTTTGGGTGTCGGCTATCTCACTGCCTCTGCCCTTCACGCATTGTGGAATGCAACAGGAGTGTTGAATTTGCTGATCTTGACGCTGGTAGGGGTAATGTCCTACGCGTTTTTGGCTGCGGCAATCTTGAAAGCTAGAACTTTGTCTCCGACGCGATCGCAAAACTTTGCGACTCGCTTCTCACGACTTCCTTAATTTGCAGCATACACACCAACTTCTATCCCCCTCAAACGCCCTATCCTAGGGACTTGTCGTTACTGCTCAAAGTCCTCCAAAACGGGAGATTTGAGGGGCGAAATGCGGTGTTCTAAGAGCGATCAGAAAATCAGTGTACAAGGCAGATCCCGGAGTGGGAGATGGGGGATTAAGCAATCCTGTACAGGCATGATTCTTTCGTCTTGGCAAAGAATCATGAGTTTGGAACGGAGTTTTGATAATTTTTTGTGTAGCTACTCTTGTATAGAGGGGCTAGGAAGCTGGGCGATCGCATAGCGAGCAATGGCTAGACTTAGGCGGGCTTGCTCAATTCCTGATAGCTCTGTCCAGGCTGCACAACGAACTGAGCGTAGAGCAGCTTCTAACATTTCTGTTTCTGCACCTCGCATCGCATAAGCAAATGGGCGGGCAAGCACCTGGAGATCATCTTCGCCCCAGTCAGGTAGAAGCTCTTGCACGCACTGCACCAACTGATCAGCCAGGGAAAGATTGGTTGCAATAATCTGGTTTGCGCGACCAATAATTTTATCTAACAAAGCTTTAGGCACCTGAGCCGAAAACTGTCCAAACAGGTCTGCACTGAGTGACTCAGCAGCCGTTTTCTGAATTGTGGTCGGTAAAACAGTTGCCCAAAGCTGCTCTAGCGTGTTGGACAGTGCTTGCCCTTGAGCTGCCAGTTCGACAGCCGACCAACTTGCCTCCACTTCCTGCTCAAGCTCAGCAAAGTAAGCTTCTGCACTTGGCTCGGCTGGATTCCAGGGGTAGGAAGCTTCTGACTGCAAAATGAGCTGCAGTAGCTCTCGCTCTGCTTGGGCATGAAAAGATGAGGAGTGGGGACGAGCCTGATCGTTTGCCATGAGTTGCTCCTGAATGCAATAGCTAACCAGATCTGAACACCGATATCTACAAGGGGGAGTGGGACTGTTCCGTAATTGGCTAAAATCTCAGCCAATTGGCTGAGATTTATCGGGCGGCAAAAGGATCTTCGATCGAAAACTCTAAAGCTTGACTTTGAGAACTGCCAAACTTGAGCTGAGTCTTTGATTTCAAAGGAACTTCCTGATGGTGAATCTTGTGCCAGCCGTTGGCATCCAGCACCAGCGTGCCAAAGCGAGAAAAATCTCGGAGGAAGTAGGTTGGCTCTGCAGTGCCCTCCAGGAAAGCATCTCGGTAGAAAATCTCAGCATGCTTACGGGAAACTCCAGGTTCACCTCGCAGCACCAGATCGTTGCCATCCTGACTGCCAATTCGCATTCTGCCACCGTGAATGCGCCAAACTCGGCTGGGAGCTGCTAATGAGCGCAAAGATGCTTCGGGTGTCTGCCGTCCAATCCAACTAGGGGAATGGTCGGGGATTTCGGTGACGTTTTCGGCTAATGGCTTGATTAACTCGCCGTTAAACTCTGGATGCATGTAGAGGACGGGCAACGTCCAGGCGGGCTGGTTGAATTTGTAAAGGGTCAGCAGGTGCTGTCGAGCAATCGCCATAGCCTCGTCAATCGGTGCTCGTTCAGCTAGCGATCGGGCAAATGCCTGAATAAAGCTGAGTGCTTCCCGATCGGCGATCGAGTCACGCATGGCCAGCACCGCCGGAACGCCATGATGAATCAGCACCTCCGCCAGGCTGCTGCGAGGAATCGCCTGCTGACTCTGCTGGTCGGGCTGTGCCCCCCAACAGGCATTAAACACCGCCAGCTTGACGTGGCAGCGAGTTAACACTTGAGCCAGTTCTGTTCCATTTAGGGTGGCATCAGAGCGCAAAAACAATAAACCTCCATCTGGAGCAGGTATCCCGTGTCCAGAGTAAAACAAGACGTTGTAGGTTTCTGTTTCCAAATGATCAATCAGAGCCGCTGCGGTGGGCTGTAAGAGTGTAGTCACCTCGCAGGGCACAGGCATGGTAAACCCATCACTTGCGTCTACCTCTCCCGATGACTCTAGGATTTTTGACAGCGCCTCTGCTTCTTGCTGCAGTTTTAGGGCTGGCTGTCCCAGTGAGCCTGAACGGGCCGAATTGCCTGAGGCAGATGGATCTGCATCCTGCCCTAAAACCAGCAAAATCTTGAGTGCTTGCTCCGGACGCAGGGAAGGAAGCGGGTCTACGTCGCTGGTGGTGCGGCTAAATAAGATCTGCTGGCTGAGAGAGATGGCCTGCTTTCCGGGCTGCGGCTGCATAATTTCCCAGGGAAGCTCGATCAGGTCGGGGTCACGAATCTCCAGTCGCAGTCGCAAGGGATTTCCCTGTCCGATAGCAATTCCTTGGCTCTGGTCGAGGCTACTTTGAATCGGACCGTCAAACAGCCAGCGCCATAGGCTAATCCCTAAATGTTGCATTAAACGGCTGCTGTAGCTGGTTCCTTGTGTGGAGGAAGATGGCATTGCCATCATGGGAGTCAATGACGGAGCAGACTGGGGCAGCTGAGCCGGAGAAATTCGAGGGACATCGGGTAGCCCACGTAGCGAAAACAATCCTTGCCAAGCCTGCCAGGTTTGGGTGAGTTCGCCAGACCACATGCAGTCGTGATGAACATACCCTCCTGGAAAAGGCGCTTGTAAAACCCAAATCGCATAATGCTCAGGCTCAGCAGCCTTTAGGCGGGCGATCGCCAAGCTCAAGCAAGGACTCTCAGACACAAACATGTAAAACTGCTGATTCTAGACCCGAACAGATTAATTTCCTACTAGTCTATATGGTTCCTTTAGAACAAACACACTTTCAAATTGGTTTGATTGGTCAGAGCAGTAGGCGATCGCTTAAATTCTCTACTGCATTACTGTGCTAGTACGGTTTTGGGCGATCGCCCTACTTCAATCAATTTGGCAGACGCTCAGGCGATTAGCGATCGCTTCCATCGTAAAAATACCAAACTTGTCTCCCAGGAACGGCAAATGTCCGACTGGGGCACTGAGCGAAAAAGTAATTTCGTCGTAGCGCTTCCAGCGGCGGTCTACTAAAAAGCTGGTGGTGCGCCAACCGACCCGACCCCCAAATCTGCTCCAGACCTCAGTTTTGTCCCACAGCAGGTTTTGTAGCGGTTGCCAGATCGATGCCTGAACGCTGAAGCCAAAGCGATCGCCACTGTGTTTGCGCCAAAGCCGATCGATAATTTTTAGGTCTTCACAGGGAATGTCATCAATCCGGTAGCTGGGAAACTGCTCGGTCAGCGTCAGCCCACAAGCCTTGAATAAGGCAAGTTTCGTCTCCTGGTCTGCTTCCTGCCATTGTCCTTGAGCTAGGACACTCTCTAGCCGAGTGTAGTGCGATCGCTGATAAAACTGCTGCACTGCCTGCTGCACTCGTGGCTCTGGTCTGTCCTGCAACAGATGATAGGCTTCCTGCTGAACCTCAATAGAAGGATCATTCAACGCTCGAACTACTAAAAACAGTCCCTTTTGTCCATACTTAAGGGACTCCGGGAGAGCTTCCAGGCGATGCTCGGACACTGGGCTAGCTAATCGTCGCTTCACTCCTTCAAATCCACCCAAGACAACACTGCTTGCTGGAATTGCACCCTGACCGCCCAGGACAGCATCATGGTTTTGAGGTTGATTGAAACTGCTGGTCATAGGGCGATCGCTTACCAAGTTTAGGGATCTAAGCGGAAGGAAACATCTTTTAGAAAAACTCTACCTGCTTCTTTCTTAGCTTATTCCCCAGACTCGCAGAGTTCTATCTTCGCTGCCGCTCAGGAGAATTTGCCGCTTGGGGGCGATCGCCACTGCTGTCACCAGGCTGGTGTGTCCTCTGAGGATGCAGACTTCTCGCCCCGTTTTAAGATTCCAGATCTTGATCGTGTTTTGGCTGCCGCTGATCAGGTGTTGGGTGGTGCGGTGGCGATTGGGGCTGACGGTGACGGATGAAATGCTGCGAGTGGGTAGGTCATCTGCATCGATTTGCTGTCCAGTTCGCATATCCCAAGCTTTGAAGACCCGTTCTCTAGTTTTGATCACGAACATGCGGCTGTCAGGAGTGATGGCGATCGCATACACAAAACTTGGCTCTATAACCCGCATCACTTCCTCCCTCGCCTGCAAATCCCAAACTCTTAGGGTTGCATCGCGACTGCCGCTAATAGCGATTTGCCCATCAGGGCTGAGGGCAACGGCAGTAATGCCACCTGCATGACCTGTGAGTGGATAAAGGCATTCAAATAATGGATAAGTATCGTAATGGCGTAAGGCGTTTTTTACGACTGGTTCTTGGTGTTGGCGCAGCAGTGCATAGGCTGCTCTTTGTACCTGAATGGACGGATCTTGAAGTGCCTGGATGAGCAGATTTAAGCCTGTCTGACCGTGTTGAGACAGTTGGGCGATCGCTCCTATCCGTTCCTCGGTCAAACTGCTGGACAGTCGCCGCTGGATTCCTACCAAGCCGCCTAAAACTGCACCGCTAACCGGAGGCGGATTTTGCCCGCCCAACACAACATCGTATTCTTTGGGTTGTTCAGGTTTGGAGTGTTCGGATTTGTATGGATTGGAGCTTTGCACCACAGCTAGACGAATGCATCTGTTCTAGTGTGACGGATTTTGTTGTTTGACGGATTTCGCTGGGTAGATAGGAGGCACTATTCTGCAAAGTACCTGTTCACGATTTGGTTTTAGGACTGCTGTAGTTTGCCACTAGACGCGCCAACACATCCAACGCTACAGGTTTAGGTAAGTACGCTGCGGCTCCGGCTTGCAGACAGGTCTCGCGATCGCCCGCCATCACCATTGCAGTCTGTACCACAACGGGAATCGACTTATACTTGGGGTTAGCCCGAAGCTGCTTGATGAGCGTAAGTCCGTCTACATCAGGCAATCCGACATCCATCAGGATCAGAGCAGGCAGCGTATTTTTCAAGCAAACCCAAAATTCTTCTGGATTTTTTGCCCAAAGCACCTGGTAGCCCAGCTTTGCTAGATAGGTCAGAATGAGTCTGGCACTGGACACATTGTCTTCCACGACTAAAATCGGCTTGCCCAAGGTTGGTGGAGGAGTTCTGCTGCTAGGGCTGATGGGAGCAGTCGGGCGATAGGCTGTATCACTGGGGTTTGAGGTCAGTCGAGGATTGAGAATAGGGGGCAGGGTTGGTCGAGAAATTCCCGGTGTTGGGATTTCTGGAGGTGATTGGCGATCGCCCACCGCTGGAGTCAGCGGCAACACTAATGTGAATTGAGAACCATGATTCAGTTCAGAGTGAACTTCGATCCGCCCACCATGAAGTTGTGCGAGCTTTTGGCTCACTGCTAACCCCAAACCCGTTCCTTCATGCGTTCCTACGACTTCATTGGGATGGGTATAGGGTCGAAACAGCTTTGTCTGGTGCTCTTTGCTTATGCCCGCACCCGTATCCCAAACGGTGAAATGCAGAAACACCCCAATCAGATTGACTCTTAAGCCGACGGTTCCAGATGGGGTAAATTTCACCGCGTTAGACAGCAGATTCAACAGCATTTGCTTCAGGCGCAGTGGGTCTGCCACAAAAGTTGTAACGCTGGAATCCAGATCTATCCGCAGTTGTAGCCCTTTTGCATGGGCTTTCTCTGCAATTAGGGTCATCAGGTTATGGCACAGATCTGGAACGTGAACCGTTTCCCTTTGCAGATCAAGCCGATCTGCCTCGACTTTTGACAGGTCAAGGATGTCGTTGACTAGCGCCAAGAGATATTGACCGCTGCTGAGAATGGTATTTAAGTAGTCTTGATGGGCAGTCAGGTCAGAACTGTGGTTTTGGTGAAGCAACTGCACAAACCCCAACATGGAGTTGAGCGGTGTACGAATTTCATGGCTGGTGCTGGCTAAAAACTCGCTTTTAAGCTGATTGATCCTTTCTAGTTCTCGAATTCGGTTTTCTAGTTTGTGACACTGAGGGCATTCCAGTTGCAGCAGTTGAATTTGGCTGATGGCGATCGCACATTGCTGGACGACTCGCTCGATTAGGTCTAACCAGGCTTGGTGCAGCAGAGTGGTATCTGGCAGAGTGGCAGGGGAGACAATCAACCAACCCACTAAACCACGACTCGTTTGAATCTTCCAGGCAGTTTGCCAGTCAGATGACCCCTGCTGAAAATCTTGAAGAAATAATGTTTCTCCTGGTCCGAGTCGTGCCTGTAGCCCTTGGAGCCAGGATGCGTTTGTCGGTTGGTTATAACGACGAGACTCTAGCGGGGCAACATGACAAACCTGAAACACGGTTGTTGAAGGGGAAGGAGTGGTGTCAAACCGCGAATCAGGATCATGCCAGGGCAGCGCGATCGCCACAACGCCATTTCCTAGAGCGGCTCTTAGTTCATTCACGACAATGTGAAAAAGCTCAGCCGCAATCATGTCCTTTTGCCCCGATTGAAGGGGGCGATCGCGAGACAACAAGCGTAAAAGTTGACTGTTAATTTGCTGAGTTAGCTGGTTGCTGTGACGCTCTAGCCACAGCTGTGTCTCAAACTGGTCTTTAGGATTAAGTGCTGTACTAGGAGCTTGCCCATGAGGTGCAGACGGCTCAGGGGCAGACAGGTTTGAATGCTGGTTCATAGTCTCAGGCTGGGATGTGCAACGTTGACATGGCACAATTCACCCTGCTGCGAGTCTAATCGATCACCATAGCCTCAGCCTGAACAGTGAAACTCGCTCATCAAAAGCTTACAGAAATTTGCCTCTGATTAAGCTGTTTACGGGCAAAATTAAAGCTTTCTAAAACTTCTAAAACTCTCGACGAGAAAATAAAAGACTGGCGATCGCCAAAAGCAGCACGGTATAAAGTAAACCGTAGGCAGCATGACCCAGCAGTTCCACGGGCGCAGGTAAAGCCGCAACACCATAAACCGCTTGATTCTTTAAATCCAGTCGAGACAAGTCAGGTAAAACCAGGTAAAGCGCTTGCGTCACCCGTTGAATACTGGGATTTTCAGACAAATTACCAAGTGCCACCAGATCTCGGCTAAAGTGACCCATCAAATACACCGCAAAAGTTAGCAGCGTTGCCAACAAAGAACTGGTAAACACGCCAAACAAAATCGCCACTGCGGTAATCAGAGCCAGCTCCAATAGCAGGTAAACCGCCGCCAAAAGCGTACTGCTGAGCGGATAAGACACCTGATAAAAACCTAAAACTGCCAGGTAAATCAGCGTCATTGTGGACACTAGCACTGCCAGCACCATCGTCAGCCCTAAATGCTTGCCAATGATAAACTCGACTCGGCTGACGGGTTTAGCAATCAAAACAAAGACAGTGCGCTTTTCAATCTCTTTGTTCACTAACCCTGTACCGACAAATACAGCAATGACTAGACTGAGCAGGGCGATCGCCGCTAAGCCCAAATCTTGCAAAATTTTGTCTTCCGTACCAGCTGCCACCTCTGGCAAAAGTACCGCTGCTGCCACAAACAGCAGTGCAAATACACCGATTAAATAGAGGACGCGATCGCGAATCACTTCACGAAACACATTGATAGCGACGACCAGAATTCGACCCAGACTCACCAACTTTCTCCTTCTAACTCCCTTGAGACGACGCTGTAATAGGGTTAAGCGGAATCAAATCACTAATTGGATTACATTCAATCTGACTCACAGTAGGCGGAGAAGCTGCGGGTGGATTTCGCACAGGCTGTTGTGTAATTGAGCAAGGCTTCTGCAAAAAATAACCTCCTGTTTGAGAACTTGGGCCCTGCCAAATTGCTTGCAAATTCAGCGTATAGCGTGGAGCATTCCCAGAAACTGAGCCTTCCAGGTTCCACAAAGCATTCTCTTCCAGTGAAGAAATTCTGTCTAAAACCCGGCTTTCTATGTCAGCAACTCGCGATTGGACATTAAATAGCCAAAGTTCAGTCTCTGCCAGTGAGCGACCTTCTAACTCATCGACAACCATTGACTCTGCCAGATTCAAAATCAGAACGCCTCTAGAATCGCTGACTCTTGGGCTAGCAGTGTTAATCACAAAAGCACTTCTGTCAAAGCGATCTGCCAGAATACTGGGATAGTCTCCCAGCCAATCTTGCAACAGAAAATGAAAGCTAAACCAGCAGCTCAAGATAATGCTGACTAGAAACAAAATGACTAGCTCTTGTCGCCCCTTTGCATCAGGCACTTTAAATCCGGGTCCGCGCTTTAGAAACCTAGGCACAGCGGCGATCGCCGCCGAGATCAGCGGCCAGCTAACAAACGGCAATGCCGGAAACTCTTCACGCAAGCCTTCAAATAAAAACGTGCAGGTCAATGCCCCTGTAATCCACGGCCCGGGATAAATTTTGAGTCCCAAAAACTCAATCTTGAAGTCTGCTAACGCCCAGCCCACCCCCAGCGTCAGAAAAAACCAGCCCATCGTTGCCAGAAAATCTTGCACAAACTCGGTGTCGGTCAAAACCGAGTTCAACAACGACATGCCCCAGGAAAACAAACTCAGAAAAATCAGAGTTTGCCAGGAGAATGAGCGAGGCGGCTTGAACTGCGTCCAGAATTGCTCAAAAAAGCGTTTGATTGCTTCCAGCACAGGGGAGGCTCCAGAGGGGTGACGTTAAAGGCGAATGTCAGCAGGAACGATAATCCGAATGAAGAGGACAAGCAGGATAGCCGTATAGCTTAAAGCATTGGCAATGAGAACGGCGTTGGCCCGACTTGGACCTTCACGAGCATTTTTTCTGGCACGGATTGTATTCTGATAGCGCTTGGACTTGTCAGCTTGAATTTCTTGCTCTGACCGTTTTTCCTCTTTGTCTTGCAGCAAGAGCTTGAGCAAATCTAACCCCGAAAGTTTGACTAAAAAGCTGATAAAAAAGGTGACAAACCCCGCAAAAATGATCCAGGCTGCAATACCGCTTGACCACTGATCAAAAAAAATGCAGTTAATCAGTTGAAACCTCAGATTCGTTGGAACCAATGGCTCGATGCTAAAGAAGATCAGCCAACCAATTGCAGTCGAGAGTAAATTGATCGAGGCTGCATACTCCACGCTTTTGCGGTATGGCAGCTTTAGTCCTTCATGTAGAACTGCTGCTTCAACGGCGATCGCCAGCAGCAGAAACAAACATTGAAATGCGATCGCTCTTAACGGCAGCACAGAAAACATCTAAGCCCTCACTCCGCCCCAGATACGGCACGTTCTATCTAGATTGATATCAGTAAAATCGAGAAATTGAAGCCCCACTCGACCAAGTCTTTAAAATCCTATAGCAAACCTCAACAAGTTGTAAGAATCGCGCTTCAGATAAGGGGTTAAGTCTCTCGCAACCTTCTTAGAGAATTCCTAAAGACAAACGAGAATAGAGGTTTAGCGTTCAAGAAGTGATGCAGGAATTGCTCATTGTCGGGTTAACCGTCATAATGAGTCAATCATGAAGCACTACAGATGGGATTCAAGCTTTAGTCGATCGCTCTAAAGACGCTATCTGTAGTGCCGATAATTTCAGCAGACGGAAACTCAACTTGTTGTCTATATTTCCTTTACCTATTCACCTCACCGGAGCCACAACACCAGCGCTATGACGAGGACAGGCATCGGTATCCGTACCGCTCAAACACGCTCTGAGCGCATGACGGGTCAAATTCACGTTTATGACGGCGCAGGCAAGGGCAAATCTCAAGCAGCGCTAGGCGTAGTGTTGCGCTCAATTGGCTTAGGCATTCGGACATCCTGGCAAACTCGCGTACTGCTGCTGCGATTTCTCAAAGGTCCAGGCTGTACCTATGACGAAGATGCGGCAATCGAGGCGCTTCAGCGCGGCTTTCCGCACCTGATTGATCAGGTACGGACGGGTAGAGCAGAATTTTTTGGCGCAGACGATATCACCCGATTCGACCGCATGGAAGCGCAGCGAGGTTGGGATGTAGCCAAAGGGGCGATCGCCTCTGGTCTCTATTCAGTTGTTGTGCTGGACGAACTCAATCCGGTGCTAGACCTGGGGTTGCTACCAATTGATGAAGTCGTGCAAACCCTCAAGCGCAAACCAGAAGACCTGGAAATCATCGCCACTGGGCGGGGTGCGCCTCAGCCTTTGCTTGATGTCGCCGACCTGCACTCTGAGATGAAGCCTCATCACCACCCGTCTGCCCTAGAGCATGGGATTGAAGGGGTCGAGATTTATACGGGGGCAGGCAAAGGCAAGTCTACCAGCGCTTTGGGTAAAGCACTTCAGGCAATTGGACGGGGCATCAGCCAGGATAAATCTCACCGGGTGCTGATTATGCAGTGGCTTAAAGGCGGCACGGGCTACACCGAAGACGCGGCGATCGCCGCTCTCCAACAGAGTTATCCCAGCCTGGTTGATCACCAACGCTGTGGTCGAGATGCGATCGTCTGGCGCGGACAGCAACAGGAGCTTGATTATGTAGAAGCAGAGCGGGGCTGGGAAATTGCGCGAGCGGCGATCGCCTCTGGACTCTACAAAACTATTATTCTGGATGAGCTAAACCCAACTGTCGATTTAGAACTACTGCCCCAACAGCCAATTATTCAGGCGCTGCTACGCAAACCTCGTGACACAGAAGTGATCATTACAGGTCGCTGCAAGAACCCGCCCGCTTACTTTGACCTTGCCAGCATTCACTCCGAAGTCTACTGTCACAAACACTACGCCGAGAAGGGAATTGACTTAAAGCGGGGCGTAGATTTTTAAGTTACTCCTACCGTCGCGCTAGTTCCCTGAGTTATTCCAAAAAAGGGAGGAAGGGCTTAACCCCTCCTCCCTTTTTTGTCCTACCCAATGCAGCTGTAGAAAAAGACTTCTAGAGAAAAAGACTTCTAAAATATTTGCTGCATTTCGCGCTCAAGCACGTTGACCAAGTTTTGGTCGCCTCTTTCCCTTGCAACTTCGATTCGGTGCTGCAAACTGCGCTCAATGTTTTGGCGATGAACGTTTGCAACTTCGCTCAAAATTGCCTGCCGCGTCCGAATTGCAGAACGAGCCTGATCCATCCCACTGGGACGAAAGACATCGCGAACTGCTGCCTTTGCTGCACGAATCGCTGGCGAAATGGATTCAGCTCCACCAGTCGCATTCGTCTGGTAGGCAACACCCCGATACTTTAGTTCCAATACAGGCTGTCGAACGGGAATGTGTCTGGGATAGGTAAAGTGAAAGTTGCTTCCACGGTAGTTCCCCGTACCTTCACTTTCAACTATGTTTATAGGGGTAGAAACACTGTCATAACGGACACCGCGATAAGAAAGTTTCATAATGACGATCGCCTCCTGCAAAGGATAATCCTGTAATCTCGGAATGAGGCGCGTTCCTTCGGGACAAAACTCCCTACTTCCGTCTCTACTAGAACCCTACCTGGAGGCGGGGAACTTGGGAGATGAACGAAATTTATTTTCTGTCTGTATCTTATTTTACGGTTTTGCCTTTTGTCTTGCCAATTAAGTAAGATTTAAGATCCTGTGAAGATACTTCAAAGTTATGCCGTAGGACTGTTGCAATAAGTTGAAGTTAAACTTCTGTAACGGACGAGAAGTGGACTTGAGGTAAGGAATCTGCCCCTGCCCCTACACCCTGCAATAGCACTTATTAAGATTTGCAATGAAAACTTTACGTAATGCAATCAACATTTTTATCAGCGTGGCGCTGATTGCCTTTATTGGCTTGAATCTGTTTCGACTGGCAGTTTTCTTTTTACATCCCAATCCGCCTCTTTAGGTCAACAATCCTTTTGAGATTCAATTTGGAGACTACCAAAATTTGAAGTTTCCCAAGAGGAAAGCGTCAGTTCCTAAAACTGGCTTAGATTGAAGTAACTTTAAAGTAAGCACTGTACAGCTTGAAATTTGGTAGGAAGCTTAAGTATGGCTGATGCCCTTTCTCCTGAAATTAGCGATCGCATTTGCAAGCACATGAATGATGACCATGCAGATGCAGTGGCACTTTATGCCAGAGTTTTTGGCGATGTTCCTCAAGCAACAGCCGCACAAATGCTCAAAATCGATGCTCAAGGCATGGATTTGTCTGCCCAAGTAAATGGCACTACTCTTCCAGTCAGAGTTGTGTTTGACCATGAACTTGTAGATTCAGAAGATGCTCACCACACTCTAATTGCAATGGTTAAGCAAGCTAGATCTTAGGAGATTTCTGAGAAAAAATTTACCCCTGGGTAGGGGCAGGTTTTGACAAAATCTTTGCAATTGACCGACAGCTTTAATGCTAAATCTGCCCCTACAGGTATCTTGTTTGCTAGAAATCTCCTTAGTCTTAGAAATGCAGGGAGTCTAATCTAAGGATTGTTGGAATGGGCGATCGCTCCAATTTTGTTTGATTTCTTTCCTATAGAAGCGATCCAACGAAAGGAGGATTCAATCTACCACTTCAATAAGTATCTTTTATAGAGTGGTACGCATAGGACGAAGATGCAGTGATTAAAAAACTACTGCAAGCTGCCTTGATTACTTTTTTGCTTTATCTAACCGCAGGTGCTGGTTGGCAACCTGCTAGTTTGGATTCTATCAACTCGGACTTGAGACGAATTTCAGACCCGATGAGCTTTCCTGTGAACTGATCTTTTCAGATGCTTGTCTCTCAAAGAAGTCAGTTCAGAAAGCTAATTCAGGAGCATAAACTGCGTCAGTCTGAAATAAAGGATTACATCCTTTTGCTAATAGCTTCAGTCAGTCCAGTCCTAACGTAATAGACTTCCTACATGAATACTGTTTTGGAAGCGTGAATCGTTGCGCGGCGGAGCCGCACAACGATTCACGCAGGAAGTTAAATATGATGCTACTGCGGCAATGGGCAAATCGCATCCTTTTAATTGCAGTTTCTAGCCTGGTGCTGCTGGTTAGCTCAGCGTACGCTGAAAACTTGAATCCTTTAGTACGTTTGAGCGAGACAGAAGTTTCTGATCGTCTACAGCAGCTACCAGATTGGACAGTTCGTGATCAACAGCTTGTTTGCACCTACCAACTTGGTAGCTTTGTGGAGGCGATCGCATTTGTCAATCGTTTGGTAGACCCTGCGGAAGCGGCAGAACACCATCCTGACTTACTAATTTCCTACAACCGAGTTACGGTCACTCTAACAACTCATGATGCGGGTGGACTAACAGCGTTAGATTTTGCTTTAGCAGAGGCGATCGCTCAACTTCATAACGAAATTCATTCCTCTACTCCAGGCTGTCAGCCCAACTAAAATTTAGCAAACAGTCGCAACACTTTCATCCCAACTGAGAGAAATGAGTGCATTTCTTCGAGTGGAACTTTAGCACTAGCGCGGTAAAAGATTAACCGTGAGTCACTCGCCTCAGTACAAAGCCCTCTGCTATCTTCATAGAAAGCAATTGCTTCAGAATGAAAGGCTTTGCGAATCGATGCCTCGTCCTCGCCGCGCAGTAGATAACGGCTGGAAAATTCCGGGTAGCTCGTAAAATCGATGTCGTGATAGCCCAAGAAATCGCCCATCTTGTGAAACAGATTTTCAGGGTACAGCGAGAATTTGGGCATCTGCAAGCGATCAGAACGTAGCAAAATAACCGTTTGGGAATGAGTGTGCGAGTTTTTTCCGCTCCCGGTCGTGTAAAGGTAGTCAAAAATAGCGACGAATGCTTCTTCAACTTGTCCCTGAATTAAATTCCTAACTCGTCGGTTGCGGCCTCTAGAGAAGAGTTGAAAGTCATGAACGAGCCCCATAACTTGTCCATGACCGTTCTTGTAAAACTCCAGGTTTAGGTCTGCGGCGATCGCTTCTAGTTTTTTAGTTCTCTGGCGCTCAAAATAAATAGAAAGTACGACGCCAACAATCGCCAGCACAATGAAAAACAGAATAAAGGAAAAATCCATAAGGTTTTACTGACCTTTCTTAGCTTGGTAACAGAACAATAATTTGCCCTGTTTAGTATGCACAGAGAGGGGATTATACCTTTTCGGCAAAAACGAACTAGAGGAGGGAAGGTACCTTCCCTCCTCTAGTTCGTTTTCTTGGAATTGGAATTAACTAGCTTTTAGGCAAGTTTAGCCGAGGTTATGGATGCCATGGTGGATCGTTTTTACCCACTTCAGACGTTTTCGCCGCAGCGAAACACGGAAGGTCATGCTAGCAACGATGGGTAGCCAGTGGAACATGTAGACTGTGCCCTGCAATGTCTGGAAAAACAGCAGAAAGAGCGATTGAACTGTCACCTTGGTGGCGTTTCTATCAGGTTCTGTTCGTCGTAGTCCTATGACCATGCCGATAATAAACAGCACGATGGTTAGGCTGGCGATAGGGCTAAAAATTGGCACCCGATTGCGGGCGATCGCCATCAAAAAGTCAGGCACTGCGGCAGTTGGCATGACATATTGAGTTACCCAAAACATGAATAAATCAACAGTTTTGCGAGTCCCCATCCGGTTCGATAAAATTAGCCGCCAATAGTCCAAATAGCGCTGATAGCCGCCCTCTGCCCAGCGGTTGCGCTGGTGCCATAGCCCCAGCGGACGGGTTACCCCTTCCTCCCCAACGGGTGGAAATGACAGAAAATCAATATCCCACTGATCCAGGTGCAGTTTGAAGGTTAAATCCAGGTCGTCTGTAATCGTTTCTTCGTTCCAGCCGCCGCAGCAATCGAGTGCCTCTCGTCGCACAAACTGGCCATTGCCGCGCAGTTCTCCAATGCCGCCGATCGCTAATCGCTGCTGCTGAAGGTAGGAATCCAGCGCCATTTCTGCAACCTGATTACGGGTCCAAAAGTTAGCCGAAGCATTGGCGATCGCCTTCCTGACCTGCACTGCTCCAACCTTCTTGCGCTCAAACATGGGTAGAACGCGCCGCAGCAAATCCCCCGGTACCTGAGCATCGGCATCAAATACTGCGATGATCTCCCCTTTCGTAATGGGATAAACCTCGTTTAATGCGCCAGACTTACCGCCCCCAGCGCTCGCAGAACGATGAATCACCCGAAGCTGGGGATACTCCTCCGCCAAGTGGTCTAACAAAATGGGAGTGCGATCGCTGCTATTGTCATCAATTACCCAGAGGTCATAGCGACAGTCCGGATAATCAAGATTGCACAGCGTTTTAACCAACGGCACCACGACCGCTTCCTCATTTTTCGCCGCGACCAACAGCGAAACATAAGGACAAGCTTCAGGGTCAGTTTCTGCAAGCGGCTCAGGCATAGCGATCGGCCGGGCAAACAAAATCCGTAGAGCATGAATGCCCATTAGAGTCGTTAAGCCCAGGACAAACCAATAGCCCCAGGAAACCAGGTGAAGTGCAACAGTACCACTCCAGACGAGCGTTAAGACTACAACTGCCTTACGCCTGCGACCTTTCAACCCTCGATGTAAAGAATTGCTTGTAGCAGAAGCCTCATGCTTTGAGTCCGTCAGGTCAGTTAAAAGTGAGCTGATAGGCTCTAGTTCGCTATAGGAGTCGTTTTCGAGCCAGGAATTCTCCGGCATAGATTGCTTAATTTAACCACCAAAATTAACCACTACTCACAGGGGAGCAAAATAAAGCCGTACCAAACAGCACAACTTAATCCCCAATAGCTTTCCCTACGACAACCAAAATCACCTATTCCACCTTAGACGGTTTGCAAATCAAATTCCCAAATTGCTAGAGCGACAAAGCCGCTATTCACATCGGTCTAATAGAGATTCTTGGGCTATTTTTAGTTGCAGTAGAAAAATCGTACAGCCGCTCCTGGTCGAGTACACCGATAAGTACACCTACCTGGAAAAGTAGCTGAGCAGTAGCAGTTTATCATCTTCTTCACGGTCAGCTAGTCAACTGTGCCTGGACATGCACTAGAAAATGTAGTGCGTAAAGATTCATTTGGGATAGATAGAAATGCGGCAGAACTGACTGCCCAACGCCAATGCAAGCGTTGTACTAGCCTTTTTATCATCATTCTAAGCGCATCCATGACCTACAGTCTTAGAGTGGCAGACCTGCCCGCCACCGAGCGACCTCGCGAACGACTGCTCACGCAAGGAGCTAAAATTCTCTCTACAGCCGAGTTAATTGCCATTTTGCTAGGCACGGGGCAAGGTCCTGGTCGCCTCTCAGCCGTAGGTTTAGGGCAGTACATTTTGCAAAAGTTGGGGGAAGATCAGCGAGATTCTCTTGCGGTCTTAAGAGACGTAAATGCCCAAGAATTGATGCAAATTCCGGGTGTAGGTCCAGCCAAAGCAACCACCATTTTGGCGGCGATCGAGCTTGGCAAACGAGTCTTGCAGGTGCGCCCGTCAGAACGCACCGTGATTGATGATCCGGCTGTGGCAGCAGCAACCCTCAGCCACGACCTGATGTGGCAATCTCAAGAGCGGTTTGCGGTACTGCTACTAGACATCAAACATCGGCTACTGGGAACTCGGGTCATCACAATCGGGACGGCGACAGAAACTCTCGCTCACCCTCGCGACATTTTTCGGGAAGCGATTCGTCAGGGTGCGGTGAGGGTGATTGTGGCCCACAATCATCCCTCTGGGAACGTTGAACCCAGTCCAGAAGATATTTCTCTAACTCGTCAACTTCTTGCAGGAGCGCAGCTTCTAGGAATTCCGGTACTCGATCACTTGATTTTGGGTGATGGAAATCACTTGAGTCTCCGGCAGACGACCAGCCTTTGGAATGAATTAGCTCAAGGGGATTAATTTTTGGGTTGCAGACGGCCTCATCCTGACTTATACTGAAGCCTCGAATTAAGCAATATTATTGTTAGACAGTATCTGGTATGGGAGGTTTTTATTCCTGAATCACTAACCCTGACCGTAAGTTTAAGAGGCACCCGCGAAGTCAGGGAAAATTGCCAGCTTTTTCGCCTTGCCGGACTTTTAGATGCCTTCTCAGAGCCAACGTTTCGCAAGGTGTTCGACAAGTTTGTAGAGGAAGGTCCAAAGAATTTTATTCTAGATCTATCTCAAATAGACTTTGTCGATAGCTCTGGGCTGGGTGCTCTCGTGCAGCTTGTCAAGAAAACGCAAACTGCTGGAGGAACTTTGCAAGTCGTAACTAACCCTCGCGTTACGCAGACGGTCAAGCTCGTTCGGCTTGAGCAGTTCCTGTCTCTCCAGCCATCCGTTGAGGCCGCTCTAGAAAACGTCAAGTCGGCTTGATTTAGATTCAACAGAACGGTTGAATTATGTGACCAGATTGGCTTCTGGCACTCTAAGCTGTCTATGCGATCGCAGAAAGTAGATGCGATCGCATTTTGCTATGGCATACGTCCTTAATCGCATTTGGGGCTACTATGCAAGTGAAGGAAGGTAAAGAAAAACAAAGGTTTATAACAGTGAGGGAGCCCTTGCGTGGCACCGAAGGATGAAACAGGTTTAGACTACTTCGCTACTCGGCTGCTGGAGCAGACTCATTTGTCTAGCTCAACGTCTTTGCCTGCCTTGACCCCTGACCAGGTTAAGCAGCTTTCACCTGCTGCCCTAGCTTATATTGGAGATGCGGTTTACGAACTTCATGTCCGGTTGTCCTACCTCATGCCGCCCAAGCGCTTGCAGACTTATCATAGTCAAGTGGTGGCTCAAGTTAGGGCGGAGAGTCAAGCTAACCATCTGCGATCGCTTGAACCTTACCTGACGACGGCTGAATTAGAAATCTCAAAGCGGGGCCGTAATGCTGCCTCCAACCGTCCCCGAAGAGTTGCTTTAGAGGTTTATCAGTCTGCTACCAGTCTGGAGACTCTAATGGGTTATCTATATCTCACTGATCCCCAGCGGCTTGCCCAACTATTCGCAAAATTAGATCTAGAAAAGCTATCAGAGTAACGATCTAAATTCTTGTAAAGACTTTCGGTCAGACCATCCAAGTAGATAGGTGGATGGTCCTTTATAGGTCCCCTAAATCAGCATTTTTACGGCAAGGTCGAATACCTTGCACAATTTTGAGCAATTCAGAGGAATTTGTACCATGGCTCCTAAACATCGCAACGCATCGCAAGATCGCTCTCCTCGAAAAGGTGCAGCTAAGTCAAAAGACAAACGCGTTCATTTAAAACCCAGTCGTTCTCAACCAGATACAGAGCGTCGGGGTGAACGTAGAGTTGCCAAGCCCGATGCAGAAGGTCGGCGTGAGCGCAGAGTTGCCAAGTCAGATACAGAAGGTCGGCGTGAGCGCAGAGTTATCAAGCCAGATACAGAGCGTCGGGGTGAACGCAGAGTTGTCAGTGGCAGAAAAATTAAACAGCGCTCTGTGATTCAGATCCAACCTGTGAATCGTTCGCACATTGCTGAAAAGCCAGGACGGGAGCAACAGGAGCAACAGGCAAATATTGCCGATTCCCAGTTTGAAACTGCTAATTCGGTTGGTGTGACGGATGTGCCTGATACAGATAACGATCTGATTTATGGTCGTCATCCAGTTTTGGCCGCACTGGAGAGCCAACGACAGCTCAATCGCCTCTGGATTACTCCAAGGTTGCGCTACGACTCCCGCTTTCACTCTCTTTTGCTTCAGGCTAAAGCCAACGGAACGGTCATTGATGAAGTTGATCACCGACGGCTAGATCAGCTCACTCAAGCGGCAAACCATCAGGGGATCGCGGCTCAGGTTACCTCCTACGTCTATGCTGATCTGCAAGAAATGATCGAGCGGGCTAAGGCAACATCTGAGCAACCTGTAATTGTGGTTGCCGATAGTATTACAGATCCTCACAATTTAGGAGCAATTATCCGCACCGCAGAAGCGCTGGGATCGCAAGGGATGGTGATCCCGCAGCGGCGGGCCGTGGGGATCACATCAGCTGTGGTTAAAGTTGCGGCAGGAGCTTTAGAAACTTTTCCAGTTGCAAGGGTTGTCAATTTAAGCCGGGCATTGGAAGAATTAAAGAAAGCTGGCTTTTGGGTTTACGGTACAGCGGTAACGGCCAGTGAAGATTTGGACACCGTTAAATTCACGGGGCCGATCGCTCTGGTGATTGGCTCAGAAGGTGAAGGGTTAAGTCTGCTCACGCAGCGCTGTTGCGATACCCTAGTCTCGATTCCGCTGAGAGGCAATACACCTAGCCTGAATGCCTCTGTAGCAGCCGGAATGGCACTTTACGAAATTTACCGACAGCGACGAGCTAGCACTGTACACCTTGGTGGATGTTTTGCAAAAAAAAGTGCGACAGAGTATAACAAAACTTGAAACTTCTTAAGGGCAGTTGACAATTCGCTTAGCGTTTACCCAGCACACCCTGTTATTCAGCAGAGACAATTCGGTAAAACTATGAAAGAACTTTGGACAAATCTACTTCAAACCGTTGGTCTGGCTTGGTGGGTTGAGATCCTTACTGACAATCCGCGTTGCACCTACTATTTTGGACCTTTTGCTAGCGCTAGTGAGGCTGAGGCTGAGAAAGCTGGCTACATTGAGGATCTGGAGCAAGAAGGCGCTCAGGGTATCAAAGTTGCTGTGAAGCGATGCAAGCCAGACAATCTGACGATTTATGAAGAGATTGCAGATCGTCCTAGCCGTGGCGGACCAGCTCCCGTTTTTAGCGGTCAGGTTTAATTAGCAGGTTTGTTGTCCTTCTGCATCTAGCTTAGAGCGTTTGACCTTTTGTCTACAACGTCAGGGTTGCTCTCAATCCAATTGTCAATGTCCCGGAGTACCTGATTGGGGATCTCCCAGGGGAAGAGGTGTGCGACATCAGGGTAGCTGAGCCAATGGCATTTTGGCAGATGTTGAGCAGTTTCCAGACTAGATTCAAGCGTAATGTGTCGATCTGCCGTTCCAGCCATAACCAAGCTGGAGCACTTAACCTGATTGAGGTCTGCGAGTCGGTTGTAGTCTTGCCTAAGAGCATCGTTTAGAGCTTGACGAGCACTAGGTGATGTCTGAAAGTAGGCTGGCATTCCTTCAATGGCAAGGTGCTGGTAGGCGATCGCTGTGTGTTGCTGAATCAGGTAACGATAGAGCGATCGCTTGCCAAAGGTGTCAATGTTCCACCGCCAGCCTGGTTGCAGCCAGTTGATTACTGATGCCAGCCCCGTGTAGAGGTTATCTTCCCAGCTAATAGGTGGGTGACTGCTGCGAGGACGCATTGCTGAAGCAATCAGGATCAGTCCGCTGATTCGCTCTGGTTGTCTTAGTGCTAGCTCCGTCGCCAAAATTCCTCCCAGTGACCAGCCCAAGACTAAGCATCGCTCAATTTGATAGCGATCGAGTAACGCATCTAGATCGACCAGGTGATCCTGCATGGCAAACGCTGTCTTAGCCTGACTCTTGCCATAGCCACGCAGATCAGGCGCAAAGGTTTTGAAACGCCGAGAAAAGTGCTGAGTAAAGACCGACATACTGGCCCCAGTGCCAGGGTGCCCATGCAAACAGAGCATCGGGAAACCGCTTCCCTGCACCTGAACTGAGAGTGAAATGGCTGGGGGATCAGACTGCTGCATAGGTCGAAACTGCGCTTAATTAAAGGGCTTTATGGCTGAGCCGATGAGCTAGACCAAACTTTGATGTTGCCTTCCGTCACAGCAACAAAGAGTCGTCCGTCGGGACTAAACGCACCATTAGTTGCATTCTCCTCAAAAGTTTGAAGCGTTTGCCCGGTAACCATATCTAGCAGGTTGATGTCTTCCTCATAATTAATAACAGCCAGGATTTTGCCATCTGCACTTGGGATTAACCAGTCCTGCTCGACGAACTCCGTTGCTGTATTTACAAGCTCTCCTGTGTTGATATTCCAGGTTGCGACTTGACGGGGCACAACTGTGCCATTGCGACTTACTGTAAAAGTGCCCGTTACAGTTTGGCTGTCTGGACTGAAGGCTATCTTAAAGGCATCTATGCCGCCCTCAAAGGTTCGTTTGATCTGCCCAGAAGCAAGGTCAATCAAAGTTAATTCGCCATCCACATGGGTACTAGCGAGCATTTGCCCATCTGAACTGACTTTCAGAGTTCGAATGGTTTTCCGATACCCGACTAAGCTGCGCTGAAGTGTTCCTTGGTTGACATCCCAAACCTGAATCAGAGGACTAGTAGCACTGCTGTAGAGCGTTTGGCTGTCAGGGCTAAAGGCCAAAACACTACTGAAATAATAGCCGCCCTCTTCCATAAACTTAGGGGTGATAGCTCGTCTAAGCGTGCGGATCGTTTGACCACTACTCACATTTCGCAGGCGGATGGTCAGCATTCGGTTGTCAAAGTCATAATCGGCAGTAGCAAGGAGTTGACCATCAGGGCTAAAGGCGATCGCCGAAACCATTGCAGCATGATCACTCAATGTGTAGAGCGCTTCGCCTGTTGTCAGATCCCACACTCTAACGGAGTCTGCGTACTCGTTGGGATCAGTCGTAACGGCACCGGCAACCATCCTCCCATCTGGGCTAATAGCAATAGTGTCAGTCCCCCCAAGACTCACCTGATCATCCGAAATAGTCAGAACAGGTTCGGTAGTCCAGTTAACCTGAGCAGATGAAGACTGAGCTAGAGAGACAGCTGCGGGAACTGAATAATTTTGAGCATAAGCAGGGCGATTGAGTTCTTGCCTGCTGGCAGTTGCAATAGGGGCGATCGCTCCAGAAATGATTGTGGCAGCAGCAAGAGCAATCCCTGGCAGCAACTGGGCTAGGCGTAACCTGACAAAATTTTGAGAAGAGTCTTGAGCAACCATATTCTGGGCAAGAGACGCGATGAATTACGTCTGTACAAGTAGGCTACGCACTATTGTTGACTGCGGCACCGCTTTTCGGATGCGAGGGTAAGCCGATTCTGTATCTGGCTACCCTAACCTCTTAGAAACCTTTTAGAGCTTTTCCTCAAGCGGTTTGCAAAAATCTTCTAGACCCGTTTTAAGCACATAAATGATCACTGGAGTTGCCAGACTGGGGGGAAGCTCTGTTGCTTTGGTTAGCGATCGCATTGCGTCCTGAAGTGATCCTGCTGCCAAATTTGCTCTGAGATCAGACTGACACAACACGGCTCGACAACGTTTGGCGAGACCTTCTAACCAACGGTCAGACGTGTCAGGTTCTTGCCTTGCCTGAAGTGCCAGGGCGATCGCTGCATCTTCCAAATCGCCTTCGCAATCTTCGATCATATCCAGCGCTCTAAGCGCTTCTGGACTCGCTGATAGCTCAGATCGGTACTGAGCAATTTCCTCAAATGTGACTGTAATCATGCTGCCAATTTAACATTTTGACAAAAGGTGAGAGGTGGTAAAAAGCGGGGGAATTTTGCCTCACGGTTTCGCGATTTGGCTAAGCTAGGTAGGCTAGTAAAAGTCGTAAATTTGCAAAATCTCCCAGATTCCTTAAGGCAAGATCTACATGACCACAACAGCTCAGGTAAAGCATGAAGTTAAAGACCTCTCCTTAGCAGCACAGGGGAGACAGCGAATCGAGTGGGCAGGGCGGGAAATGCCCGTCTTGCGGCGAATTCAAGAGCGTTTTGCTCAAGAAAAGCCTTTGGCTGGAATTCGTTTGGTAGCTTGCTGCCACGTCACGACTGAAACTGCTCATCTAGCGATCGCCCTTAAAGCGGCCGGAGCCGATGCTCTGCTCATTGCTAGCAACCCTCTATCTACTCAAGATGACGTAGCTGCCAGTTTAGTTGCAGATCATGGCATTCCGGTTTTTGCTCAAAAGGGTGAAGACAATGAGACCTACCACCGCCACGTCCAGATTGCGCTAGATCACCGCCCCAATCTAATCATTGATGACGGCAGTGACGTAGTTGCCACCTTAATTCAAGAGCGGCAAGACCAAATTGCTGACCTGATTGGCACCACCGAGGAAACCACCACCGGGATCGTGCGCCTGCAAGCCATGCTCAAAGATGGCGTACTCACCTTCCCAGCGATGAACGTTAACGATGCTGACACCAAGCATTTCTTTGACAATCGCTATGGAACAGGACAATCCACACTAGATGGAATCATCCGGGCAACCAACATTCTTCTCGCAGGTAAAACGATCGTTGTTGCAGGCTATGGCTGGTGCGGCAAGGGTACAGCCCTGCGGGCACGAGGCATGGGTGCTAGCGTGATCGTGACTGAGATTAATCCTACCCGCGCCCTCGAAGCAGCAATGGATGGATTCCGCGTACTGCCAATGACCGTTGCAGCGCCTCAAGGTGATATCTTCATCACCGTGACGGGCAACAAGCACGTCATCCGAGCAGAGCATTTTGAAACCATGAAAGACGGGGCGATCGTTTGCAACTCTGGTCACTTTGACATTGAGATTGACCTCAAATCGCTCAAAGAAATGGCAACTGAAGTGAAGCAAGTCCGCAACTTCACTGAGCAATATCGTATGCCAAGCGGCAAATCCGTTGTCGTTTTGGGTGAAGGTCGACTGATCAATCTGGCTGCTGCTGAAGGACACCCCAGCGCCGTTATGGATATGAGCTTTGCCAACCAAGCGCTTGCCTGTGAATATTTGGTGAAGAACAAAGGCAATCTAGAACCTGGAATTCACACCATTCCTGCTGAAGTCGATCAGGAAATTGCGCGGTTGAAGCTCCAGGCGATGGGAATTGCGATTGACGCGCTCACGCCTGAGCAGACCGAATACATCAATTCCTGGACATCAGGCACTTAAACTAAGCTAGAGCCATCTATTTTGAGCGGGGGCGTTGCTTGCAGCGCCCCCGCTCTTTAAGAAAACGCACGAGTGAAAACGCACGGGTGAACCCCGCAACTTATGTAAAGAGATATAGCAATCTCAAATGGTCATGAGCCCGCGCCCCAAGGGGAGTGGAGATCACAGCCACAACTTCATTCTTGCGTGTACTACACAACGGTGGGGCAATCAGTCTAGCTGGGTTAGGGATATGCCCGATAGCAGGGGTGCTTTCTGATTGAAATTTGTTAGCTATTCTTTTAGCTATTCTTAATGAGGGCTCTAGCCTGTCAGATTGGCTCAATGCTTCGCTTTAACGGGACTTTGCAAGGAACAGCCTTATGGTCGAATGGATTACTAACACGATCAACAGCCTCGGTTACGTTGGCATCGGTTTTCTGATGTTCATGGAAAATCTGTTTCCACCGATTCCTTCTGAGCTAATCATGCCGTTGGCAGGTTTTACTGCGGCTCAAGGCGAAATGAACGTCTTTTATGCGGTCCTGGCAGGAGTCATTGGCACTGTTTTAGGAGCGCTGCCCTGGTATTTTGCCGGAAAGTTTTTGGGAGCCGATCGCCTTAAAGCTTGGGCTGACCGCTATGGCAAATGGCTGGGGATCAGCAGCAAAGAAATGGACGAAGCCACAAAATGGTTCGTCAAGCACGGCGGCAGGACTGTATTGCTTTGTCGCCTCGTGCCTGGAGTCCGGACGCTGATTTCGATTCCAGCGGGCACCTGCAACATGCCTTTCATCCCCTTTTTGGTCTACTCAACGATTGGGACTGTAGCATGGGTTAGCTTACTGACAGGAGCCGGGTATCTACTGGGCGACAACTACGAGTTGGTTGAAGTCTATATTGGACCACTTTCTAAACTGATAGTCGGAGGTTTACTCGTTGCCTTCATTGTTTGGGTTGTGCTCAACCGTCGCAAGCAAAACAGCAAACGTCGGCTTAGATGAAGCATGATAACAAGTGCAGCGATGAACACTATTGCTCATGCTTTTTCCTAGCACTAACTATCTCTTACTTGAGAATCTAATCTTCTTTGCGATCGCCACTGCTTTCTTTGCGGTCGTCGGTTGGTCCTGGCGAGACACAGCCCCTTATGAGCTTCCTAAACCGCTTCCAGGCTGGTTTAGGATCTGGTTTTTGTCAGTTCAGTTTTTGGGTATCGTTCCACCCCTAGTCGCTTTGCTGGTGTGGGGAATATGGCAGGGCAACTTCGATGTAGTCGCAATCTTTGCTGCTTACTTTCTCATGTTGGGGCTACAAATTTTGTCTGAAAGTTTGTCGTTAAGACGCTTTCAATCCACAGTATTTGTCATGGTTCCCTATCTGTATTTGCCCTATCGGTTTTGGCAGCTTTACGAGGGGCTGAATCTCTTGAGTTCTGATCCAGCACTGGTTTGGGTTCGATACATTCTTGTCCTGGAAATTGTAGTCTGGATCATAAATTATGGTTTGGATTTAGCGCAACTTCCAAGGTTATTCCATTGGAATGGCGCAAACATCGACGATTGAATAGGACGGGGCGATCGCCCTCGTCCTATTCAATCGTTTTATTACTTTCTAGGCGATCGCCCAGCGATAGAGGTGTTTTTCTCTGACACCGATAAGATAGCTAGAGGTCCTGTCTGCTATTGAGGCTTCCACCTGAAAGGGAAAGGAAGCCATGATAGGATTCAGTCAGTTTCAGGAGGTTTTCGTGGATTTTCGCCAGATTGTTAACTTCAGACTGGTCAAGCAAGAGGCAAATGACCTATATCGCTCTCTAACTTCCATCTTGGAGTTAGACGAACGGTTTGCAGATCTAATATTAGTTGACTTGGCGAAAGTCGTAAGAATTTGTGGACGTAGCAACAAAGAAATTAGCTCTGCTGAACTGCTAGCCTATCTAGTAATTTATGCGCTGATTAAAAAAGATAGAGAAAAACTGAACGTTGCTGTCAATTCATGGGAATTTTCTAGCGAAGAACGGCTTAAATATCAAAAAATTACTATTCAAATTTTGCTTGATTTAACAGGGGGCGATCAGCAGACTGACCAGCTTGCATTGCCCTCTATTCTGAACAAGCTAGATGAGGAAAAAAGCACAGAATATCTAGGTTATGCTGTCAACGCCATCTATAAGTTTGCTCAAGTAATTACTAAAGCGGATGGTGTCGTGACGATGCAAGAAATGGAGGCATTATCAAAAGTTTGGCAACTCCTTCATTCTTATCAGAAATTAGACAGCTATCAGGCAGGTTTAGCGTCTGTTCCTATTCCTAAACTGACTCAAGCATCGGCTCCAAAACCTGAGCAAACTTCTGAATCTAAACAGCCTCAAAACTCCGGTGAACCTAAGCCTCAAAGTTCTGAACCCACTCCGAAGGAAGACCCAACCAAGATTTTAGAGCAAGCTCTGGCTGACCTGAACGAGCTAGTTGGGATGGAGAATATTAAGGAGGAAGTGCAAACTCTAACCAACTTCCTGAAGGTGCAGAAGATTCGAGCAGAACGAGGTTTAGCAAAAACGCCAGTTTCACTTCATGCGGTCTTTTGTGGACCTCCAGGTACGGGTAAAACGACCGTTGCTCGCCTGATGAGCAAAATCTATGAAGGACTAGAGTTTCTCAGTAAAGGGCATTTGGTGGAAACCGATCGCTCTGGCATGGTGGCAGGCTATGTTGGGCAAACGGCTAAAAAAGTAGATGAAATGGTGGATTCTGCTCTGGATGGCGTCCTGTTCATTGATGAAGCCTATGCTTTAGTGCCGCGAGAAGCGGGGCGTGATTTTGGGCAGGAGGCGATCGACGTTCTGCTGAAGCGAATGGAAGACTATCGCGATCGCCTCGTCGTCATCGTGGCAGGCTACACCGATGAGATGGAAGCCTTTATCGAATCAAATCCTGGCTTAAAATCACGCTTTAACCGTTACTTCTATTTCAACGACTATACACCCGAAGAGCTGCTAGCAATTTTTGAGCGAATGGCTGGAAAAAGTCACTTCAAGTTGACACCAGAAGCAAGAGAGAAACTGCTCAAGATTTTCAATCAGCTTTACGATAATCGAGACAAAAACTTTGGCAATGCTCGCATGGTTCGTAATCTGTTTGAGAAGAGCATTGAAAAGCAGGCAAATAGACTGGCTGTACTTTCTTCTTTGACCGATGAGGTATTAACAACACTCATTCCTGAAGACATTCCCAGTAACTATTCAGAAACTGCCAGAGTCTAGAGGCTGTTTGAGCGGTCTATTTGTAGCCTACCTCAGGGAAAATATCTGTGATGTTGAATCCTGCTAAATAACTCAACACTGTACGGGTAGGTTTAGCAGACCGAATATTAATAGAGCCGAGGTCCAACAGCAAAATCTAGCCCACCAAGAATTACGGTTAATCGAACGGATTTGGTCTTACTTTCCAACCTCCTCTCGAACTGCTCAGAGTCATTCAAAAACCGTTTGAGTAATCTTGCTCACTCTATTTACTCATTCTTTGATTCATCGTTCGGAGTGTTTATATCACTTTTTCAAAGCTACCTCTTTGGTTGGGGCGGATGACAGGCAATAGGTATGACGTTTTGTTGGAAAAGATTGCTGAGAATGGAGGCAATCAAGCGGAAATCCGTTCTCAAGTAGCAAAATCCATTCAAAGTAATTTTGGGTCGTGACAATCCTAAATCCCCTATACGAACAGGCTTAGTGGAAATTAAGAGCTTAAGCTGCTTGCCCTTTGAAGCAAGGCGTTCGTAAGCAATTTAAGATTGTTCAAGTCTATTGAGCTAGTTGATTTTTAAGCGGCTTGATTGGAGATATCAGAAGTCAAATTTATCTAAGTGAGTTTGTTCTGTGTCCAGATTACTTCTGAAATGGTGATAAACAAGTTCGTCAAAGATGAACTGTTATCCGTTGCCTTGGAACCTAGCTTCTGAGCAAATTAGTAACAACGCAATTAGGAGATTTAACAAAGTGTTTTTTCACAACAAACGGATGCAGTATTTCACCAAACCGGAACAACCGGATGCGGTTTATGCCAAGAAGATTCAAGAGCTGATCGGCGGACCCTTTGGTGAAATGACTGTGATGATGCAGTACCTCTTCCAAGGTTGGAACTGCCGAGGTCCTGCTCGTTACAAAGATATGTTGCTCGATATCGGCACCGAGGAAATCGGACACGTTGAGATGTTGGCGACTATGATCGCCCATCTACTAGATGAAGCACCCCTAAAGATGCAGGAAGATGGTGCAAAAGATCCAATCGTCGGCGCTGTGATGGGTGGTGTAAATCCACGAGACGTAATTGCAGCAAGCATGAATCCTCAACATGCGATCGTTTCTGGTTTGGGTGCAACACCTAACGATAGCGTGGGCTATCCCTGGAATGGTCGATACATTATCGCTAGTGGCAACCTGCTAGCAGACTTCCGCTCTAACTTGCACGCAGAGTCTCAGGGCAGATTACAGGCTGTGCGAATGTATGAAATGTCGGATGACCCAGGTGTGAAGGATACCCTCAGCTACATGATTGCACGGGATACTATGCACCAAAATCAGTGGCTGGCGGCGATCGAAGACCTGGAAAGCTCTGGATTGGAGACAACCCCTGTTCCTAGTTCTTTCCCACTGGAGCTGGAGAAACGGGATGCAGCCTACCAGTTCTGGAATCTGTCTGATGGCGAGGAAAGCCGCGAAGGACGTTGGGCAAAAGGTCCATCAATGGACGGCAAAGGTGAGTTTGAGTACCTGGCAAATCCTCAACCTCTGGGGCCAGAGCCAGAACCCCCCATTCCCGACCCTCGTCTGCACGGCACAGGCAAGAAATAGGAGTGAGTAACCGTGGAGCAGGCAAACTGCTTGCTCCATTAAAGGATGCCTAAGAAGTCTGGATTTTTAGCCCAATACGGTAGGGGCGTAGCATTCGGTAGATGGGTCTTGGAATACACCGAAAGTCTCTGACCGAATGCTACGCCCTACAGAGCATTGTCTTCTTCCTAAACTTTCTTGAGAACGGGTAAGCTGTCTATTCAAAAGATTAGTGAGTCGTGGGCAAAGCATTTACAAGTTGGTGGAGGTCAGGATCTAATTATGAACACTGCTAAAGAATTGGTTTTACCTGGAGACAACACGAACCCCGACCTAGAAAATGGTTCGGTTTTCTTTGTGGGTACGGCAACTGTGATTCTGCGATATGCAGGATTTACAATCCTGACTGACCCTAACTTTTTGCATCAAGGCGACCATGTGCATTTGGGATATGGGTTGCGATCGCAACGTGTCACCGATCCGGCGATCGCCATCGAAGAATTGCCGCCGCTTGACCTGGTTGTGCTGTCTCACATGCACGAAGACCACTTTGATCGAGTGGCAGAACAAAAGTTAGATAAATCACTCCCCATTGTCAGCACTCCTCATGCCACAAAATCATTGCAAAAGAAGGGCTTTAACGCAGCGCAGGCAATTGATACCTGGGAATCTATAACGGTGCGTAAAGGGGAGCAATCCCTCAAAATTACCTCAATGCCGGGACGGCACGGTCCGGGTATTCTTGCGGCGGCATTGCCCCCCGTAATGGGCAGTATGTTGGAGTTTCAGTCTGCTGGGCAAACTCACTTTTGTCTTTACATCACTGGAGACACACTGGTGTACGAGCAGCTTAAGGAAATTCCAAAACGCTATCCCAATATTGATTTAGCGCTGCTGCACCTGGGTGGGACAAAGGTATTTGGGATTCTGTTAACTATGAATGGCAGACAAGGTGTGGAAGCAATTCAACTAATTTCCCCTCAGACTGCAATTCCGATTCATTACAACGATTACACCGTGTTCAAATCTCCACTTGAGGACTTTAAAGCCGCTGTGGTGTTGGCAGAGTTAGAAGATCGAGTGAAGTATCTGAAGCATGGTGATACCTACAACTTTCAGGTAAGGACTCAAATTGCAAAGGAGAACTGAGCATGAGTGAGCAAACAAGCCCAAACTCTGATGTAACGGATCAAGATAAAGCGGGGCAGGGTTGGATGTACTGATACTACTGATATAGGTAGAAATGCTGCTCAAATCACTCTTAAGAGGAAGGCGATCGCCTTCCTCTTTCTTGATTATGGGGAATAGTTTGGCGATCGTAGTCCCACCGAAGCTGATCTGGCATTAAACCCTACTTCACTCAAATACTATGGCGTTCCCCAAGCAGCTATTGCAGAAATGGAAGTCCTTTAAGAGTTGGCTCTTTTACCTGGGTTACGCGCCCCATGCGTATGTCTACTCGCGGACTCGCGATCGCCTTGAGCGTGAGTATGCTCCCCCACCTACCTCTGAGGGCTTTGACCAACCAGGGAAACTGCTTCAGGCAGAACCGAGTGAGCGAGGCGCTCGCTTTTACTTTGAGCAGGCTGAGCTTGACATCACATTTCTTACGGCTGATTTGGTGCGGCTAAGTTGGCAGCCGGGAATTCCTCCAGTGCCCTACGGAATTGCCCGCCAAGAATGGGATGCAGTAGAAACCACACTAGAAGAAACAACAGAAGGGTGGGCTTTATTCAGTCAGGGAGAGGGCGCTACTAAAGTCACTGTTAGCTTTGAGGGAAGCATCAAGTTCTATGGCAGCGAAGGGCAGTTACTCCGAACTGAACTGCCGCCAAAACTTGAGGGAGAATCCTGGACACATCAGGCGGAACTGTTACCCGACGAAGGAATCTATGGTTTGGGGGAACGGGCAGCACCGTTGAATTTGCGGGTTCCTCGAAAGATAGTTGAGAAGGACAAAACTACATTCAGCCGCTCCTACCGGATGTGGAATTTTGATGCGGCAGGCAAGTATAGTCCTGGTAGCGATCCGCTCTATATCTGTATTCCGGTCTATTTGGGGCTACATCGGCAAGGTAGCTACTTAGTGTTTTATGAAAACACCTTTGAAGCAACTTTTAGCTTTGAAGATACTGCTACTGCTGCCTTTACAGGAGGCGCATTACGGTATTACTTTGCTGCGGGTACCCCAGATCAACTGGTAGAGCGGTATACAGAACTGACCGGGCGATCGCCCCTCCCTCCTCGTTGGGCGTTGGGCTATCACCAATCCCGGTGGGGATATGAGACAGAGGAAGCGGTTCGGACAACGGCTAAGGGGTTTCAGGAACACAATTTACCTCTGAGTGCAATTCACCTAGACATCGATGTACAGGTAGATTATCGCGCCTTCACCATTGACCCCGATCGCTTCCCCAAGCTGCCCGAGTTCATTAAAGAACTGGGTGAATTGGGAGTGCAGTTCATTGCCATCCTCAACCCCGGAATCAAATACAGCCGCAAAAGTCATCTTTTCTTGGAAGGTCGGCTGCTGGACGCATTCTGCAAATATCCCGATGGTGAGATTGCGATCGCTCCCGTTTGGCCCGGTTTAACCGTCTTCCCTGATTACACCCATCCGGCTGTGCGAAAGTGGTGGAGTCGCCAATATGCCTACCTTTTAGACGTGGGAGTGGCTGGCTTTTGGCATGATATGAATGAGCCTGCTGCCTTTGTGGCTTGGGGCGATCGCTCTCTACCCAAACCCATGTTGCACTACATGGAGGGCAGAGGTGGCACTCACTTAGAGGCACACAACGTTTATGGATTGATGCAATCCAAAGCAGGCTACGAAAGCCTGTGTCAGAACCAACCACACCAGCGCCCTTTTATTGTGTCGCGGGCGGGCTGGGCAGGGCTCCAGCGCTACGCCTGGACCTGGACAGGCGATATTGAAGGAAGCTGGGAAGCTTTGCGCCAAACTATTTCTACTGTTGTAGGGTTGGGACTTTCGGGTATTCCTTATAGTGGTCCTGACATTGGTGGCTTTCAGGGAAATCCTAGCGCAGAGCTGTATTTGCGCTGGTTTCAGATGTCTACTTTCCTCACGTTTTATCGAACTCACTCTTCAGTGGAGGCAGACCACCGCACACCCTGGACGTATGGTGAGCCAACTTTAAGCATCATTCGAGAACTATTGAAATTGCGTTATCGCTTGATGCCCTACTTCTACACATTGGCATGGCAGGCAAGCCAAAAGGGATACGCGCCAGTCCGTCCACTGTTTTGGGCTGATCCGAGTGACCTCAATCTGTGGGGTGTAGCAGATGCATTCTTGTTAGGAGACAGCTTACTTGTTTGCCCGGTTTTGGAGGAAGGGGGGCGATCGCGCCAAGTTACTTTACCCAAAGGAAACTGGTATGACTTCTGGAACGGCAATCTGTTAGAAGGTGCCACAGAGGTTGATCTGGATGCACCTTTAGAAACAATTCCTGTGTTGGTGAAAGCAGGTAGTATTCTGCCAATGGAAGACTATCAACAACTCACTTTGCACCTTTATCCACCCGTTCAAGGAAATTGTGAAACATCAGTCTACAGTGATGCAGGGGATGGGTATGGAGAATGGCGGCTGGATCACTTTCAACTGATTCGGTTTGAGCATGGATTAGATTTAATCTGGCAGGAAGAAGGTGAGTTTCCTTTCCCCTACACCAGTATCCAGATTCAAGTTCATGGCTTTGAGCTACAGCAAATGTGGGTTGATGACGTAGAAGTAGAATGTGAAGGGAATCAATGGAAGGGCGATCGCTTCCAAAAGATCTACTTGAAAGGAAACTAAGTAATGAACCATCCATTTCATGATGAAAAAAGCCTGTCACAGGTTGCTGAAGAGTTGGGTAATGAGGCATTGGTATTAGGGTTAATTCCTAGTTTTGTCGTGCGTCATTTTCCGGACAGCAAACAGTTTTATATTCCTGATGAAAACCAGTCTGCACCACTTACCCCAGAGGAAGCATACCTGCGTTTGAAGAAGATGGTTGAACAAGCTGCTGCAAAGCGGGATGATGAAGGGTAGAACCTGACTCCAAGAGGACTGATCCATGACACAGACTCGGACTGAATCTACGGGCGTTGGACCCGTGATTGTGAGCCCAATGGATCATTACAACCAGGAGCTGATTGCAAATCTTCATCCTGCCGATTGGGTCAATCCTACACCCGCTCAGCGATATAACCTGGTTGTAATTGGTGGAGGCACTGCTGGGCTAGTGACAGCGGCAGGAGCAGGGTTGCTGGGCGCAAAAGTCGCCCTGATCGAAAAACATTTACTGGGCGGTGATTGCACTAATGTTGGCTGTGTTCCTTCCAAAGCGATGATACGCTCGGCACGAGTGGCAGGTGAGATTCACCGTGCCAAGCACTACGGAATTAATGTGCCCGAGGGAGTGACGGTAGATTTTTCCGCCGTGATGGAGCGACTGCGACGAGTTCGTACAGAGATTAGCCCAAACGATTCTGCAACACGATTTCAGCAAGAGTTTGGGGTAGATGTATTTTTTGGAGAGGCGCGGTTTTCAGGGGCAGATGCCGTAGAGGTAGCGGGACAAACGCTGCGGTTTAAGAAAGCAGCGATCGCCACAGGTTCCTCTCCCGCTCGGTTGCCAATCGAAGGGCTGGAGGAAGCCGGATATCTCACCAACGAAACGGTGTTTTCACTCACCGAAAAGCCTGATCGTTTGGCTGTCATTGGTGGCGGCTACATTGGCTGTGAATTGGCTCAAACCTTTCGGCGATTGGGGTCAGAAGTCGTTTTGTTTCAGCACGGCTCCCGCATTCTTGAGCGGGAGGACATTGATGCATCAAATATCGTGCAGCAAGTGTTTGTGCAGGAAGGCGTTCGACTGGTCTTAAAGTCGCAAATCAAGCGAGTTGAGAAAAAAGATTCTGTCAAAGTGATCCACTACGAAGCAGATGGGCAGGAGAATGCTGTCACGGTGGATGAAATCCTGGTGGGGGCAGGCAGAACGCCAAACATTAAAGGCTTAAACCTGGAAGCAGTAGGAGTTAAGACCGATCCCAAAAAAGGAGTGATCATCGACGATTATCTGCAAACCACAAACCCTAACATCTATGCAGTCGGTGATGTCTGCATGAAGTGGAAATTTACCCATGCTGCCGATGCTGCCGCCCGTATCCTAATTCAAAATGCCCTGTTTGCGGTTGCTGGAATTGGGCGCAAAAAGCTGAGTGCGCTAAACATGCCTTGGTGCACTTATACCGACCCCGAAGTAGCCCATGTTGGACTCTATCCTCACGAGGCTCAGGAACAGGGGATTGAAGTTGATACTTTCTGTGTCTCTCTTAATGATATCGATCGGGCCATCGTCGATGATGAAACGGAGGGCTTTCTAAAAATTCACGTCAAACAGGACACAGACAAAATTGTCGGAGCAACGCTGGTTGCGCGGCACGCTGGCGAAATCATTAGCCAGATTACCCTGGCAATGAACCATCAAATTGGGCTGGGGGCGATCGCCAACACCATCTACCCTTACCCCACCCAAGCAGAAGTGATTCGTAAAGCTGCCAGTCAGTATGGACTCAAGCGCTTAACCCGCTTTAAGCCCCTTGCGACTAAGCTGCTGTCTTGGAGACGTTGACCGGCAAAGCTAAACCTATCGGTCTTGGGTTAGTGCCTGGAACTCCTCGTTGGTTCGCAGCGGTTCTAATGTGTGGTCGGTTCGAGCCATGATGCGATAAAGGTTTGGGCTGAGAACTAGCGCCCGATGCAGATTTTTGATTGCCATCTCGACATCGCCTTGCAGGGTGTATGAGCAGGCTTTGCCATACCAGGCATTGGGGTTGTCGGCATGATGCTTGAGGGAGCGATCAAAGCTGGCGATCGCTTCCTCGTGTCGCCGCATTCTACTCAACACCAGCCCTCGATAATTCCAGGCATAGTAGCAGTTGCTCTTAATCAAAAGCGTCTTATCTAAGCTGGTCAGCGCTTCTTCGTAGCGTTTTAGGGCAGCCAGAGAGGTGGCCCGATTGTACCAGGCGTGATAATCGTCAGGCTTAAGCTTGACCGCTTTGTCAAAATTTTCGATTGCTTCACTGTAGCGATGCAAACAGGCGAGGGCGTTGCCCCGGTTATACCAGGCTTTTTGGTCTGCCGGATTGAACTTAATCGCGACGCTAAACCCGTCTATGGCTTCTTCATAACGTCCTAATCGTGCCAGGGCAATGCTTCTGCCATGCCAAGCTAAGGCAAGTTTGGGCTTCAGTTTCAGTGCCTTGTCAAAACTGGTAATTGCTTGATCGTGCGCCCCGGACTCATACAGCGCATAGCCCCGATGCATCCAGGCCTCGTAATTCTCCGGATTAACTTCCAGAAGTCGATCTAGCCTGGCGATCGCTCCTTCATATCGCTTGAGTTCGTAGAGCGCACTAGCCTGACTAAACCAGGTGTGCAAGTCTTGATCCTGACTCATGACAAACCTGAGCAAAGACGAAATGGGGTGAATTATTTCTGAAAATACTGGATGCAATGCCCTGATCTGCCTGAGTAGGAGTAATTTGTAAAACTCTCCTACCAAATCTAGCCGAAACTGAGTAACGCCATAGATTGAGTATATGGGTATTTTCTACCTCAGTAGTATTCCCAATTCTCAATATTTGCCACCAGAGCGAGGAAGTATCAGGATTTTATTAGTTCACATATACTGTCGTGGGCAAAGCTGCAATTGTTAAGATCTTGGATTGCACGAAGCTATATCCTATCTTCGGAGCAAAAAATTAATTCAAGAACCGCAACATGGCTGAACTGAAATCGCACCGCATAGAGAAAGATTCGATGGGTGAGCGGCAGCTTCCGGCAGAAGCTTACTACGGCATTCAAACTCTGAGAGCAACCGAGAATTTTCCGATTAGTGGACTAAAACCGCTGCCGACCTACATTGATGCCTGTGTTTTGATCAAGAAGGCGACAGCGATTGCCAATGGAGAATTGGGCTGTATCTCTTCAGAAATCAGTCAAGCGGTTGTGCAGGCAGCGGATGAAGTGTTGCGGGGTAGCCTGCGGGATCAGTTTGTGGTAGACGTTTATCAGGCGGGTGCGGGTACCTCCCATCACATGAACGTGAATGAGGTCTTGGCTAATCGCGCTCTAGAAATTTTAGGGGATCAGAAGGGTAACTATAAACGGGTAAACCCCAATGACCATGTGAATTATGGGCAGTCCACCAATGATGTGATTCCCACCGCAATTCGGATTGGTGGTTTGCTGGCGCTGGAGCATTCGCTGTATCCGGCACTAGAGGGGGCGATCGCGTCTCTCAACCAAAAAGCTGACGAGTTTCACGATGTGATTCGCTCAGGGCGAACCCATTTGCAAGATGCTGTTCCAGTACGGCTGGGCGAAAACTTCCGCGCTTGGGGACAAATTCTCGCCGATCACCTAACGCGAATTAGAACAGCCGCAAAGGATCTGACGGTATTAGGTTTGGGCGGTAGTGCTGCCGGAACGGGATTGAATACCCATCCTCAATACAGATATCGGGTCGCCGAAATTCTGTCGGAACTGCTGGGGCAACCTTTGCAGCCTGCGCCTCACCTGATGGCAGCAATGCAAAGTATGGCACCGTTTGTGAATGTGTCCGGTGCGTTACGGAATCTAGCTCAGGACTGCGCCAAGATTTCCCACGATTTGCGCCTGCTCGATTCTGGTCCCAAAACCGGATTCAAGGAAATTCAACTGCCACCCGTGCAGCCCGGTTCCTCCATCATGCCCGGAAAATACAATCCGGTGATGGCAGAAATGACCGCAATGGTGTGCTTTCAGGTGATGGGTTACGATGCGGCGATCGCCCTGGCTGCCCAAGCCGGACAGCTAGAACTCAACGTGATGATGCCGCTGATTGCCTATGATCTGATTCACAGCATTGAGATTTTGGGTAACACATTAGTCGCCTTGACCGAAAAGTGTATTCAGGGAATCACGGCTAAGGGCGATCGCTGCCTAGCTTACGCCGAGGGCAGTCTAGCACTGGTGACAGCGCTGAATCCTCACATTGGCTACCTGAATGCTGCTGCGGTTGCTAAGGAATCTCTGGAAACAGGCAAATCTCTTCGCCAGATTGTTCTAGAACGAGAATTAATGAACGAAGCCGAGCTAGCCCAAGTTCTAGACCTAGAAAAAATGAGCCTGCCTCCAGAGGTTTGATTCCCAATTCCTAATCTCCTACCTTCGTCTTCGCCTCCAGGCTTTCCAGACGGCTCTTTAGCTCCTGGTTATCTTTCTTAAGCTGGTCTAGATCCTGCTGGAGTTTTTTCACAGCCTGATCTTGTCCAGCATTTTTTTGCACCCGCTGCACGGCTTCTTCTGCGATGCGGCGTACCCGACCATCGGGGGTTTGGTCTGCTAGCGCTTGCAGAATGCCGACCGCTTTGATGGTTTCCATTTGCCCTAAAGCACTGGCGGTTGCCACCTGGATGAGGAAGAAGGTTTCACCGGACAGTTCTTCCAGGCGATCGAGGATGCGTTCCAGGTTGAGGTTGGACTGTCCGGTGGAGATTGCGCCCAGTGCCCGAATCGCTGCCAATCGCAGCGCTTGCGGAACGCCAGCAGCAGTGTATTCCAGGATCAGATTCAGGGCAGCTTCGGAGGTTTTGAGTTTGCTGAGTCCGGCGATCGCCCCACTCCTCACCGTTTCATTCCAACCTGCCCGTTCCTCTAGCACTGACCTCAACAGCTTCAGCGCTTTCTCTTCCTTGGATTTGCCATTCAGGTTAGAGGCTGCGACCGTTCCCAGCACGCGAATAGCTGCTGCCTCGACGTAATAGCTTGCATCTCCTTGTTCAACGATGGGTTTGAGCGCTTTGTAGCTCTCCAGGGTTTTGATTTTTGCCAGTGCTTCCACGACTGCTCGACGGACTCTGGCTTCGGGGTCTTGCAGTCCTGCCACCAGTCCGGTAAACGCCTGGTCAAGTTTGACAGAGGCAAGCTGTCCGGCAATTTCTGCCCGCACTCCCCAGAAGGAATCGGTTTTTAGTGCTTCAGACAAGGCTTTAACTGCTTCTAGCCCGCCTTTTTTGGCCAGCGCTTCGGCAGCATAGATGCGCGAAACCGGATCGGGGTCATGCTGAAGTTGAGCTTTCAGTTCTGCCACTGGATATTCCAATGTCACAGTTTTGAGGTAGCGATTGTCTACGTCAAAGCTGATGAACTGAGGCTTTTCAGGCAGAGGGAAGTAGAAGGTCTGCTCTCGTTCATGCAGCCGCACCGTGAAGGTTTGCAGAGAAGGCTTAGCTTGCTTATCTCCGTCCTTGATGTAGCCAAAGCCGATCGGTAGCTTCAGGTCAAACAGGGTGCTGTTGCTGCCGTTGCTGTTTTCCTTTGCCTGGGTTTGAGTGACGGTAAGTTTTACCAGTTTGCTGTCGCCGTCCCAGGAATAGGCGATTTTGAAGTCGGGGTGTCCACCGCGGAAGACATACTGGTCAAACAAGAAATGCAGGTTGCGTCCGGTGGCTTTTTCGATCGCCCTCAACAAATCAACCGTTTCGACGGTTTTATGAGCGTTGTCCTGAACAAAGGTATGAACCGCTTTGAAGAATAGCTCATCGCCTAACTCGGCGCGGATCATGTGATAAACACAGGCTCCCTTTTCGTAGAGGTGGCGATCATAAAGTTCGATCGCTTCTCGGTAAATGTGGGTGACGATGGGGCGGCGATAGCGAGAACTGTCTTCAGAAATGTAGCTGCGAGCTTCGTTCAGCATGTAGTAAGCAGCAGCATCGGCTCCATATTCGTGATCCGTCCACAGCACCTCGGAATAGGAAGCCATGCCTTCTTTGATCCAGGCGTGTGACCAATGTTTGATCACGACCAGGTCACCAAACCATTGGTGGGCTAGCTCATGTGCGACCAAGCTCTCGGTGCCGCGATTATCCAGGGCCGCTCGTTCGTCGATCAAGCAGCGATCGGTGAGCAGCGTGGTGGAGGTGTTTTCCATACCGCCGAAGATGAAGTCATCGACGCAAACCTGAGCGTATTTGGGGAAAGCGTAGGGATAGCCAAATGCCTGACTGAAGAATTCAATCATTTCAGGCGTTTTGCCCATGCTGCGACGGGCATCGTCTTCGCGCCCTTTTTCGACGTAATAGGTGACGGGTTTGCCCTGCCATTCGTCTCGAATTTCGGCAAAGTCGCCAACTGCTAGGGTCATCAGGTAGGTAGGATGCACCTGCTGCTGTGACCAATGGTAAATTTTGTCGTCTCCAACGGCTTCAGTGTTAATCAGTTCGCCGTTGGAAATTGCCATAAATTGCTTGGGGACGCGCACCCGAATTTCGGAGGTGGCAAGCTGTCCGGGATAGTCGAAGCAGGGAAACCAGAAGCGGGAGTCTTCGTCTTCGCCCTGAGTCCAGACTTGGGTGGGTTTGTTGGGATAGTGCTGGTCGGGAGCGATGAAGTAAAGTCCCCGCTGAGGATTTTCGACGCGGTAGGCGATCGCCACCACAATCGGCTGTCCTGCCTCGGTTTCTTGCTTTAGCCGCACCTGAAGCTGTTCGCCATCATAGTCGAAGGGTTGCTCTACTTCATCGACCTGTACTGATTCAATTTGCAGGTTGACGGCATCGAGCATCAATCTGTCAATGCCCCTGCGAACGGGATTGATCCGAATGCTACAGGTGCCTTGATAGCGCTGATTGGGAATATCTAGCACCAAATCCAGGAAAATATGCTCGACCTGTCCAGGGCGATCGGGATTGTAATGAGGTCTGGCTCCCGGTAGCTCAAAGGACTTGTGACCGTTGTTTTCAGAATCAAAGTAGGACTGTAGCATCGAAAAGTTAATCCTGAGAAGCTAAAAAGTACAGATGGCGGCTAACGAATAAGTCGGAATCAGTCTGACTACCAGATTAGCGCGATTGGGAGAGATAAGTGGAATGGTGGATGTACGTCAACAGTAGGCTGTTCGGCTATGAGAGTTGTTGAAACAGAGCATTTAATCCTTCGTAGGCTGACGGTTGAAGATAGCGAGTTTATTCTTGCACTCTTGAATGACCCTTTGTGGTTGAGATTTATTGGTGACAAAGGTGTGAGAACACTTAATGATGCTCGTGACTATATTTTGAAGAACCTAGTTGCTATGTATGAGCGTCTCGGCTTCGGACTGTATTTGACTGAGCTAAAGGGCACGGGTGTCTCGATCGGGATTTGCGGTTTGATAAAAAGAGATTTCTTGGAAGATGTGGATCTTGGATTCGCCTTTCTTCAGGAGTTCCGGGGAAAAGGATACGCATATGAATCTGCTTCTGCCGTGATGGAGTATGGGAGAAGCAGTTTTGGCTTAAATCGTATTGTCGCGATCGCCTCACCGGACAATTTCGATTCAGCAAAGCTGCTAGAAAAGCTGGGATTTAGGTTTGAGAGAATGGTCAAACTGGCTGATGATAGCGAAAGCGTGAGTTTGTTCGCCTCTGACCTCTAACACTTCACAGTAGCGGAGGGATGAACGTCCCCGACGTTCATCCAAAACCTGCTCGGCTTGAATCTCAGCAGATTAGGGTGCCTTGCTAGAAACGAGAATTTCGCTCAAGCTCTTATTTGAGATAATAAGCCTATCTGTTTATAAATCCTTGATAGTAACCTGTGCCCTATGACTGCTGTGAATGCTGCGCCTCGATTGGCTTCTCGTTTGGTAAATGGAGTGCTGGCGGTGAAGCCGCTAGCAAATCTGGCAAAACACCAAGCCCGCACGATGATGATTAAGCGGGCTGAATCGATTGGGGTGTACTGGCGAGAGGAGGTGAAGGCGTTGCGATCGCGCCGTCCGTCAGGTACGCAATCTGTTTCTGATGCTGAGCTTTCCCCCGACTGGGAAGCAGACCTGACGCGGATTCAGAATCCTGAGTTGACCTATCCAGAGTATTACTTGCGTCCTTTCCATGCCTATGATGAAGGCAACTTAGGTTGGGAAGCCGCAATGGAGGTAGATGTTGCTGCCCACGCGGTTCACGCTCGGATCTGGCCAGAGGCGGGAGCGAAAGGGGATGCAATGCTGCGGCAAAGCTATCACGATGTGCTTAAGGCGCAACTGCCTGCTGATCCCACAGACATTCTTGATCTCGGCTGTAGCATTGGCATGAGTACGGTTGCACTTCAGCAGACGTTTCCTCAAGCAAGGCTGACGGGGTTGGATCTGTCGCCCTACTTTTTGGCGATCGCCCACTACCGCACTTCTTCACTCCCTAACTCTCCCACTTGGCTCCACGCTGCTGCTGAATCCACGGGTTTACCCGATCATTCTTTTGACCTGGTTTCAGCTTGTCTTCTATTACACGAGTTGCCTCGTGCGGCTTCGGTTGAGATTTTTCAGGAGGCTCGACGATTGCTGCGTCCGGGTGGACATTTGACGATCATGGACATGAATCCAAAGTCAGACGTTCACGCGAAGATGCCGCCCTATGTGTTGACGCTGCTGAAGAGTACGGAGCCATATTTGGATGATTATTTTACGTTCGATATTGAGGAGGCGATCGCTTCAGCAGGGTTTACGAGACCAACGGTGACGTGTAATAGTCCTCGTCATCGGACTCTGATTGCTCAGGTCTGCTAAAGCATCTCTGTCTTTTTGTTCTGTTTCTCGATTCAAGTCTTTTTCGGGGGCAAAGCCCCCGAACCCCCATTGAGGGACGAAGCGCGTCCCCCAAACCCCCTCCGCAAGGAACTAGGATAGGCGGCATAACGCGCTTCGCATTGCAGGGGTGGCAAGTATTCTGGTGTGGCGATTGCAGGGGTGGCAGGTATTCTGATGTGGCGTTCACTCGATTGGGCGAGTCTACAGCATGAGGTTGAGGATTGGAATAGGAGGCTACATTGATAGTGATCAGCAGCTCAGCCTAACACTCCAACCCCCAACCTTTAATGCCCAGTCTCAATCACGGGCACATTTTGGCTGAGGCGCTGTCAAGTTGTTTAGAGGCTTTATCTCTTCACCTCACCTAAAAAACTATTATGAAAACTCTTTGGCTTTTATCAACGTTGGTTTTACTTGAGTTGATTAATTTAACGACTTCAGCTCAGGCGGCGCAGTCTCAGTTAGACAACGGTTCTGCAGGTCTAAATCAAGGTTCGAGTGGCGACATGGTTGTTGCAGATGCCCGTGAGGATTTTGAAGATTGGCTTGAACGCAATGGACGTGATCGGGATGATGACGATGACGACGACCGTCGTGATCGTGACCGGAATGATGACGATGACGACGATGATGATGATGACCGTGTTCGCGATCGCCAGGATGAGGCGCGTGAAGATTGGGAAGAGCGGCGCGATCGCGGGGATTGGGAGGACGATTGGGAAGATGATCGGTTAGGCGATCGCGACCGGGATGATGACGACGATGATGACGACGATGATGACCGTATTCGCGATCGCGATGACAACCCCATTCGGACTGGACGCGAGAACTGTGTAAACCCTAGAGACGATCATCAGGGATGGCGTTGGATATTAGACCAAATCGGTAGGGGCTGTGAGTAAGCGCACCGCTCAATCCTAAACTTCTGCGAGGACAGGTTCCTGTTGTTCTACTGGATGTTCTACTGTCTCTGTTGCATAAACCTCGCAGGAGTTATTTGGGCTTTCGATCAACTTAACCTTGTGTAGAGATGCCCCAATTTCTCGAATCGGCTCTTGCAGCAGGTCGCGAATGTGGATGGCAATGTTCTCTGCTGTCGGCACTACCTTTTCAAAATAGGCAATATCTTTGTTGAGAAAAGTGTGGTCAAAGGGTTCTACAACGTAATCGTCTACTGCCTTTTGAAGGGCTACCAGGTCGGCAATCATACCAGTGCGCGGATCGATTTCGCCTTTAATCGTGACTTCCAGATGATAGTTGTGCCCGTGTCCATTGACGCGGGCACATTTGCCATAAATTTCTGAATTTTGCTCTAGTGTCAGGTGGGGTAGTGCTAGACGATGCGCGGCGCTAAAGTGAGTGCTAATCGTTAAATACGCTTCCATGTTGTTTCCTTCGTATTCAGCCCAAAGTTCGGGATGTTCAAAGAGTTGAATGCGGACAAGAGGCAGGTGTGGTGAAAGTCGCTGCCAAATCACCCGCGCCATATTTTCGGTGGTGGGTAGAGTTTGCTGAAATTCTGTCCAGGCATCGTTGAGATAAGAGAAATCTAGCTGGCTGGTGACTTCTCGCTTGATTACCTGCTTTACATCAGACAGGTTTAGCACCATGCCATATTCGTCTAGATCCCCTTCCATGGAGACATAGAGGATGTAGTTGTGCCCATGTCCAGGCGCACGAACGCAGGGTCCAAACCGTTGAGCGTTCTCTGCATCGCTCAATTCTGGTAGACAATAGCGATGGCTAGCCGAAAACTGGGCACGGCGATTGATAATGCACTTCATAGGTGAGGAAATGTATTAAGTTCCGTAAATCTGCTCCACTGTCAGGATAATCCAATTGCCACTCTATTTTCATCTGCAATTGGATGTTGTGCCATTTCTCAAAAAAGGATTACAGATGGAAAGGCACCCTGCGTCGTGTGGGGCCTTTCCATCTGTAAATTTTTCGGCAATTCTTGCAAATCGGCATTGTGATGGGAACCAGTCCGCTGGCGCTTTCGCTCGTGCAAATCACACCGGTGGAAGGATGAGAATAGTGTTCGTCGCTATAGTGACTAATACTCTGTTGGTTCCTCTACCACTTGAGGCTGGCTTGGTGGAATGCCCTCGATCGCAATCAGGGCCTCCATCACTCCTCTGGCGATCGGGGCAGCAACGGTAGAACCGTAGGCATCTTCCCCTTGCGGCTCGTCAATCACGACTAGTACCACGTAGCGTGGTGATTCGGCAGGGAGAATGCTAACAAAGCTGGTAATGCGAGCTGATTCATAGTAGCCTCCATCCGGGCTGGGTTTTTGGGCGGTTCCAGTTTTGCCTGCAATTCGGTATCCCAAAATTTGGGCTGACTCACCTGTACCTTCTTGAACGGCTACCTCCATCATGCCCAAAACCGACTGGGCTGTTTGGGGGGAGAATAGCCTGCGGGGAGCGGGCAACTTGGGTCGCCAGTATGCCTGTCCTTCGGCGTTATATAGTCCTCGCACCACATGGGGAACGACCATTTCACCCTGATTGGCTAGAGCACCATGCAGTTGCAGCAATTGCATCGCCGTGACCGAGAAGCCATGCCCAAATGCGGTTGTGGCTGGTTCTACTGGAGAACCTACAAATTGCTCCAGGCTCTTGATCTGTCCCTGGCTTTCAAAGGGTAGGTCGATGCCCGTAGGTTGCCCCAGACCAATTTTCTCCAGCCAGCCGTAATAGTCTGCTGGATCAAGGCTTTCCATGATGTGAACCATGCCAACGTTGCTGGAATATTGGATGATTTCTTGAACGCTGAGCGATCCCCGTCCGCCTCCGCGTTCATTGTAGTCAGAGTTCTGAATTGGCCAGCCATCGACTTCAATCCGGCCTTCGTCATAGAACACGTCATTGGGGCTGACGGCTCCCGACTCCAAAGCGATCGCCACATTAATTGGTTTAAACGTCGACCCCGGTTCGTAGGAATCGGTCAAAACCCAAGTACGAAATAGGTCCAGGTCAAATTGGTAATATTGGTTGGGATCGTAAGATGGCTCAGTCACCATAGACAGAATTTCGCCAGTTTGCACGTCCATCACCATCACGGCTCCCCGCTTGGCACCAAACTGCTTCATCTGCTGTTCTAGCGCCAGACGGGTGGCGCGCTGCAACCGACCATCTAGCGTAATTTGCAGCTGAAGGTCGTCCTGGTGCAAAAAGCTGCCCGACAGCTCATCGGGAATAATTGCGCCATCTCCAGCACGGCTAACCTGAACAGGCTCTATCGATCGCTCTAAAATACTTTGCTGGCTGTATTCCAGTCCTGCCTGACCCTGCCGCTCTGTGTTGACATAGCCAACTACCGTAGCAAACAGATCCTGCTGCGGGTAAAACCGCTGTTGATGTCGCTCTAGTTCCAGTCCATCCAAGCCCAGGTTAGCGATGCGGTTGGCTGTCTCCTCAGGCAGGTCATACTCAACTCGGATACCACTGTCACTTGAAGAGAACAGTTGAAAAAGCTCTTGCTCTGGGCGATTTAGGATTGGGGCAAGTTGAGTGGCCATCTCCTGCCGCGACTGCTGAAACAGAAATGGGTGAGCGTATAGCGTGTGAGCAGGTTCGTCGATCGCTACTACATTACCCTGGCGATCGATAATTGGGCGACGGGGCACAAATGGACGCAGCGCAACAGTCTGCTGGTTCTCTGCTCGCTGGCGCAACATGGGAGCTTGAACGATTTGTAGCCTCACCAGGTTGAGCGCAAGCCCAGCCCCACCGATCATTAGAACTCCCCAGACTGCTAGCAAGCGCGATCGGTTAGAGGGACTGATGGGCGATCGCTCCCCAATTTCCCGACCTGAACCGTCCTCCAATCCACGTTGGGGCGATCGCTTCAGCGAAGGCTGAGTCAAAGCGCTAGCGGATTGCCCACCTCGTAGGCGCTGTCCTTCCTTCTCAGCGGCCTTGCGGCTACGGAAGTTGCGAAAGGGAGGAAAAGAGATAGCCATCTCGATCAATATCCTAAAGGTGCCGTCTGAATCGGTTGTGGCGCAGGTGCCGCCTGTACAGGTGCAGGCTCGGTGAGAGGTGCAGGCTGTAAAAAGATCGCGTGGGTCGGATCGGGTATAGATAGCCCAGATGCCGGATCTTCTGCCTCTTGAGCCATCCGATCCTTTAGCACCTCGGTTGCTGCGGTCAACTGACGCTCTTGGCGCTGTAGAGCGTCAAGTCGATCATATTCCTTGCCCCAAAGCTGTTGTGAGTAGACTGTCCAGCCATAGACCGCTAGCGCGGATGCAACCAGGGAAAACGTAACAACTGTAGAAGTTCGCTGGGCAAAAGTTAAAGCTCGGAGCCACAGAGGATTAGCTGCTTGAGTGGGTAGCTGCACCGTTTGGCGAACCGCCGCCTGTGAACCAATGGGCTGAAGTTGAGACTGCCCAGATCGCCGCTCAATAGAGGGTTGGAATTGAGCAACTTTAGATCCCCCCGCGTAACTGCCGGGTTGTCTGGGTGGAAAACGTCGGCTAGAAACATTGGATCTAAGTGCAGCAGTCATGACTTTACTCCTCAACTAATGACGATGATGCTAGCCGCCTTTCTAAACATTGATGTCCACAGCAAATGTGTTGACAACAGATGTCTTTAACAATAAAAGCGATTTAGAGCGCTAGCGCAAATGAGAATTATGCTTTCACAATCTCGCTTAATGGGACTTTTAACCTTACTAATTGATTCGCTAATAGATCCACAAACTAATCAATTCGCAACAGGTTCTCAACAGGGCTGCTCGAATTAACAATACTCAAGTATCCAGGTAATGTAACAAGTAAACTACTAAATTTCCCAAAATTTCCGATTAAACTCTAGCCTTTCGGAAAAACTCTGAGGTTTTGCGACCAGGAGAAATGCTGGAGCAGCAGCTTGCCCTTGCACAAAGAATAGGCTGCCTGCTTTCTGAGAACTTCTTTGATTGCTTTGGGTCGTTTAGCGAGGTAGATGATGCCTAGTGCGAATCTAATGCAGACCCGACAAACTAAATAATTACACGATAATCGCTGATTTCAGCAAAATCTTGCCCACAAAATTAGAAGGGGTACCTCTAAGAGATACCCCGATTTGATGATTTAGTTTCGCGCTGAATCCAGTAGTTCCTAAATTTTGGTGCCGCACTTGGGGCAGAAGTTATGAGTCGCCGAGTTCTCGGTGCCACAGCTGCTACATGGGATCACGTCAGGCTGCTGCTTTGACTTAGGACGCTCTGGTAGACCGATCATTTGGGCATTGCTCTTGCCAGGGGCAACCATAGGGTAGCAGTTTTCATCTTTTTTGACGCGGATATCCATCAGCACAGGACCGTCGTGAGCCAGCATTTCGGCGATCGCCCCCTCCAACTGATCCCGCTCAGTCACAATCATGCCCTTGATCCCAAATGCTTGAGCCAGGATGACGAAATCTGGCATCCCAATTTCCATGTTGGAAGAAGAGTACCGTTCTCCGTAGAATGCTTGCTGCCACTGGCGCACCATCCCCTGCCAGCCGTTGTTAAGAATCACGGTCTTGACGTTGATCCCATACTGAGAAAGCGTTGCAAGCTCTTGTAAGTTCATTTGGAAGCTGGAGTCGCCGCTCACGCAGATCACCTGCTCATCAGGTAGTGCCACCTTTACACCCATTGCAGCGGGCATTCCAAAGCCCATCGTGCCCAGACCTGCACTAGAGATCCAGCGACGCGGTCCATTTTTGAGAAACTGCGCGGCCCACATTTGATGCTGCCCCACATCAGTGGTGTAGTAAGCATCAGGAGCTTGACGGTTGAGTTCGACAATAACTTCCTGAGGGGCAATACTGTCTGGGTAGCTGGGCACCACTAGCGGATAGTCCTCTCGCCAGCGGTTTATCCGACCGAGCCATGCTTGCGTCAGGCTGGGATCAGCCGGAATGCCGTCTTCCAGGTCACGGCGCAGCAGATCGGTTAGTACCTGTCGCACATCTCCCACAATCGGCACATCAGGAGTGCGATTTTTGCCCACTTCAGCGGGATCAATGTCAATGTGAATGACTTTGGCATGAGAAGCAAATTCATCAAGCTTGCCCGTGACGCGATCATCAAACCGCGCCCCAACCGCAATCAGCAAGTCACACTCACTCACCGCAAAGTTGGCGTAGGCTGTGCCGTGCATCCCCAACATGCCAACGGAGAGAGGATGGTTTTCGTCAAAGATACCTTTGCCCATCAGAGTTGTAGTAACGGGCAACTGAAAGCGTTCTGCCAGGGTGTGAATCTCAGCATGGGCCTCAGCTGCGATCGCTCCACCGCCCACATACAGTAGCGGCTGCTTTGCCTGCCGAAGCAGCTTCAACGCCTGACTCAGCTGACGCGGATTCCCCTTCACCGTAGGACGATAGCCGGGTAGCTTAACACTTCCGGGTTCCACAGGGGTGTAGTCAAATTCTTGCAGCCCAATGTCCTTTGGCACATCGATCAAAACTGGTCCTGGACGACCCGAACGGGCAATGTAAAACGCTTCTGCCACAATCCGCGCCATATCCTGGGGATCGCGCACCACATAGGAGTGCTTGACGATGGGCAGCGTAATGCCGTAGATATCTGTCTCCTGGAAAGCATCACTGCCAATCGCAGTACTGGGAACCTGCCCAGTCACAATCACCATTGGAATCGAGTCCATCTGTGCTGTCGCAATGCCTGTAACCAGGTTGGTCGCACCAGGACCAGAAGTGCCAAAGCAAACGCCAACTTGTCCAGTTGCCCGTGCGTAGCCGTCCGCCGCATGGGAGGCTCCCTGCTCGTGTCTGACCAGGATGTGCTGAATGCCGCCAGCTGCCTCTGCTCGATAAAGCTCGTCATAAATCGGTAAAATTGCGCCGCCGGGGTAGCCAAAAATGTGCTTTACCCCATGACGCTTCAGGCTATCAATTAAAGCAAATGCGCCAGTTGCGCGAACTGCTGTCGGTTTGGGAAAGGGAATTGTGGACGCAGACGTAGTTTGAGCAGGTGCAGCAATTTGGGAACGCACAGGGAAAACCTCACGCATAGCTTAGATCTGTATCTAATGATGCACTAAATCGTTAATGATCCAGTCTAGTTCTGATACTAGCTCCTGTCGAGAGTTGTAGAGTTATCTCGCTCAATGTCGCTCAGAGTGCTAAAACCTCTTGCAGGCTCGGGTTTTGACGTTTAAGCAAGGCTTGAACGGAGTGATGCAGTTTGTCAGTGTTTTTTGACTTAAAAATCAGCCCGTCAGTCTGGAATCAATTTGACGAGTTAGCAGGTCGATCAAAAATGCGGCAGCAGTGATAGGGGCTCGGCGGGGGCTGTTAGGAAACAGAGATGGCGATTGCTCCTCCCCTTTAAGCTGATACCCCCAAACGGTTTGGGGCGATCGCCATAGTTCTAGATGCGGTACGGGTGGGTCAGCATAAAAACTTTCTGCTGCCGCACCCAAAGGCGCTGAACTCCAGTGCGTAAAGAAATCGTGGCTCAGGCGGTATAGCGGAAATTCACCCCTCAGAGGTACACCCCAACCATCCACTGCAATAAATGCTTTCACCTGTCCACCTGATCGCTGCCAGGTTCGGGCTGCCCCAATTGCCCCGACGACTCCAGCACTAAAACTGAGAAAAACTAAAGAAGCATGAGAGGAACTCGGTAATAGATTCGTGGATAGATTTTGATCAGGCTGTTCTGAATTCTTGCAAGGTTTCCCTATCCACGCGTAGAGCGTTTCTAGAATGTGAAATGCGGAGTAGGGGGGATAGCGATCGGATGGAAAAATGAAGTAGTTCGTTAATTCTCTCAGAGGTGTCCGAGTGACATCTTCTAGACCTGCCAAAAAGCTCGCAGTTAGCTCTGGTGGATGAATTCCCGGACAAATAATTAGGCTCATAAAAGTCAGGAACTCGAACTCGAACTCGAAGCCAAAACTGGCTCTGGTTGGGGTGTGGGTTTGCGACTATGCTGCTTGCCTCTGGGAGTAATTAGCCAATTGTTGTTGCCGTGTAGGTGATCGTATAGCCCCACAATCGCAATCATATTTTTGAAGGTGATATACGGGAAAAACAACAGCATGTGCTTGATGTAATAGGTCACTGGGTAGCGCACAAAAGCGATCTTTGCTGTTGCTAAAGTTTGATAAATCCCGCTAAACACCGCCACAACTGTACTCAAAAATAGATACTGATTGTCAGAAGATTCAAATGAGCCCTGATAAAGGAACAGACTTAGGACAATCGGAATAATTTGGATGGCAGTTATGGAATAAAGCTCACAAAAATAGAGTAAATAAGTCCAGTAAACCTTTTGCCACAGACTTAGTTTAGGCGATCGCCAGACTCGGCGCTGATATTTGAGGCTAACTTCTAACCATCCCTGTGCCCAGCGTTTGCGCTGAAACCAAAAAGATTGTCCATCAACAGGCGCAAGCTCCGTGGTGATGATGCTGCGGTCATGCAAAATGCGATAGCCGTTTAGCAAGGTTCGCAGTGAAGCATCGATGTCTTCAGTCAGCATCATTGGGTTAAAGCGGATCTGCTTTAACACCGAGGTACGCCAGTAGCCGTTTGAGCCACCAAAAATGCTGGAGTCTGTCAAGAAAGATTTGGCAGGATGGCTAATCCCATAAAGCGTCTCAAATTCTATCGCGACGTTTTCGGTCAGCAGGTTTTGACTATGGTTACGAATAATGTTGCGTCCTTGAATTACGTCGTAGCCCCGCTCAATCCAACGCCAGGCCCGAAAGAAGCAATCTGGAGCAGGATGATGGTCTGCATCCAACACACACGCAACTTCACCCGTAACAATATCTAATGCAGCATTGAGGTTTTCGGCTTTGGAGCGACTGCCCTCAACTCGCAACAAACGTAACTCCGGATAAGACTGAGCAAGACTGTGCAGGTCATCTTCCACAGGCAGGTCTATCGGCGTGTTGTAGGTGAGAATCACTTCTAACCCACCTTCAGGACGCTGTACGTTGAGCAAGATGTGCCTGAGTGTATCTAGGATGATCGACTGCTCGTTAGGCAGATAGGCCGCAATCAAAAACGAGCAACGCGGCGTGGGCCGCTTTGGCTCGGGGAGTCTGGAGCCACCCATCCCTAACAGTGATTTGGTGCGTTGGTGAAATTGCCCCAATCCTGACTTGACGTTGTACTGGTCTGTGGCAAAGCGGCGAAATAGGGCGTTGGTGGTTTCTGCAATGATGATCAATGCACTAGCCATATAGAAGGTGGCGATCGCCATGTGCAAGTTCATCAAATCCCATCCTCCTACTCGCAAACAGTAGTAAAAGATGGTGGGGACACCAATCAACACAACGTGGGTATAAATCAGCTTGTGTAGCTCGATTGTCCACTTCGTCACTTAGTTACCCTCCGGAGGTTTTTTAGATAAATCTTGAATCGACAGGTGTTTGATGGCTAGAGGAGGTGAAAAGAAAAGGTGAGGGAAGAAGGTGCCTAGTAAAGTCGGTTCAGGGACATAGAATGCGACAAAAAAATAATAGTGTGAGGAGTAACTAAGAGAGTGAGTTGTATTTGGAGCCATTGCGACTGATTGAGGAGTCGTTCAAGGAGGAGTGGGTGTCCGGTTCCAGGTCATCCTCGTTTAGCCACAAAATTCTTTGACCATCAGTAATCTGACAGAGAAAAACCTCCTTGTCGTCTAGCAGTCGCTCTATTTTTATCACGGTCCAGCCTGCTTCGTTCCGATATCGGACGCGATCGCCAACCTGAGGCAACCAGGACCGAATTTGAATCTTGGGGGCGATCGTCAGCACATAGTCAAGGTCACGCAGTATCCCCATGACCACTCGCTGAAGCAGCGGAGTCGCATGGTCTGCCACCATAGCCAAAAGTAGCGTTGCGACAATCATGGCTGGCAGCAGCAGCCAGTACAACACGCGGCTATCTTCAACCACCAGATTGATGGTTCGATCCAGCACAAAATCGTGGATCAGAAAGTAGCTGTAGCTGTGTGCCCCCAGCCAAAGCATCGTTGATTTAGCGAGGCGAATTTGTGCTAAAGCCTGAAATGCCACCATGCAGCAAAGGGTTAGACCAATCGGCAGCAGCAAATCAGCAAATACCCAGCCCAGGCGCGAAAACTGGCAGATGAAACCCATTACGTAAAACAGGATGCCAAATCCCAGCACCCATCGTGTCGGCCAAAACAGTGGCCCTTGCCCCGCGCGGTAAGCCCGTGCCACCACCATGCCTAGAACAAAGGTGCTGAGCTTAGCAATAAACGGTAGAAATGGCAGCCAATCTGTGGCTGTATCTAGAACAACATAAGTGGGATGTCCGTCAAATTTGTAAACTGCTAGTGCCCGATAGCCAATCGTTAAAGCAAGGCTGACAATCAGCAAATTGCGAGATCCCCACCGCCGGAGCAGATGCCACAGGAAAGGGAAAATCAGGGCAAAACTGAGAATGAGAGGCACAAACCACCAGGGTCCACTGCTCTTTAGCAGCAGTTCGCCGGAGTACTCAAACAGCAGCGGAAAGCTAGCACCCGCGAAAACGTACCACAAGTCGGGTCTGTAGCTGTTTGTTGCGATTCCAATTGCCCATAGGAAGGGGTAAGACAACCAAGCAACTGTCCAAAGGGGCCAGAGAATCCGTAAAAGCCGATGCTGCAAAAAACTGCCGACTTCTAAGGGTTTCCCTTTTAAGGACAACACCAAACTAAATCCGCTGATTAAAATGAAGACATCAACAAACTGAAACCCAAACCAGGCTGGAAAGCTAAGAATATAAGTTAGCAAGTTGTGCCCCAAGCGATCGCTTGCTACCTCAATCAAGCGAAGATTCGCAGCTAAGCCCAATGGTTTTGGGGTAAATGCATAGTCTGTAAACAGAAGCTGAGCGTGATAAACCAGAAGCATCACTGCGGCAAAAATCCGAATTCCTTCTAGCCACGCTAACCGTTGTGATGATGAGCCTTTCACAGCAGCCATAGATCCTTACACCTCTTCAAGAAGGGCTTAAATTTGGCAGTACAAGCTGTCTGGAAAAACTTGCATTTCCAGACACCAAATGCGGCTACTTGCGCTAAAAGACCAAACTCGAAGCTAATTGGGTTAAACGGTTTGAACTAAATCAATCTGAAGCCAGGATTTGAGACTAAAAGATACAAAATCTCAATGACAAGCTGGTTTCAAAACAGCCTCTTTGTGCAAACAAAAGGGCGACCCTACTTGGCTGAGAAAAACTCTCAGCATCTACTCACATATGCTTTTCTAGAAAATTGTTACGGTTCATAACGGGTCTTCTCGCTAATTCGTCACTTGTAACAAAAATACGTGTATATTACATCACTCCGAAGTTGTACATATTTCTTCATGTGTTGATGAAGAATAATTGAAGAATAATACCATTTTTCCTTTGGACTGCTAAGTTTCCAGTCCGCGACCGCTGAAAAGTATTGCTTATCACCCTTGGTGAAATTTTTGGGGACAAACAAACAGCAGTAGCAGGCACAACCCCCTGCCAAAGCGAAGGGAATTAGTTCAATTGCTTCTGCTAGCGAACAGAGAGTGCTAGCGGAGCGCTTCGTCTCTACAAAATCTTGAAACCTAACGGCGGTTTCTAATCATCAACCTCACTGATGCGGCGCAGGTTGATGACATCGCTCATTTTGCGAATTTGAGTGAAGGTGCGATCGAGCTGCTGATGATCGCGAATGTCAATTCCCAAATCGATAATGGCGGTCTGCCCAGGAATGGTTTTAACTTGAGCACTGCGAACATTAATGTCGTGATCGGTGAGGCGAGACAGAATATCTTTAAGCACACCCACTCGATCAATCACTTCAATCTGAATTTGCACCAGGTAGGTGTGGACGCGACTGCCATTTGTAACGGTTGAATTCCAGCTAACGGGAATCAGGCGATCGCCCGGAATGCTCTCCGTATTTTGGCAGCCCTGCCGATGAATTGAGATGCCGCGACTGCTGAGGGTGACAACACCGATAATAGACTCACCTGGTACTGGGTTGCAGCAGCGGGCCAGGTGGTAAAGCAACCCTTCTACGCCAGTAATGGGGGAGTCAGACGGACGTGTGACTGGACGAGGGGCAGCGGTTGTACTGCTGGGCAATAAGACCATCTTGCCATCATCTACTTCAATCGCAGGCGCGATCGGTTGCTGGGCTTTAATGGCTTCTCTGATCCGGTTTACCACCAGATTGAGCGTCATTTCCCCGTAGCCTAGAGCAGCCAGCAGGTCTTCTACAGACTGGTAGTTACATCGCTCTGCCGCACTTTGCATCGGATCAGATTTGAGTAAGGCCTCAAAGCCCTTTTTACCTAGCTCTTTCTCTAACATCTCCCGTCCGCGCAGGATGTTTTCGTCACGGTGCGATCGCTTGTACCACTGACGAATTCGGTTTCGTGCCCCCGTCGTCACCGCAAAATTGAGCCAATCTAGACTAGGACGAGAATTTTTCTGGGTAATGATTTCGACGATGTCGCCATTTTTCAATGGAGTGTCCAGGGTGACAATTCGACCGTTGACTCGTGCCCCAGCGCAATGATTGCCAATCTCAGTGTGAATGCGATAGGCAAAGTCCACAGACGTCGCACCCCGACTCAGCGGCACCACGTCTCCGTGGGGCGTAAACACATAAACATCATCGTCAAATAGATTGTCCTTAACGCTTTCCAGGTATTCCTGGGCATCTTTAAGGTCACTCTGCCAGTCCAGCAGTTGTCGTAGCCAGGTAAATTTTTCATCTTCAGCAGTCATTCTAGAACTGCTGCCGCCCGTCTCTTTGTATTTCCAGTGAGCTGCAATCCCGTATTCTGCAACGTGGTGCATTTCCAACGTACGAATCTGCACCTCAACGGGTCTGCCTGTGTTACCGATGACTACCGTGTGCAGCGATTGATAGCGGTTTGGTTTCGGCAAGCCGATGTAGTCCTTAAACCGACCAGGAATGGGGCGAAATGCATCATGGACAACGGCTAAGGCGCGATAACATTCATCATTGTTTTCGACGATCATCCGGATTGCAGCAACATCATAAATGTCGTGGAACTCTTTCTGCTGCCGCTGCATCTTTTGGTAGATGCCATAGAGATGCTTGGGGCGACCGCTGATGTCATGACAGTGAACCCCCAGTTCCTCAAGGCGATCGCGCAACAGGGCTGCAACTCGTTCTAACCGCGCTTCTCGATCAGCTCGCTTGTCGCTGACAAACTGCTGCATCTCGCGATAAGCTTCGGGCTCCAAATATTTAAACGCCAGATCCTCAAGTTCCCACTTAAACCGACCGATCCCCAATCGGTTTGCGAGAGGGGCAAAAATTTCTCGCGTCTCTAAAGCAATACGGCGGCGTTTGTCGTCCGGTAGGTGTTCGAGCGTCCGCATATTGTGCAAGCGGTCTGCCAGCTTAACGACAATGACACGAATGTCTTGTGCCATTGCCAGAAACATCCGGCGAAAATTTTCTGCCTGACGCTCTTTCTTACTGGAAAAGTTGAATTTTGAGAGCTTGGTCACGCCGTCTACCAAACGCCGCACTTCAACTCCAAATCGCTGCTCAATTTCTTCGGGGGTTACCTCTGTATCCTCTACCACGTCGTGCAAAAAGCCCGCCGCAATCATGACAGGACTGCCGCCTAAATCTCGCAACAGCCCTGCAACGGCGATCGGGTGGCAAATGTAAGGTTCACCAGAGGCACGATATTGACCTTCGTGAAGACTGTAACCAAATTCAAATGCCCGACAAATTAACCCCGCATCAACCGGGGAGTCACTTGAATCACCACTACTGGAACTGGCACCGTCACTTCGCGTCCGCAGGCATTCTTGTAGCCAGCTGGGCAAATTCAAGCTGATAGGGAAGGGGGTAGTAGCCGTCACGTTCATGCTGTCACGCTTTAAGAGCTTGGAGGGCTCTGGAGTAGATGTTTGCTGATTCTACGGTATTTAATGTGATTTAGTATACAAACCGATGAAGCAGGTTTTAGTCCGCTTCAAATCTGGTGTGCTGCTGGAGAAGGCAGCTAGTAAAGTTAAAAAGTTTCTTCTAGAGAAAAACCTTGGCGTCTAGCCAGGTCACGATGATAGAGAAGTTCTACCAGAACTATGCTGGAGTCTCGTGAAACTGCTGCTTGATTTTACAGTTCACCTTAAAATGCAAAACTTTGAAGTCCCTGTTCTACTAATATATACAAACTTCTTTACGTCTGAGCCTGATTCAGAAGTTCTAATTCAAATTAGACCTTAGAGGTGTTTTATGTTGTCGGGCTTGTCTTATCAACACTATCAACAGTTTCAAAATGCGCTGCGGCAGCTAAAGCTCACGGTAACTCGGTCGAACCCTGACCTTGCTTCGCTTCATGCCGATTTTTTGGAGGTGCAGCAAATGTTTCAATTGCGAATCATGGGGACAGATTTGGATCAAATTGATCCGGCGGTGGTGTCGCAGGTGCAGTCTTATCAGACAGAGATTAATAAGCAGATGCGGCTGTTAGGGATGGATGTGATGTTCTTGCAGGCAGCCCGTCAGCCCACTACAGCCCAGCAAAGACAAGCTCAAATGAGCGATCGCATTGTTACCCTGATCCGCTATTGCGATGCTCTGTTGGGGTCCGAGTAGTGCTAAAAATGTCATGATTTTGTGAAAAGAATTTGATTGGAGAAGTCGCTGTGCAGTGCCCTAAAGATAAGAAAGTAACCCTAACCGAGAGTCGCTTGTCCAGCGAACTGCCAGTGCAGTGTTGCCCTGACTGCAAGGGAACCTGGATTCCGGCTGAGGAATATCAGTCTTGGCAAAATCGCCAGCCCCGTTCAAATTCCTACCCAATGCCTAAAACGTTGGATGTCGATTACGTGCAGTCTCCGTTCGATACAAAAGCTGCTCTTTGCCCAGAATGCAACTGTTATTTGGCGCGGGCTAGAGTTGGGCTAAAAACTCCGTTTTATGTAGAGCGCTGTCCCAACTGTCATGGCATCTGGTGCGATCGCGGCGAGTGGGATGTTCTAGAGAAATTGGGGCTACACACCTCAATCGAGCAGCTTTTTTCTAGCGAATGGCAGGCACGGGTAAAAGAACGAGAATACGCTGCCCGCGAACGCCGTGCCACTGTCGAAAAATTGGGCGAAGATTTGGCTGAAAAAGTATTTGAACTAGCAGAATTACTGGAAAATCATCCTAACGGCGATTTTGGCGTAGCTTATTTGATGCGACGGTTTGATAAATAGGGGTTGGGGATTGGGGACTCGGGGTTGGAGTTAGGAATTAGAAATAGCGACAGATGCAGGAGTGACATCTGGCAAAATTAGAGGTGGCGAACTAACATGAGCCAGGATTCAGTCTTTCCTAACTCCCAATCCCTAATCCCTAACCCCCAAGCTCCTCATGCCCAGCTATCAATTTCCTGACTCCTTCCTTTGGGGATCTGCAACTGCCTCTTATCAGATTGAGGGAGCGGTCAAAGAAGATGGGCGCAAACCTGGTGTTTGGGATACGTTCAGTGCGAAATGGGGCCGAGTGATAGATCGGCAGACGGGGGCGATCGCCTGTGACCATTACCATCGCTACCCAGAGGATGTGAAGCTAATGGCAGACTTGGGGATCAAGCACTATCGCTTTAGCATTGCCTGGCCACGAATCATCCCTGATGGGCGGGGAGCGGTGAACGAAGCGGGGGTGGACTTCTACAGACGGCTAGTAGACTGCCTGCGGGATCACGGGATTACCCCACACGCCACGCTGTTTCATTGGGATAGTCCTCAAGCATTGGAGGAGCGGTATGGCTCTTGGCGCAGTCGAGAGATGGCGCGAGATTACGCTGATTATGTGACGGCAGTGGTAACGCGACTGGGCGATCGCATCACTCACTGGATGACAATTAACGAAATTCCCTGCTTTACCCACATGGGCTACGGCACCAAGCAACCGCCCCACGCTCCTGGAACCGTTGTCAAAACTTGGAAGGAAGTTTGGCAAACGTCTCATCACGCACTGCTGGCACACGGGTTAGGCTGTCAGGCAATTCGGGCAGCTTCTCCAGTTGCCTGCTCGGTGGTGTTAGTGGATAATCCTGCTGTAACGGTGCCCGTTGACGAATCGCCTGCTAACGTGGCTGCTGCTCAAAAAGCCTTTCCCACCTGCGGTCAAAACGGTGGAATCACTTTTCCGGCGCTGACGGGTGCCTACAGTCCCGCCATGCTAGAGCAGCTTGGGGATCAGGCTCCCGATATTCAGGATGGCGACTTGGCAACTATTCACCAACCGCTCGATGCTATCGGGTTAAACATTTACACCGGAACTTACGTCCGAGCGGCGGACAATCCGCAAGGGTACGAACTGCTCAGCTTTCCTAAAAGCTATCCTCGACTGCACATGCCCTGGCTGCATGTTGTGCCGGATGCGCTGTACTGGGGCATTCGCCATGTCAGCGAAACGTTGTGTCGGGCAGATCTGCCCGTGCTAATTACAGAAAACGGCTGTGCGGCTGAAGATGAGTTGACTCGCCAGGGAGAGGTGCTGGATTGCGATCGCATCCTCTACCTGCGCGAATATCTCAAAGCCGTTCACCGAGCCGCTAGCGAAAACTATCCCATCCGAGGCTATTTTGTCTGGAGCCTGATGGACAACTTTGAGTGGGCATGGGGCTACAGCCGCCGCTTTGGAATTACCTACGTAGATTACAAAACCCAGGCTCGGATTCCTAAATCCAGCTTCAACTGGTACGCCGAGTGCATTCGGCAAAATCGAGTGGTTTAGCCAATGCCTTCAATAATGGGATGGAAGAAGAATGCAAGCCCCAGGATCGCGTAGGCAGCTAAGAGCAAAGTTCCTTCCAACCAGTTCGATCGCCCATCCGAGCTAATCGAGTTGGCAATGAGTACCGCGACCGCGACTGCAACTAACTCAAATGGATTGAAATCTAGATCCATCGGTTGTCCCATTGCCCAACCTGCCAGCACCAGCACAGGTGCAACAAATAGAGCGATTTGCAGGCTGGACCCGACTGCAACCGAAACAGACAAATCCATTTTGTTTTTGATTGCCACCGTTACGGCTGTCGCATGTTCAGCCGCATTGCCAATAATAGGTAGCACAATCACCCCCGTAAACAGTTCCGTTAGCCCTAAGCCAGAGGTAGCTTCTTCAAGCGAACCGACTAAAAACTCAGATTCGATCGCCACAAATACTGTAGCAACGAGCAATACCACCACCCAAAGCCACAAATTTGGCTTTTCTGCGTGTCCTGCCTCACCTGCCTCGCCTGCCTCAAATTCAGCTTCTCCGACATCACATAGATAGCTGTGAGTTTTCATCGAAAACAGCAGGGTCAACCCGTAAACCAAAATCAACACGATCGCCACTGCAACAGACAAACGTTGCTGCGTTACTTCATCAATCCCGCTGGAGGTGAAATTTACTGCCGTAGGCAGCAACATCGCAATCACCGCCAAATTCATGGACGACGCATTCACCCTAGCTACCACAGGCTGAAAGCTCTGCTCCTTAAACCGCAACCCACCCAACAGCATCGCAAGACCCATCACCAATAGCAGGTTGCCAATGATCGATCCGGTGATACTCGCTTTGACCACGTTCACCAGTCCGGCTCGCAATGCAACTAAAGCGATAATCAGTTCTGTCGCATTTCCAAAAGTCGCATTCAACAGTCCTCCCAGTGTAGAACCTGCAACCACAGCGATTTCCTCGGTTGCCGCACCCATCCAAGCTGCCAGTGGCAGAATGGCAATGCTTGCAGTCACAAACACTGCAACTGCCCCCCATTCCAAATAGTGAGCCACGATTGAAATCGGCACAAAAACCAACAGGACAGTGAAAATCAAGTTCTTTGTTGACATGCAAGTCTCTAACCTTTTGGAAATGAACGAAGAACTATCGCTTGGCTAAACAGAAACCGCTGTAAACCTCACGCAGTTAGCATTAGACCATATTACTTCGCAGAAAATTGCCGTCCTGGAAAAGACAAAAAAAAGGAAGGCTAAACCCTCCCTCTTTTCTGCCCTAACTTAAACGTGTGCTTAGAAGTTGCGAGAATAATTACCGCTCTTATTGCCCCAACCGCCGCCGCCGCCACCAGAGCGTCTATCGTTACTTCCTTCTTCGCGGGGTTTGGCTTTGTTGACGCGAAGGCTGCGCCCCATCCATTCAGCGCCGTCTAGCGCCTCGATCGCTGCATCTTCTTCTGCCTCAGCAGACATTTCGACGAATCCAAAGCCACGAGGACGGCCTGTTTCTCGATCGGTAGGTAGGTGTACTCGTTGAACGGTACCATACTCCGCAAAAACAGTACTCAGATCATCCTGAGTAACATCGTAGGAAAGGTTACCTACATAAATTGACATGGAATATCTCCAGAACTTGAGAAAAAGGGTGTAGAGAGAACTTGATCCGGAGAGTAGCCTGTCATACTGAAAGCCAACACTGCAACCGAATTCATACTCGGCTAGTAGTCTAACACAACCGATTCAATCGGCAAGGTTTCAAAGTTTTGGATTGATTAATATCGCAGTCCTAAGTTAGTTGTGAAGTGAGTGGTTCATGAGAGGCAAACCCCCAAGGAATGCGCCTCTTATCACCTATTTCGGCTTGCCATTTTTTTCTAAAAGGCCGTTTTGCAAAGCTATGTTAAGTTGCTGGGTCGGGACTGGTTTCGTCAGCTGTAGTGACTTTGGAAGAGAAAAATTGACTAATCCAGTGAGTGAGGATGTGAGAGAGCAGACCTAGAGGACCTGCAAACAGGCAAAGAATGAGAGAGTGAACCGTCCAAACGCCTGTCCGCTGACCTTCCCCGTAAATCCAGCGACCTACAAATAAATCCATCACTAGAAAATGAACCCAACCTGTTGCAGCAACCTGTTCACTCGAAAATAGGCGAGCAATGTCAGCCAGTTGAGGGTTAGAGAAATCTTGAGCAGTTTCAGGAGTAATGCTGCCTGCAAACAAGTAAACGTATAAGCTGGCCAGCACCACAAATGGCAGAAAAGACTGCATGACTTTGCGAGTCACGCCCCAGTTGGGCAATAGGATCATCAGCGCCCAAAAGGGCAGGACAAAAAGGTTGGCAACGTTAAAGAGGAGGTCGAGAGACATAAGGGAGAAATGAGGAACGAATAGTAGGTGGGAAGTAGTAGGGAAGACCTTGCTTTTACCGATCACCTACCTTAATAGTGAGTGCCTGTTTTGCGATGATGGATAGCGGTTTTGGCTTCGGGGTCTAGCACTTTACCGCGATCGACCGTGGCGTAAACGACCCAATGATCACCACATTCCATGCGTCCACTCACGGAGCATTCTAAATAGGCAGAAGCCTGATTGAGAATTGGTGAGCCATTTGGTGCTGTATCTGTATCTACATCGACGAAGCGATCTTCTGCTGGGGCAAAGGGTTTAAGGAAGTGTTTCATTAAGCCCAGGTGTTTCCCTTCTGCCAAGATGTTGAGAACAAAGGAAGTGCCAGGATACAGCAAGGACTCGATCGCCCGCTCTTTTGCAACCGCAATCGTAAGTCCGGGTGGGTTAAACGTAGCTTGAGAAACCCAGGAAGCTAGCATGGCACTGGCAACATCGCCTTGTTTAGTGGTGACGATGCAAAGCGAACCCACGATGCGTCCAACGGCTTGTTCTAAAGTGGTGGCGGGTTGGCGTGGCTCTCGTACTTTTTTCGCTTTTTTGAGAGCTTGGGCGAAGTCTGTACCAGCTTCTTCGCAGTATTTTAGGGTTACGTCGGTGGGTGTGAACTTAACACGAATGGGGTCAAAGCCAAACCGAAAACCAGCATCCTTTAGCTTCCCTTCGAGCAAATCGATCGCTTCCCCGCTCCAGCCAAAGGAGCCGAATACGCCCGCCAATTTGTCTTGCGGCACGGTGGAGAGAATCAGACCCAGAGCGGTTTGGATTTGGGTTGGAGCATGTCCGCCCAAAGTTGGAGAGCCGATCGCAAAACCATTGCACTTTTCCAGGGCAGTCTGAATTTCGGTCGATTCAGCCGCTTCACAGTTAATTGATTCGATGGCGACTCCGGCTTTGGTGACGCCACGGGCGATCGCCTGAGCAATGGTTGCGGTGTTGCCATAGGCAGAGGCATACAGCAAGGCGACAGATAGATCTTGAGCCTTTTGCTGCTGGCTCCAGTTTTGGTAAGCGTGCGTCAACTCGGTAAATCCATAACGCACCAGCGGACCATGACCCGGCGCGTAAAATTTGACCGTGAAGGGAGCAATTTTTTCCAGTGCTGTGGTGACCTGACGAGCATTGGGAGCCATCAGACAGTCATAGTAATAGCGACGGTCTTCGCTCAATACAGACCAGCCTTCGTCAAACACCTGATCGCCACAGACATGCGCTCCAAAGAACTTATCTGTATATAAAATTTGGGTCTTGCTGTCGTAGGTGCAAAGGCTGTCGGGATAGCGCGGACTGGGGGTAGGAATGAAGCTCAACTGGTGTCCTTTGCCCAAATCAAGGACTTCGTCAGGCGTTCCGCGCATGATGCTAATGGTAAGCGGCACGTCTGGCAATGCAGAACGGAGGGCGATCGCCCCTGGATTTGAGCAAACAAAAGTAATCTGAGGTGCCAGTTCTAAAAGCACCTTCAGCGTTGCCGCTCGGTTAGGGTTGACGTGCCCCAAAATGACGTAGTTTATCTGCTTGGGGTCAACGTGACGCTGTAGCGCAGCCAAATAGATTTCAGTAAATGATTCACCGGGTGGGTCAACAATCGCAATCTGGTCTGCCGCAATCAAAAAAGAGTTAGCGGTCGTGCCTCGCTCCAAAGCATACTCAATCTCGAACCGGAGTCGATTCCAACTGCGCGATCGCAAAATCGTCGTATCCAGAGCGATCGGCAAAACCTGCACATCCCTCGGCTTTGACTCTGACATAAACACCTCATCAGCTAAGCAGTTGAAACCACAGCAGCACTGGTGGCAAGATTCATTCCTCCTCACTTTATCGTCAAATGGAGATATCGATGGGGGATGGTTGATTTGCAATACTTTCAGCTCTCAGAAGCATTGCAAATCAAAAGCGAATGTTTCCTCTAAGGGCGTAGCATTCGGCAGGTCAACCCCGGAACAGACCAAAAATTTCTGCCCGAATGTCACGCTTCGACAAAGCCCTGGGTTACACCAGACTCCTCAAACATGCTCTAAAACTAAGCTTTTCACCCAGAAATTTCTGACTCTTGCTGGCTAACTTCTGGGATTTGAAGTTGCCTTGTATCTCCGTTTGTCTCTTCTCTAGAAGGGTCAATTTCAGGTAAAGGATGTTCTGCTACCGGATGGGTATGATCGTCTCGATGAGTCACAGTGCGAACTGCAATCAGGAATTCTTTGAGCAACACTGCAATAGGAACGGCGACGACAACGCCCAGCAATCCTCCAATCCTGGCTCCAGCAAGAATGGCAATGAAGACCCAGAACGGATTTAAGCCTGTAACAGTGCCTAATACTCTAGGGGCAATAAAGTTCTCAACAATTTGCTGCACAATCAGCGCAGCTGCCAAAAGTTGAAATGCCAGTCCAATATTTTGCAACGCGACGAGTAGTGTTACTAGCACAATCCCAACGGTGCCGCCGAATGGCACCAGTGCCATCAGCCCAATCGTCAAGCCAAACAGCAACCCAAAAGGAACCTTGAGCAGCAAAAATGCTGAGGTGAGTCCCAACCCCATGCAGGTAGCTGAGATGATTTGCCCAAAGAAATAGTTTTGAAAGCTGAGCCTTAACGTTCGAGAGAAGGGCTGCTGAAGGCGGGCGGGCAACCAGCCAATCAAACTGCTCCAGATGGCATGGCTGTTTTGCAGCAGGTAAAATGTCAAAACTACTGTCAGTAGAATGTCTAGCAGCCTGACTACGGTGAACACAGTCAGGTTTAGCGCCAGATTCAGGGTTTGTCCAGCAACACCCTGCAATTCCCCGGTTAGTCGAGCATTAAGCTGGGCCGCTAATCCATCCAGGCTGATCGGCAAGCCTAATACACTGATGCGCTCGTCTAGCATGACGAGTTGCCGTCGCCCAGAGTCAATCCATTCGGGTAATCGTGCGACTAGCTGTTGGGCTTGCGTAAAGGCAAGCGGCACCAACGTCACGCCTAATGCCAACACAATTAGAATCGCCACCAAAAAAACCAGAATCGCTGCCTGCCCTCGCTTGATTCTGCCCTTTTCTAACCAGCGAACTGGGTAGTTCAGCAAAAAGGCAGACAGAGCTGCTGTCAGCAAGACGATGAACAGAGAGCGAAAATAGCCAAAAATTTCAGAAAACGCCCAGGCATTCAGCACAGTCAAAGGTGCGGCCAAGGCGATCGCCAATAGCCGCGAGAGTGGAGTGAGCGCTTCCCACCACCTGACCAATCTGCTTTTGGATGTGGATGACCTGGAACCAACCATGAAATCTGATCTTGGAGTGTCCTATTGGTTATTATGCGGGACTCCAGTACCAGATGCGTGTGTCTGAAGAGGAATACCAATTTTCAACTGCCTCCAACCCGCAAACTCAGTCTGAAGGAATTAGCGTCCTCAAGGTTCTCCCTTGCCTGAACTATCGGGCTGGAGAGCTTGACATCAGCAAGAATCGCTATAAACAGCCAGGAAAATGGATTCAGAAGAAGCGGGTGATGGGACTCGAACCCACGACATCAAGCTTGGGAAGCTTGCGTTCTACCACTGAACTACACCCGCAATTTAAAGCACTTTCAACCAGAATTTGTGCTTATCAAGAATAGCATTTGTGTGATGCTATTCAACAATTAAACGGCTGTCTGGATGCCGTAAGAAACTGTAACAAGATTACCCTGTGAGGCTAGCCGAGGGGGTGAAGTAGAAGGGGGAGCGATCGCCATAAAGTAGAGGAAAGATCACCCCCTATACACAGGTGTATTGACATGGCATTCGGCATTGGCATTGACGACGTTTTTGGTGGCGTTGGCGATTTGATCGATTTAGTTGATCTCGACGACCTGATCGATAACATCAACGACATTGATCTGGATGACTTAGGTAATCTGTTTGATGACTTGAGCGGCGACATTGGTGACGTATTTGACGACTTGATTGACGACATTGACAATGCCGTCAACGGCAACAACGGCAACAATCGCATCCGAGGCAACCGTCGAGACAACCTTCTGGCTGGGCTCAACGGCAACGACACCTTGCTCGGTCTGGGTGGCGATGACTTGCTTTTGGGTGGTGCGGGCAACGATCGCCTGGAAGGTGGTACAGGGGATGATGTTTTGCTGGGTGGCAGCGGCAGTGACACCTACGTCGGCGGCAGAGGCAGCGAAGTTTTTGTCTTAGAAATTGGCAGAGGGCGAGATTTGATCACAGATTACAAAGACGGAACAGACAAAATTGCTCTGCTGAGTGATTTAGAATTTAGCGACTTGAAGATCAGCCAAAGAGGGAGCAATACCTTAATCAATAAAGGCAATGATCTGCTTGCAGTTATTCAAGGAGTAAGAGCCAGTACCATTACTGCAAACGATTTCACAAACTTCACCGTATAGCAGAATGTGTAGCAGCTTTTGGAGCAATATAAAGCAAAGCGTGGGATTGAAGCTGTTTCCTGAAATGCTTGCTCCGCCAGGTTTTTGGCAATCGCTCCTGCCTGTCTAAAGCTACTTGTCTATGCCATTCAGCCTACTACAATCCCTCATTTGGTTGATGCCTCTCTTGGAGTAGTTTGGTGAGCTAGTAAATGGAGTCGATTTGAAAATACCTAAAGCAATGCGTAAGTTAAACATAGGTCTCACTGACGAACAGCGCCAGGGCGTAATTACCCTGCTCAACCGGGATTTGGCAGATGCTTACCTGCTGCTAATCAAAACAAAGAAATATCATTGGGATGTTGTTGGTCCTCAGTTTCGCTCTCTGCATCAGTTGTTAGAAGAGCACTATGAAACATTGACTGAGACCATTGATGCGGTCGCCGAACGTGCCCGCGCTTTGGGTGGCTACCCCATCGGTACGGCAAGAGAATTCTTGGAATACACTTCGATTAATGAGCATGTAGGTGACCTGCCTACAGCTACGGAAATGGTAGCTCGCCTGATGGAAAACCACGAGCAAATCATTCGCAACCTGCGTGGACACATCGATCAGTGTTCTGAAGAGTTCCATGATGAAGGAACCGCTGACTTCCTCACCGGATTGATGGAAGGACACGAGCAAATGGCTTGGATGCTGCGTTCCTTTATTGAAGGCGAATCAATTCAGCCTTCTGGCGATCGCGTTGGTACAGAAACCGTCGGCATGAAGTAAGGCAGTCTCTTAGCGTAACTACCTCCTCCTAATTCAATCTTCTTAACACAGTAGCTTAGCAGCCCTTAACTGGGCTGCTTTTTTGATCCGGTTAATTGTAGACTGCGGAAGGATGCAAGGGTTGATGCGATCAATGAAAAAATATTGGCTGCCCTTAGGTTTGCTGCTAGCACTAAGCTTCCCTGATGCAGCAAGACAGGTAGACGCACAGTCTCTCCAGGTTCGGGTAGATCGCTGGCTAGAGGTGCGCGAAGCGACAGGGACAGTCACTTATCAACAGGGGCAAAATTCCCGCAACGCCAGGGTGGGCACGAGGTTACAAGCCGTAGGTGAAACAATCCGCACGGGACAGGGAGCAAATGCCGTATTAGCGGTAGATACAGGGATTGGGTTCGTCAACGTTTCGGAAAACACGACCTTGCGGGTGCAAAGCCTGGAAGCGACAAACAGCGGCGGTCGAATTACGCAACTTCAGGTTTTAGGTGGGCAAGCCCGTTTACAAGTGCGGCGATTGACTAATCCTGACTCCAGGTTAGAAATTCAAACACCTGCAGGCGTGAGCGGCGTTCGGGGAACTGATTTTGGCGTGAGTGTTCAGCCCGACGGTAAAACAGGGGTAGTGACCTTAGAGGGAGGGGTCGTTGCTTCTGCTCAAGGACAGTCGGTCGCTGTGAATGCAGGATTTCAAAGTCTGGTCATTCCAGGTGAACCGCCTTCGCCTTCGGTGCCCTTGAGAGATGATCCAGGTTTAGATTTGCGCCAGCTTACCGCAGAACCAAACCGAACTGCCCGCATTGCTGGTCAGGTTGACCCGGTAAATTTAGTGCAAATTGAGAATGAACCGTTGGTGCTCGATCGCCAGGGCAATTTTGATGTAACCGTTCCTCTACCTGCCAACAGAAGCATTGAGGCTGTCGTCACAACTCCGCTGGGCAAACAGCAAGTTTATCAATTGTTGATTCCCTAACACAGAGCATTTCAATCGCAGATCATGAATGTGTAGACCCTGCCTAGATCAAAAGTAAGCGACTCGTGCGTCTAGTCCTCGCGATCGCAGTACTCGCGATAGGTTTTCTGCACCAGAACGATTGGGAAATGCCCCTGCCTGGACATAGTCCCCTAATCGTGAATCTGCCAGAAATGCATCGGGCACACACTGCCGCACCACATTCAGGGTGTTGTCTCGGCGTGCAGGCACAACCACCACATACCGAGAGGTAGGCGATCGCCCCAACACAATCACATTTCCCTGCTGTGTCGTGTTAAAGCTACTGCTTGTTGCACAAACCGACTCAGCAGTTTGAGCCTGCACGGTCGCTGTGAACGGCTCAGACAAACAGCTGAGTGCAGCGATCGCAAGCAATCTATGCAAAGTTTTATGGATCATAGACCAGAGGCAGAGTAAGTGCGTTCTACCTTTATACCAATTCCAAAAATTAGGGCTACAGATGGAAGGGCACCTCGCGGAGGGGGGTGCCCCTCCATCTGTTTAAAGAAACGCCCTTATAAACGCTGCTCTGCAGGACAGCCAGGTTTACGTTTAGCCTCTAGATACTCTGCCATGATTTGCTGATAGCGCGATCGCCCAAAAATGCTGTAGTGACCTGGATAAACAGTGTCAACCGGAAGTTTTTGCAGTCGCTCATAGGTCTGAATGTAAGTCGGAATGTCGCTGCAGTGGAGTTGGTCTAACAATTCGCCGTCATAAACCACATCACCTGAAAACAGATCTTGAGACTTAGCGTCGTACAATCCAATGCAACCCGGTGAATGTCCTGGTAGGTGCAGTACCTCAAAGGCGCGATCGCCCAGATCCAGCACATCCCCCTCTTTCAAAACCTGAGTTGGCTCAGCCGCATGAAGCGTATATTGAGTCACGGTGAAATCAGCATGGGGCAGTTGCTCGAAGTGTTCTTCTAACACCCAGCCTTGCTCAGCAGTACAAAGCGCTTCGTGGTCATCTCCCGTTTCCAGAGCTTTTGCCTCTGCTGCATGAATGGCCCGGTGGTCAAACTCATGCATTCCACCTGCGTGATCAAAGTGAATGTGAGAGGCGATCGCCAACAACGGCTTGTCGATCAGCGAAGCAATGTGCTGACGCAAGCTAGAAACGCCAAGCCCCGTATCAATTAGCAGGTCCTGCTTCTGACCTTTAATCAGCCACAAATTTGCCCGATTCCACCAGTAATAGTGAGGCTCGCTGAGCAGATAGAGCCAGTCATTGATCTTTTCGGTAACAAACCAGTTTTCACAAATAGGTTTAGTTGACACGATAGTTACGCACTTGCCTGAAGTGCTTGTACATATTTTGGCTCAAGCCGCGCCTCCAGATCCGCAGGAGCCTCCGGAATTTGTTCTTGTGTGACCAAAAACTCACCTAAAGACTGTAAGTGTTTTGCTAAGTAGATGTCGCTATCAGGGTTGCTCAGCATTTCAATATTCTTTTCTAAACTGGTCAGGTCAACCCCTTTTAGCTCAGTTCCAACGTCTTCTGGCGCTAGCTCTAGGCGATCGCCCACAATCGCATACGCTTCGTCAGAATTGGTTTTCAAAAACTCGATGCCTTTGAAAATCCCGCTTACAAAAGCCTCGCCCGCAGTCGGATTTTCCTCCAAGAATTGAGGACTAAAGATGTACACATCCAAAATAGCGGCTGGCATCTTGGAGGTGTCATAGATAATTCGTCCATCCGACTGAGCATCATTGGCTTGCTTTAAGAAGGGAGAATAGGTCACGGCAATATCAATTTGACCTGCCTGATAAGCTGCCGCTGCTGCATCTGGCGTGACATTCAAAATCGTTACATCATTAGCAGTCAAACCCGCTTCTTCTAACACTTGAAGCAAGAAAAAGTGGCTAACCGCACCTATTTCAACTGCAATTTCTTTCCCCTTAAACGCAGCAATATCGGCAATGCTATTGCGGGCTAGAATTCCATCTCCCCCTAGTGAAGAGTCTGCAATCTGAATAATGCGATAGTCCTGTCCTTTTGCCGCTAATGCTACTGCTTCGGAGGTGACGTTGTTTTGCCCCTGAATTTGGTTTGAGGCAAACGCCGCATCTGCTTCTGCGCTGGCACTAAACACGTTGTAGGTAAGATCTAAGCCACCTTCTTCAAAAAAGCCTTTTTCCAAGGCTACATATAGGGGCGAGTAGCCAATCCAGAGCGTGCTGCCCGTAGAAGCCGCAACGGGTTCTGCTGGTGCGCTGGCAGTGTCTGTTGCTTCAGAAGACGTTTCTGAGGTCGTTGGTGTAGACTGGGCGCAAGCATGAAGGGTCATCCCTCCGGCAAAGCCACCCATCAGATACATCGCTTGACGACGACTAAGACGACGAGTAAAAATCTGTGGCTTTTGTCCCATTCTTGCTACGCTCCTCTCTTAAGTGCCTGAATCACACCTGGGATGTGTCCGAAGCAGTGATAGGGACTAATTAAGCTGATTCTGTCGAGAGAAAATGTCAGGGAAACTACAGTTTGCCGTCTGAATATTACGGTTGTCATAGAATCAGGTTTGATAGCATGAGCATAATTCTGTAATTCATGCTCCAATGTCAATTGCCATTACTGAAGCTATTACAACAATTGCCGAGGCAGAACGACGATTTCAACTGTCGCGGACAGAAGACGAGGCATTTTTCTTAGAATGGCAGACCCGTTTACCTCAAGCCAGGAACTCTATGCAGCTTTGCAGATTTTGAAGCGGATTGGGCAGATGATTGGGGAAGCCGGAAGGTAGGGGCGATCGCTCATACTCTAAAATCTAATCCGGCTCAATACCTTGCGATCGCCTCTCAGCTCCTTCATTACAAATCAGCGTATGATTCAAGTCACTCGAAGTGCCTTCATTACAGTTCAGAACTACTCAGTTAGGTTTCGGGAAGTGATTCAAGTCACTCAGAGTGCCTTCGTTGGGGTTCAGAACTGCTTCGTTGGGTAGTTATTGCCTTCTGTTGCAGTTTCAAGAGGCTCTGTTGGTAATTACAACCTCGTGAATGCGATCGCCTTCCTGGGATTTACGGATAGTTTGTTTCTAGTCGCGTCGTTTTTCGTAGTACGCAATTCGTGATCAATAGAGCAGTAATCTTCCTCTCTCGTGACTAGATTAGAAAAAAGTTTTGAGAGGGCGATCGCACCATGCACAGTCTCAATACCTGGCAGCCTCAATCTTTACCTACAGAAGCTATAACTCTTCCCGCAGAACTGTACACTTCTGAAGTAATTTATCAGTTAGAGCAAAGGCTGATTTTCGGCAAAACCTGGTGCTATGTCGGACATGTAAGTCAGCTTCAGGGTGCAGGTTCATACTTTACGGTAGAGCTTGCCGAACAGCCTTTGATCATAGTGCAAGACCAGTCAAACAATCTACGCGGATTCTTTAACGTTTGCCCTCATCGTGCTGCACCTTTAGCCACAGACAGCGGCAAATGTAACCGTCTCACTTGCCTTTATCATGCCTGGAGCTTTGACTTGGAGGGCAATCTCAAAGGCATTCCTGATATGCAAGAGGCAGAGAATTTTAGTTGGGCAGATCAGGCGCTAACACCCATCCAGATTGATACATGGGGACCATTTATTTTTGTCAACCTTGACTTGAATGCGCCCCCTTTGGGGAATCAGTTAGGGGAATTGCCAGAGTTATTTAAGTCTTACCAGTTCAATGAATGGGCGAGAGTTCACAGCGTTGACTACTACACCGATACAAACTGGAAGCTGTATGTAGAAAACAATGTGGAAAGTTATCACGAATTTTCGGTTCACTCCAGCATTGCCAAATACTATAAAGCGACAAAAGCTGAAGCTAGACATCACTACTATTTACAGTACGCCCCTTTCCCACCCGATGATGAATACTACTCAATGGACGCAGATCTCATCTTTTCAGGATTAGGAGACGTGGAGAAACACGGTAAATGGACCGTTAGTTTGTTTCCTAATTTTGCCTGGATTATTCGTCCCTGGATTGCAATTATTTACCTGATTGATCCACAGGGGCGATCGCGCACTCGTATTCGTTGGGATTGGCTGGTGCCAGATACAGAAGCCGCAAAATCACCCCAAAATTTGGAGCCACTGATTCAGTTTTTTGACAACATTCAGCAAGAAGATCTGCGGCTGTTGCCTGCAATTCAAAAACGCATCCAGTCCTCAGGTTATCGTCCTGGTCGCCTATCGCCCACCCGTGAAGTGGGAACTCACTTGTTTCAAGAATTAGTTATGCGGCACTTGACTCAAACTGTAGATTCTAAGTGATTGGGGCAACTTCACTATCCATTAATTCTTCAGAATCTGCTTCACAGGCTTCGGGGTCGAGGATGCACTCAAGCTTGGTGTTAGGCTCATCGGGGTCAAGCGGATTGACGAAAAAAGCCCCTGTTTGTGGCGGTAAGGTTGGGTCGAGCAACAGTTCTGCAATCGTTTTCACCATTCCTGCCAGCGGAATTGCCAGAATTACGCCCAATAACCCGCCAACTTTGCCACCTACTAGCAATGCAGGTAGCACAATAGTGGGGCTCAGTCCTGTCAGGTTGCCCAGAATGCGCGGTGCAAGCAAGTTATCTTTGACTTGTTGAAGGGCGATCGCCGTTCCCACAACCTGCACTGCCAACCACCAATCAATAAATGCCACCACCAGTCCCACAACCACAATTCCCAAGGTTGCGCCAATGAAGGGAATCACTTCCATCAAGCCAATAAATGTGGCAAACACCAGGAAAAATGGAACTCGCAACCACCAAAACGCAAGTGATAAAGTGACTGCCATGAACAGCCCTAACAGCAGTTGCCCTGAGAAAAACCGCTGCAAATTACGCCGAAAGGAGTCGGTCAAGTATTCTTGAATAGGGGGCGCAAAAAAACTGGTGACACCATTCCACAGTCGCTCTCCATCAAGCAACATGTAAAACGAGATCACCAGAATCAGAATTAGATCTACTACCCAGTTAAATGTGCCTAACAGCAGCCCTACTCCACTAGAGGCAATGGTTTCAGCTTGACCCTGTAGCTCAGTCAAAAGCTGCTCCTGCAATAGCGGAATTGCAAATCGTATTTGGTGAACCTTGCTCCAGTTTTGCAGCCCTTCTAACTGTTGTTGTCCAGAAGCGATAAGTTCTGGTGAGTCAACGATGAGTTGTTGTGCTTGAGTCAGAACGGGAGGGGCGATCGTAACTCCAATTAGCCCAACGGCAGCTCCAGCAAGAAGGTAGACCAGTCCAGCAGCGAGTCCACGCGGCATGAGGGTATGCAGTCTTGCAACCAGATAGTTGAGCAAAAAGGCAATTAACCCAGCCGTCACCAAGATGCTGATTAACTCACTAAAATACCTCAATGCATTGAGGGTCATCCATCCTGTAATTAAAATCAGCGCCCAAGTGATGAGAAGTCGCTGTAGTGGCGTAAATAAACGATCCATTATTTTCAATATAAAAACTCAATTCTAGATCTATTACTCTAGACTCACCTGAGCGCCAAGTTGATCCTGCGCCAAAAAAGTTCTATCCATTGGAATAGGGGCCACAGGCTCAGTTAGAGTGAATTTTCCGGCTTCTATCCATTGCTTTAGCTCTAGTGCGACCTGCCGTGACAAAAAGATACTGGCAAGAGGAGCAACTCTTACACTTTTACCGTCAATGGTGAGACGACCCGTTTTGAGCTGAGCATAGCTAACCAACCCAAACGTAGGACGAACTCGTCGCGGAATCGAGAAGTCTACTACAGGAGCTACCAGGTCTTGATCTTGAACAGCACAGCGAACGACGACTTCCTCATTCAAAACGGGTAGCGGAATGCCTACGCCAATCATGATTGACGGTCCGTAGCTTTTGAAATAACAGCCTTTAACCCAACGGGGACTCATCTGTTTTGCATCGCCGATCAGCGCCAGAGTAGCGGCAGGTCCAATGGGGGTACGGTTAGGCAAGCGCTTTTGTAGCGGAAAGTGCTGAGTGCCTTCCCAGGCAACATAGCCTTCACCACCGCCCAGGAAGACGCGAGTGCCAATGCCGATCAGCTTCAAGTCGGGGTCATTCAGCAACGGGGAAACAGCCCCAGGGTTGGAATAAACAGCATTTGCTAGCTGCGGTTGGAGTGGCCCTAAGTAGGTAAAGAGAGGGCGATCGCCTCCATTCACCCCAACGATAAAATTTTGGTAGACGTTGCGCGGGTTATACAAATAAAACTGATTGATCGTTTCGCGGGTAATCGTCGTTTCCAGAGAAGCGCGAGAGTAGCAGTCAGTGACCTGCCCGATCGCCCGTAGATGAACCGGTTTGCCCGCAATCAGGTCGGCGATGACATGACCGCCGCCGCGATCGCGCACTGCATTACGGGAGCGAGAATCGCGCTCATCTGCGTCAGCCAATTCGCCCATGCTAGAGTATTCTGTCATTTGGGTTGCGCCCAAATACAGGTCAACCGCGCCAAACCCAGAATAAGCTAGCACCCCATCCATCCAACATTGACGAATCTTGATCGGCGGATCAGTGTGTCCCAGGTTGAGTACCGCGCCTGAAGACTCCATCGGCTCAAAGGTGCCGGTGGTTACTACGTCCACTTCTTTAGCTGCCTGAGTCACGCCTACTTCTTTAACTCGCACCTTGAGTTCTTCAACCGTCCAAACGACTGCCTGTTGTTGCTTGATTTTGTGATTAATTTCATTAACGGTACGCATGAGTAAAGCGGCTTATTCCTTGAGGCAGTTGTAAATGCAGAGTCAAAAGAGGACACTCTGTGCAATAGCTTTATCACAATTCTGCAGAGCAATGCAGGTCAAGGCATGGTAAAACCGAACGGAGTTGGGAGAAAACTAAACAGGGTTGGGAGAAAAAGACGAGACGAGACTGGAAGTGAAGGTCCCCACCAGAGACCTCGGCTACTCTTACGAGTTCTGAGCTTTTTGGCGATCGCACTCTGTATTGGTGTCATCGCAGGTTTTCTCATTAGCTTCATTGTTGAAGCCTTTTCGATTAGTTTAGGGCAGGGAATTCAGAGTTTGTGTGCAGGTGCCCTGCCCTTGATCGTGATTTCCTACATCACTTACTTCACACCGCTTCTGCAGCCCCCTCGCATCATTCCCACATTCAATATTTACTTCGTGTTTGCCCTATGGACGCTGGCACTGTTCATTTTGTCGGCACTGTGGCGAGATGGAGGAAATGATATTCCAGTCGCGGAAATGCTATTTTCATTCACGCTCAGCATGATTTTGTCGATTTCTAATCGAATTTCTTTCGAGGCATTTCTGGCTTGCGCCTACGGCGTTCTCACTGGTTTTCTGCTGTACGTCGCGCTTTCAAATTAACGGGGCAAGGAAATCTCCTACAAAGAGGTGGAGGCGTTATGCGCCTCCACCTCTTTCATTTGTAGCTGGTTGAAATGAAGCGGTAACAACTAGAAATCTAGTTCAGTAAACAGTTCTGTGACAGACAGCGTGAAGCCTGGAATGATATCTTCTCCTTCCAAGCTGTCAGTCAGTTTGAGTAATTTGTCGGGTTAGGCAAGAAGCATCATCGTATTCTTCAGCAATGCCGAGTGGGTCTATGTTTATGCTAACTCCGGTCAGGATTGCCTAAGCGACTAGTTGACTGCGATACCCCGTTTTGCTTGGCGATCGCGAATATGCTCCAGATCGCCCAGCGGAATGGCTGAAATCAGTTGACGCGTATAGGGTTGCTGGGGTGATCGGTAGATTTGGTCGGCGGGTCCCATTTCCTCAATCTTGCCTCGGTTCATTACCATGATGCGATCGCTCATGAACTTCACCACCGCCAAATCATGGGAGATGAAGATGTAAGTGAGTCCAAACTCCTGCTGCAAATCCTTCAGCAGGTTTAGCACCTGCGCCTGCACTGACACATCCAGCGCAGACACCGACTCATCGCAAATGATGAACTTAGGATTCAGCGCTAGGGCACGGGCAATGCAGATCCGCTGTCGCTGTCCGCCAGAAAACTCATGGGGATAGCGATCGATGCACTGAGGGTCTAGTCCTACCCTTGCCAGCAAATCTGCCACTCGTTCTCGCTGGTTGCGACGACTTGCGCCGATTGAGTGAATCTTCAGCGGCTCCATTACCGCTTCGCCAATCGAAATACGTGGGTCCAGTGAACTGAAAGGGTCTTGAAAGATAATTTGCATATCTCGGCGCAGCTGCCGCAACTGCTTTGCGCCCAGCTTTAGCACATCTCGCCCTTCAAAGAAGATTTGACCACCCATCGGCTTTACCAGTCGCAGCAGCGTTCGGGCCAGGGTAGTTTTGCCGCAGCCTGACTCGCCCACCAATCCCAGCGTTTCACCCCGATAGATGTTAAAGGAAACGTCATTCACTGCCATCATGTAGCGTTGAGTCTGCCCAAACATGCCGCGCAGAGGAAACCCAACTTGCAGATTTTGCACCGAAACGAGAGCGTCTTGCCGCTGCAACTCACTTAAGCGCTGGTTGATGTCTACTTCGCTGACCTCAGCATTCATCCGCAAAGCCTGATTTACGTCCAGTGACTTTTCTCGAATGATTGGCTCACCTGTAGGTGTGGTGGTGACTTCCATGAAGTCCGAGATGGTGGGCAAATAGCGCAGACGACGGTTCGGTTGCGGACGACAAGTTAGAAGTCCTCTGGTGTAAGGATGTTGTGGGTCAGAATAAATTTGCCAGACAGAGCCGCATTCGACAATCTTGCCCTGATACATCACCGCAACCGTATCGGCAATTTCGGCAATGATGCTGAGGTCGTGAGTAATGAAAATCATCGACATGCCCCGGCGATCGCGCAACTCTCGCAGCAAGTCGAGAATGGTCGCCTGCACCGTCACATCCAGCGCTGTAGTTGGCTCATCCGCAATCAGCAGCGAAGGGTTGCAAGAGATCGCCATCGCAATCATCACCCGCTGAATCTGCCCACCCGATAGCTCATGTGGATAGCGTTCTAAAATCGCGTGCTTCTGCCGATTTATCTCCTGTAAAATTTCTCGTTCTGAAGGCTGTTCAGCCACGGATGCTGAAGCTCGTCCTGCTCGCGCGGGCACACCCGCAACTTTTTTCTGCCATTCCTCCAGACAGCGCTGCTTGAGTTCCTCATCGCTGGGCAACAGCTTTACCTCTTGCAGCAAATTAATTGCCCTACGCCGCGCCTCTGGCACAGGAATATCCTCATGCTGCCGAATCGCCTCAATCAACTGAAACCCACAGGTAAAAACCGGATTCAGCGAACTCAGCGGTTCCTGAAAAATCATTGACACCGCTCCGCCGCGATATCGCTGCATCTGTTCTGGAGCTAAAGCCAACAGATTGATGGGTGCTGCATCCTCTTCCAGGTTGCGAAACCAGATTTCGCCGCCCGTCACCCGACCGGGTGGGCAGGGAATTAACCCCATTACAGCAAGGGAGGTGACTGACTTGCCCGACCCCGATTCGCCCACAATTCCTAGGGTTTGACCACGCTGTACTGTAAATGAGATGCCATCAACCGCTTTAACCAGGTGATCTTCTGCGCGAAACTGCACCTGGAGATTGCGAACGTCGAGAATAGTGTCACTCATGGGAATCAAACAAAAGTCAGCACACGAAATTTAGATGGATCTTAACAGTGTCAACTGGTTTGTGCTGTTAATTTAGGTATGTTTTGTTGGGGGCAGTAGACAGTACTACTTTCCATTCCCATCCTTCATCCCTCTAGTCATATACCCTGCCATCGGGCAACGTTGCGCCTCTCAAGTCTGCCCCCATCAGGTTGGCGCTGCTTAACTCTGCCCGGACCAGGTTGGCGTTAGTTAAATCAGCGTTCGTCAAATTAGCTCTGGCAAAGTAAGCATCAACCAGTTCTGCCTCCCGTAGATTGGCCCCCTGGAGGTTTGCCCGACTTAAATCAGCCCGAGTTAACCGAACTGCGATCAGCATCGCCTGCCTCAAGTCTGCTTTGATTAGCTTGATGTCCGGCATTACGGCTCCCTGGAAATTTACGCCTGCCAGGTCAGCTTCGGTCGCATCAGCTCGCTCTAGCTTAGCGTTTGCCAGGTTGGCTCGACGTAGATTTGCGCCCACCAGCTTTGCTTCGGTTAGGAATGCTCCTTTCAAGCTAGCTTCATCCAGGTCGGCTTCGCTCAGATCGGCTCCCCGCAGTGTTGCTTCGCTTAAATTCGCGCCCCGCAAATCAACTCTAGAGAGATTTGCGCCTGTCAGGTTTGCGCCGCGCAAGTCTGCCTTTCGCAAGTTTGCGCCACGCAGGTTGGTGCTGTAGCGGCGATTTTCTTCACGCATGTTGGCTCCCCGCAGGCAGGCTCCGGTTAGGTTTGCGCCGCTCAAGTTGGTGTTGCGTAAATCTGCATCGATCAGGTTGGCATCCAGTAAATTCGCCAGGGTCAGGTCAGCACTACGGAGGTCGGCACTTTGCAGCATGGCTCCGTGCAGGTCGGCATCGCGTAACTTAGCCCCGATTAAGTCGGCTTGGCTCAGGTTGGCACCACTCAACCGGGTGGACAACAAGTTTGCCTTGCTTAAAGTGGCTCGATTGAGATAGGCAAAGACCAAAATCGCATTGTGTAAGTCTGCTTGGCTCAGGTCTACGCCGATTAAATCTGAACCTGATAGGTCTGCTCCAGATAGGTTTGCACCCACAAATTTTGTTTCACCAGTTGCATATCGACTGAGCAGTTCACTTGCATTCATGTTCGCAGTGTTCCGAGAACGGTTAAATCTGATCGGTTGGAATAAAAGATTTTTGGCTAAGCCTAATTCTTAAAGAGATCTTCAACTGCGGTTAAAAAGGCTTCATAAGCCTGTTGATGAGAGTTTTGTCGCTCTAGCGAACTGTCAAGAATGGTGCTAGGAATCACTGGTGAGTTTAGTCCAGGTTGGGGATAGTCTAATGGGTTAGATGGTTCAGCAACGGGTGCAGTTGGTGGATATCCCTGAATTGGGAGCTGAGGTGGGGAGTTGATTTGAGTTGTAGAAGTGGAACGGGGCGATCGCTCAACCATCTGAGTTGAGCTGGGCATCTGCATTTGCTGAAGACCAGCAGCATAAAAGGGTTTGGCAGCCCGGAGAATAGCACCTGCTGCTTGATGGTACTGATCAGGCTCCGCCAAAGCTTTAGCCGTATTTTCTAGCTTTACCTGAAGGTCATTCAAGCTGAGATGATTGAGGAACACGTCACGCAAGAGGTCATCCAGAGTTTGTAACTTGAAGGCCGTCCAGCTTTCATCATTTTGGTCAAACTGGTCATAAAGTGTGGAGAAGATCAGAACTTTGGCCCTGAGTGGATTGGTCTGTTTCATTAATTCCAGGCGCAGATCAAACCAGTCAAAAGAGCGCCTGATCTGCTCAAGCACCTGTGGATTGGAGTCGGGGTTAAATTTGGGAGCAGTCGTAAGCTTTGAGGGAAAGGTAGGAAGCTGGGGCAGATTGGTAATTTGAATAGGCTCTGGCTGGTCCATGCTATCGGGCAGAAGTTCGTTGTAGAGCGGCCCAAAGGTGACGACAATTTTGTTGGCGATTGGAGTGTACTTTGACTGGCGATTGAGCGTCTTAACGATGCTGTAGAGGACGTTTTTTAGCTCTTCTAACGTGGGTGCCAGTTCGTGAATGTGCTGAACTAAATTGAGGAAATCAATATTGTCTAGAATCGCTGGATTATTTTCCCAGTGATTGCCGCTGGCGCAAAACAAGAGCTTTTTGATACCTAGCTGCTCGCGATCGCGAGCTAACTCCCGTGCAATTTTGCGGTAATGGCTTTGGAGTGACACCTCTTGAGGCAGCGGCTCATAGTCGGGATAGGCTTTCCTCAGCGCGTTGGTGATGGCATTGGCGACTAGCGTATATTCTGCTTGCTTGTTTAAGGTTTTGACTACTCCGTTCAAGAAAAGCCTGAGTTGCTCCACCGTAGGGGCAGTGTCCAGCAGGCTTTCCAGTAAGTTTCGCAAGTCAAACTCATCTAGACGAGCTTGATTGCTCTCCCAGATATCCGTACAGGCATAGACGAGCAGCTTCTTAATTCGCGTCAGGTTTTGATCCTGCGCCAACTCCTGTAAGACTTCGTTAAGGGAGCATGGGGTTGCCATTGTTTCCTCTAGAAAAAATGCACCAAAAAAATTTGCTTGATCACTTTTTCCAACGTCAGACCGATTTTATCGGGAACTTTAGGTAGAATGCCAAGACCAGTCTGCGCCAAATCGAGCTACATTCGATTTAAAAACACTTTCTTTACACCATCTTTAAATAAGCTGCCCCAGATACTACTGAACCTGAGGATGAATTTGGGCGTAGAAGAGCTTAGAACATTTCTTTCGTACGGAACTTCTACAACAGTGATTCGACAAGTCATTCAGAGAAGTCCGTTTGGACAAGTCTGTTTGGACAAGTCTATCGATGTGGGCAGGATGGGACAGCGTGAAACCTATTGCTCATCTAAGATTCGCTGGGTCACGCAGTCGCTTTGCCCAACCTGTATGAAGTAATTTTGAGAGCTACCACGACGTATCGTTCGTGGATAGCAGCGCTAACTGGTTCCCACTTCTAGCTCTAATTTCTAAAAGTCGTTTGTCAGCTTTGACTGAAGCCGGACACTCAACCCGTTCGCGATCGCACCCTTCTACCTACGTACACCCATTGTAGAGGTATTATAAGCTTCATTTTCATGACTACAGCTATATCTCTAGTGCAGTAGGATGAGGGCGGAAGTTGAGACCACCGGGGGGAAAAACTACGCGCTCTCTTAGAAGGTTAAGGATTTCTAGCTATTCCAATGGTCGCATTCTAATGATGGCGATCGCCCTGCTGACCTTTCTGTCCTATGGGGTCCTGGTCGTTAGTCTAGTGACACAGCAGTTCATGGTTTCTACGTCCAGACTTTTAACCGATCCGTTTTTGCAGCTACCGACCGAAAACTCGGTGCAGGTAGTTTGGTTTACAGAATTTGAGGGCGATCGCCACCAGGTGGAGTATGGAGAAAATTTCGAGCAAACGGCGATCGCAGCCACCACTAAGCTGAGCCGAGTCCGAGAAGATCAGAAATCTCGGGTTGGCGAACAAACCGAAGATGGACAGATTTACAACGCGCCAGTGATGCGGGATATTTGGCGACACGAAGCTGAAATCACAGGGTTAACTCCCAACATTCGAGTGCCCTATCGGGTGAAGAGTACGGAGGGAATTGGAACGGTTAGCAGCGATGAGTTCACCCTTGCCGCCCGCCCCCAAGCAGGCACGCCGCTCAAAATTTTGCTGACTTCCGATCACCAGTTGATGCCGCTCACGCCAACAAATCTGCAAAAGGTGGTAGAAACCGTTGGGCGAGTCGATGCGGTGTTTGCGGCGGGCGACCTGATTAATATTCCCGATCGTGCTTCAGAATGGTTTGACGACAATCGGGGTGGGGCATTTTTCCCCAGCCTCCAGGGACGCACCAATCAACAGCTAGATCAAGACGACCTAAAAATTTCCTCCAATGGTGGAGAAATCATTCAACATGCACCGTTATTTACGGCGATCGGCAATCATGAGGTGATGGGTCGATTTTCGATGGAGTCTGACTTAAACGAGCAGTTCAACGATCCTTACCCTAAGCAGGCGGCTGAGCAGCTTTATGCTCAAATCAATGCCCAAAATTCTGCTCAGAGCAATACTCAAAACGCGAAGCAGCTTGACCCTGAAGAGCAACAGACCCGCGAACTGTGGCTAAAAGACAACACGTTTAATACATATACCTATCAAGAGATTTTTACCCTGCCAGAGAGTCAATCGGGTGGCGAAAAGTATTACGCTGTCAGCTTTGGTGATGTGCGGCTAGTGGTGCTGTACGCTACTAACATTTGGCGCGTTCCCAGTCTGGAGCCAAATGCCAAAGGCAGATACCGGGAGCGACAGGACGACCTGGATGACTCGACTCGCTGGGGCTATGGACAGCATATTTTTGAGGCGATCGCCCCAGGCAGTCCGCAATATACCTGGCTGGAGTCAGAGCTAAACAGCCCAGAATTTCAGCAAGCTAAATACAAAATTGTCATGTTTCATCACCCTCCTCATTCCCTGGGTGACAATATCGTTCCGGCTTACACCGATCCGGTGCAACTCATTGACCGCGATGTTGAGGGGCGCATTCAGTCTGTGCGCTATGAGTATCCCAAAGAGGCAGACTATCTGATTCGAGATGTGGTGCCGCTGCTGGAGCAGGCAGGCGTTCAGCTTGTATTTTACGGACACTCCCATTTGTGGAATCGCTTTGTCGACGCCAGCGGTATGAATTTCCTGGAATCCTCTAACGTTGGCAACACCTACGGAGCCTACCAAGAAAAGCAGCGAGCGGTGCCCACCGGCTACCAGGAAGAATATATCGCAACGGGTGATCCAAACCACCTTCAGCCCGTTGTTCCTAGCCTTGCTCCCCTACAGGGAGACAATGGTCAGTTCTTGCCCTATATTTCCAGCAATAACATCACCGTTTTTAGCATTCTGGATACGAAGACGGGAACTGTGGACAGCTACCGCTTTGATGCAAAACAACCAGAACAAGGGGTAGCCAAGTTTGACGAATTTTCACTAACAGAAGGTCGAGAGTAAGGGTATTAGTCGCCAGTCATTTTCTATATAAAGCTGAATATTTTGGAGCGTGTCCCGCGTACGCAGGACACGCTCCAAAATATTCAGCCTTGAAGAGTCAGAATTACAACAACGGGCTAATGCGATTTCGATAAGCAGCGTTGTCTAAGCCAGTGCCACTATTTGCCGTTGCCGGATCGATTGCCGCTTCTAGTGCCTCAATGCGAGCGTCCGTTGCGGGGTGAGTACTCAGGAAAGTCGGTACGGAGCCTTGCCCCATTAGTTTTTCCATGAACGCAACCATTCCACTGGGAGCATAGCCTGCTGATCGGAGCGTTTCTAGCCCGACGGCATCTGCTTCGAGTTCGTCTTGGCGGCTGTTAGGCCTGCTGATCGCGAGCTCTACGCCAATGTTGACGGCGGTGTTGCGGTCGAGTCCGGCAGCGCTTGCAACCCCAGAGGCAATCGCCCGCTGCCGCATTTGTTGAACCGCGTGTCGCTCTGAGATATGACCAATTTCATGGGCAATGACGCTGGCTAGTTGCGCCTCATTGTCTGCAGTTTTGATCAAACCTGTGGTGACGTAAACATAGCCACCCATCGTTGCAAAAGCATTCACCTGATCGTCACTCACGACCTGGAAAGTATAGGGAATATCAGGGCGTCCACTATTAGGGACTAATTGCTGCCCAATGTCATCCACGTACTCATTAATGCTGCTGTTGGTGTAGCGTCTAAACTGTTGGCTAAGTAACTGCTGATTAATCTGTCCGCCTAACGTAACTTCCTGGTTATCAGACAGGCTAGAAAGCTGAATCACCTGAATTCCGCGAAAAATCAGATCGAGCCAGGGAATTGCTTGTCCAGGTTGGGGTGTACCGATGATGCATCCCAGTGATACGATGACCGAAATTAAGCCATAAAACCAGCGCCGACGGATTTGGTAGGAGAGGCGAGAAAGAAGCTGGGACATAACAGGTTTATGAAGCGAATGGTAGAAGGATTTACTAAAAAGTTCTAGAAAGCAAGGACGAAATCTTGGATACTTATGTTGCCATTCTAAAATTTCTGGTGGCATTCAATTTGGGCTTGAGGGGTTGAGTGATGCCCAGTTGTGATAGGCTGACCAGTGTTAAATCAGTGTTCTTGGGCTTTTAAGGCGATCGCCCCAAAGCAGAATGCTGTCATAAGTTTGAGATGCGTCTGATGGCTATTCTGGATTCTCAAGGTCGATTGTTTGGCAAACTCAGCATCCTGGACATTGGAGCTGCTCTGATCATTCTGCTAGTTGTGGCAGGTATTTTTCTGTTTCCCGGCACGTCTGGCTCTGTGGCTCAGTTAGGCATTCCCACCAAGCCGATTGAAGTAGATGTGATGGTGCGAGGGTTGACGGTTGCTGAACCTGAAGGTTTGCTGGCAGATCTGGAGGAAGCCGGAGAAACCAGCATCATTATTCGGAATCAACCGTTTGGACGAGTCGACATAAAATCAATTCGGACTTTGCCCAGAACAGTTGCAACGCCTCAGCCTGATGGTTCCGTTGCTGCGCTGGATGACCCCAGACCGGAGCTAGATTTTACAGTAGACATGCTGATGACGCTGGGTGGCGATGCCGAAATCACCAGTGATGGTCCGGTTTTAGGTAACAACAAGGTCAAAATTGGGGTGCCGATTGAGGTCGAAGGCCCAACCTACCGATTCAATACCTCTGTTGTGGGCGTGCGGGTGCTAGAGGAATAAGCTTACCAACAAGTTACCAACAAGGCGATGTGGCGATCAGGGTTGCGGCAGCTTCGTGACTGAGCGGTTCTGAGAAAAGGTAGCCCTGCCCGTATTCGCAATCCAGCGATCGCAACATTGCTAACTGTTCTTGAGTTTCAATGCCTTCAGCGATCACGGTCATGCCTAAGTTGTGGGCCAGCGTGACGATGGCACGAACGATTTCATTATTTTCCTCGTCTAGCCCAATGCGGCTAACAAAAGATTGGTCAACCTTAAGCGTGTCTGCCGGAAAACGGTAAAGATGGCTGAGCGAAGAATAGCCTGTACCAAAATCGTCGATGCCTAACCGTACATTCAGCGCTTTAATCTGCCCAAGGGTAGCGATCGCCGCTTCAATATCCTCCATCACCATGCTTTCTGTGATTTCTAACTTTAGAGTTTGAGCATCTAGCCCGGTTTCTGCCAGGACACATTCAACCTGGTTGATCAAATTGGGCTGAGCAAACTGCCTGCTAGAGAGATTAACGCTGATCACCATCGGTGGATCAGCCGGAAACTGTTGCTGCCAGGTTCGCAGTTGTTGACAGGCTTGCAGCATTGCCCAATAGCCAACTGAGGTAATCAAGCCACTATCTTCAGCGATCGGGATGAATTCCGCTGGTGAGATCAGTCCGTGTTTAGGATGCTGCCACCGAGCTAGTGCCTCAAATCCAGCAATCTTACCTGTTTGGAGCGACACCAGCGGCTGATAGTGTAGGCGCAGTTCTTGTCGCTCTACGGCTCGCCTCAAGTCAGTTTCGATTTGCAGCAGCGTCACGGCTTGTACTCGCATACTCGGCTGAAACAGGGCATAGCGTGCCCGTCCCAAACTTTTGGCGTGATACATTGCCGTTTGAGCATCGCGCAGCAGATCGTCAGACCAAACATAGCCTGTCGAGCTGAGCGCAATGCCAATGCTGGTTGTCAAACAAACTTCGTGCGCATCAATTTCAAACGGCAAGTTGAGCTGAACTTGTAGGTGATGTGCCGCCCAGCTTGCCTGATCGGTAAACTGCGCCTCGCGCAGCAGGATAGCAAATTCATTACCTCCCACCCGTGCTAGCAAATCCTGGCAGCCGATGCCGGTTTTGAGCCGATCGGCAATTTTGACCAGCAGGCGATTGCCATTCTTAGAACCTAATTTCTTATTGACAGACTTAAACCGATCAAGATCCAAAAATAGGACCGCAAACCCATCTTGCTTGTACTGATTGGTTTGCCGAACGCTGCACTCTAGCTGCCGCATAAACAAGGCACGATTGGGCAAGCCCGTGAGGCGATCGCGAAATGCGGCATGGTGCGATCGCCAAGCTAACAGAATTCCCCCTGCCACAATCAGCCCCACGCTTTGTGTCAGTAGAATGCCCTTTAGCAGCAACAAGACTAAACCGATCCCAACTGAGATACCTAGTAGAACAGGTTGCAGCGAAAAAACGGTAACGCCACTTAGGTTGCTCAGCGTTGAGCGGATTAAATTAGGAAATCCAGATAAGTTGGAAACCACAAAGATTTAGAATAAGCCAAAACTGCAAACTAACTTTTCTTTTAATCGAAATGTAATGAAATGTGAATAAACATGCAAGACCTGGGTGAGCAAAAATTCTCCCTTCCCTTTTCCGTTCACCCTTCCGAACCTCTATACAATCTTGAAGTCCTGGCAAAATTAAAAGTATTGTTTTAGTGAGGCAGTTCGATTGAAAGTTGTGCCTGAGCAGCGTATCTCTATTTCCCTATCGAGCGTGTTGCTCATTTTTGGAATCATCCCGCTGCTAATCGTACTGTGGCAACTGCGAAGCCTGATCGTGCTGTTGATGATCTCGGTTGTGTTGGCAGCGGCGATAGCCCCCGTGGTGGATTGGGCAGAGCGTTGGCGAATTCCTCGCTGGCTCACAGTCGTTTTGGTTTACCTCGCCCTGATTGGTGGACTGACTGGAGTCAGTTTATTGATTGGCCCAACCGTTTTTACACAAATTGAGCAACTGATCAGGCAGTTGCCCATTTACATCAACAACGTACTCGCTGTTGTAGAAGATCGGCTGTTTACCCTAAACAACACCCGTCCAGAACTGGTCAATCAGATTGAGCAGTTTCTCAATTTTCAGGGAATCACGGCCTGGGTGATCCGATCGAGTCAGCAGCTACTAATTCGGTCCTACAGTCTGACCACAGGGATCGTCGGTGGAGCTTTTAGCCTAATTCTGTCGATATTTGTCTCAGGCTACATGCTTTCCGATAGCCGCACCTTGATTAACAGTTTGACACGCCTTCTGCCAAAGCCTTGGGATGAGCGACTAGCTGCACAGGTTGACCCCATTGCCTATCGAATTGGTAGCTATATCCGTGGGCGAGTACTAGTTTCAGCAATTTTAGGGGTGGTGATTACTACTAGCTTGAGCTTTCTTGGACTCTCAGATTTTGCGTTGGGTTTGGGGGCGATCGCCGGGGTCACCAACCTGATTCCTTTCCTCGGCCCGATTTTGGGTGCTGTCCCTGCTTTAGTTGTAGCCCTCTCCCAAGGCTGGTGGACCTTACTCTGGGTATTCCTGCTATTTGTAATCATTCAAAATGTCGAAACCTACGTGCTAGACCCGTTGCTAGTTGGCAGTTCAGTTGGAGTTCATCCGCTGTATCAACTGCTGGCAGTACTAGGTGGCACTCAGGTTCTAGGAATCATTGGCGCAATCATTGTGCCTCCCTGGGTCGCTGGAGCCGCCGTTTTGTTAGAAAATCTCTACCTGCAACCCAAACTTGCGGCTGAAAGGCAGACGAGGATCAGCTCAGACAGTCCAACATCAGACAGTCCAACAACCGTTGCTTTAACAAAATAGAAGCTTATCTATTCTGGTTCAGCCAGGTCACCAAATCAGTCTCGTCAGAAAAATCGAGCAGCGCTTCCCCTAGCTCTTCTACCCGCTGAATTGGAAGATTGCGAATCTGTGCTTCCTGATCAGAATTAAGCTGCCCTAAGCGGCGGTGAAGTTGACGCAGAATAACAGAGACTTCACCTTGCTGAATGCCCTGCTGAATGCCCTGCTGAATGCCTTGTTCCATCCAACTTGTAACGATCTCCATGACTTGCTCTCGCTCGGTTAGCCCCAGTTTATCAATCTCAGCCTGGAAAGTTTGTTCTTCGGCTGCGTTTAACTTCAGACAGGTATCGACAAATCCAGAAATCAACTGCATTCGAGCCGGATCAAGGCGCAAGGTTGCTAGTAAGCGCAAGCATTCTGCCTTCACTTTGGGTCTGTCCTTTGGAGCAATCTTCATTTTTGCCATTAGTGCAGCAGCAACGGGATTACGCTGTTGAAGGAAGTCTCGCCAGTTCAGGCGATTAAGCTGAATTGCAGCGTAGTTAAAATCGAGAATTTTGCGATCGGGAAACTGCACTTGATAACGGGACGGCTCTGCTCGCTGAGGTGCATCAAAGGAGAAAATTACGACTGGGTAAACCGGCAGCTGATATTTTTCGTGAAGCCGAGCGAAGTAGTGAAACATTCGTCTAGCAAACTCGGCTTGAGCTTTGGACTGATTTTCTAAGTGAATCAGGAAACAGGTTTCTTGTCCTTGAAATCGAACTTTTGCCAGCATGTCAACTTCTCGACGTTCCCCAGAAGTTATCCCTCTTTCATCACTCTAGGCGGAGTAAAATAAGAGTGAGTTTCTCCAAAGTTAGATAGGGCAATGGTTACACCCCGCCAAGCCGTTAGTACAGTCACGTTCATCGACAACTA
>NZ_JACJPC010000033.1:0-17268 GCF_014695875.1 Leptolyngbya sp. FACHB-541 | reverse complement strand
TTGTAGCAGTTGGTCAAGCAGTTCAGGTTGAAAGGTCATGTGTTTCTATCTCTGGTTCAGTAGTTCATTAGATCTCAACTTCTGACCTTTGACACACTTCAATTTACAATCCCCCAGCCGCAGTTCGGTCGGTGCTTGATACTCTGCCTCTTTCTTGAGGACAAAGGCTTGCTCAATTTTGAACTTGGCGATCGCCAGCGCCGGCGACCGGCTATCAAAGTTCTCCAGAATTACGACCCACGAATGATCAGCAAAAATCTGACCCGCCGACATGGGGTAAGTCGGTCCCTTCGGTACTGCCTGAATTTTGCATTGCAGTCCTGTGGTCTTCAGTCCAGTTGGAATGATGTTGCCTTTCCAAATAGCCGGATGCCCATTGTTGAATGTGCCCAACTCATCTTTGAGTATTGTTTTGAGCTTCTCTTCCAACTCGCTCAACTCTTGGCAAAGCTGTTCCTGGTTCATTCTTCAAACTCCAACGATTGAGACTCCCGCAGCTCCCCAGAGTCATCAATCGTGACCCACGTTGGCGCATCTTTATGCAGCTTCTGCCCTGTGCTGGGCAAGCCCCAATCGTGATTCACAATCGTATCTTTGAACGCATCACCCAAATCCTCAGCGGTGTCTCTGAAGGCTTGCTTAATATTCTCTGGCAGGTTCTCACCAGAGGTCATCTGGCTCACGTCGAAGTTATCGACGAATAGCGCCTCCATATCCGTCTCAGCAACCGTTACTTCTGTCCAGGGGCGTGCAGGCTTCTCCACACCTGCCAGGTCTGTCTCACCGTTGTGGACTGCCTCGGCGTGTTCTGCTGTCCAGGTGAAGATTGCTTTGTCAGGTTCGATTTTGGGAGCGTTCCAGGTCAGTTTCATGGGCGATCGCCACATCACATCGCCCTAGCGTTCCCGCTAATAGCACTTGTTCAAAGTCGTTTGTGCTGCCTGATTGCGGTCATACCCTGCGCTCTGAAGCTCATAATGCTTGATATCTGGGTTAGCGACTGCTGCATCTAACTCCTGTTCTGCACTCTCTTCTGCTGACTGAGCCTGACTGCAAGTCCAGGGATAACCCAGCCAATAGACCACACCGCCAACCAGAAACAACGCCACGAACGGCAGTGTGATTACGCCGATCTTCTCTCCAAGGCTTAACTTGTTCCAAATCTCCTGAGCTTCCTTCATGTCTTCGGCTGGTGTCTGAGCTGCCATCTTAAACCTCAAAAAATGCAGCTTCATCCTGGCACTGCACACCCACAGGCGAGATCCGAGAAATCGCTAGTTATTGCTGGCGATCGGGCGTAAACCAACCGACGATTGAAGTTCCCGCTTCTTTCTCAATTAGCCCTCCAATGCCATCACGTCCATAGGGAGGGTTGATGCTAATCAAAAGAAACTTTCCCGGTCTGCGGTTAAAGGTGAGTTCTGCCTCCATCTCTTCAACAATGGCAGACGGCAAAATCATCGGTTCAACGCAGTAACCTTTGAGGGCGACTGAATCGGCTTCGGCTCTAGGGTCTTGCTGTAGTGTTCGCACTATTCCAGGGTCAGTTGTGCTTTTGAGAAATGCATCTATCTTCCTGGGCTTATACACCGGCGCAGGCACGTTGCCAAACGCATCCGGCTCAGTGTCTTCGGTCAACACCTGAAAATAGAGAATTGCGTTCTCAAGTCCTAAAAATTCACTTCGCATACTCTTCCTACACTCAAACTTCAGTTGAAATCACGCTTCCTAGCCTGAGCAGTCCGTTTTGCAAAGCCCTTGAAGGAATCAACCATTTTGGTCGCTTTGGTAATAGCCTCTAAACTTTCCAACAAAACTAGCTGATTAACCTTCCTCAGTCGAGCAATCTGCGGCAGGTTTTTCCCTTGTCCACTGCACTGATACTGAAACCATCGCCGATCGGTTTCAACGGCAAAGTCAATGACCTCTTGTATATCTGGCTGCTGGTTCGGTTGACCAAATCGCTGAGCCAGCTCCGCGCTATACTCCTCAGCACGTCGCTGAGATTCTTCTTGCACCTCAGAGCCACAGGTTGCGTCAAATGCCTGTTTAAGCTCATCTTCAACCCAGGTCATTAATACGCCTCTAAATGAGTTGACTTCCTCAAGAATTGTTGATGCTTCAGATAGCCATTGCTGAGGGGGAATGGGAGTAAGTATGTCTAAATTTGTTTCATGAATCCACCGTGCCAAGGTGGTTATGACCATCATGACTGTCTGTGGATCTTTGCTTCTCTTCAACAGAGGTAAACCAATTCCTTCAGCTTCTTGAGTAGCTTGTTTCCAAAGCTCAAGTCGAACGTTGTAGGGAAGCTCTTTAATCATTCTCTGTCACCTCAAAATCTGTACAGTCTTCACCATTCCCATAAGGGTGAATGCCACAAACCAGGAAGTTACCGCCATACGATTCACCATGAAAGTTGCGGCAGCTTTGGCAGATGGCAGGGCATCGCTACACTCCGATCGCTGCAACTTCTTCAACTTCAAAAAATTCTGATTTGAGAATGAGTGCTTTTGGAATGGCGATCGCATACTGCCACTGGTCTTTCTCGACCGCCTTATCCCGGCTCAATTTGAGAGTCAGGTCATCCTCATCCACAACTACACCAGCAGTGCAAACCACCCTGGTATCAGGAATGTCAGCCGCTTTCACCTGCCCAGGATGAGCATGGGACACATTGCGCCAGAATACGACAGCAGTTCTCACGGGTCAGACTCCTTGGGGAAGTGAATACTCCCTCAATTATCCTTCCTCTGCCCCAGAGTGAGAATAAGGTCAATGATGATGAGAACCAGGCTGAGAGTGTTTATCAAAATCAGACAGGTGATCATTGCTCAGGCAGTAGGAAGCGGAGGGCGATTGCCTGAGATGCCCCAACCATGAACAAAAGTGCGATAGCAGCAAACATAATTACCTCTTGAATAAACCTGTTCGTTACTCATCCTGATCACTAAAAATCTTGAGCCAAAATCCAACCTTGCAGCCGGGGTTAGAGGATGCTACCTGAAATACAATTGAGAGAACTTGCTCAATTGCCATTGGTTCCTCTTCAGCCTGAATAACCACCGATGCTCCAGGAATTACAAAGCTAGGGCGGGAGCTGGGTAGTGTAACTGTTTGCTCTTGTTCGGGTTGTTCAGTCATTCTGACCTCACTCGTCATCAATTCTGGCTAAGAGTTCCCTATGCAAAGCCGGGAGGCTTGTTTGGAATGCGCGGTAGTTTTGTGGGGTCAAAATTGACTTTGAAAGCCTCTTCCAACAGCGGAGTACCACTTTCTTCTTTAAAGTCATCTGGTACCAAGTCAGAAACATGCAGCCCAGTATCTAACTGGTGCAGTGCTTCGTGCAGATTTTTATCACCTGGATGACGGGCGATCGCCTCTGTCAAATGTGCCCGAATCTCTTCTACCGTGCCGGACTCAACCAGAAAAAACTTATGCATAGTCGCTATCCTCAGTTCTATTGCGAATTTGGGCGATCGCGCCCTCAAACCACTGTTGTTGCTCCGGTGACAAATCCAGCCCAGTCACCCGAAAAATCCACTTCGCGTTCAGATCATCCAGTGAGACAGCAATCTCACGAATGACCTCCCTCAATAGCTCCAGGTCTTGCTGTCTGATGGCGTTACCCATCAACAGGGCAAGTTGACCCGATACCTCAACTCCTTCCAAGGGTTCCATAGCCATTACTCTCCGGTAACTCAATGTGTAGGGCTGTAGCGATGTCTTTCACCAGTTCAGCCTCCTGAATGGCAACGCCGCTGCTGGGGTCGCCGCCACCCCACTCCCATTCCAAAACATCGACCTTCTTGTAAGTCAGCCCATAGCTGCCGCTGCTGACCAAATTGCTCTTCTGAATTTTCAGTTGATCGAGTTGGTCAAGCTGCTCCTGAATTGTGTAGACGGTATCAGGGCTTTCCCGCTCTACCCGCTCCATTGAGATTCGCAGAATGTCTAAATACATTTGCTCCGCAGGCACTTTCAGGTGTTTGCGAAGGCGTTCTAGATCGGTTGGGGGTGTGATGTTCCAGGACATAACTCACTTTTGCCTCATGCTGCCTCAAGAGTTCCCTTGTTGAGAACCTTCGGATCAATGCGGCGATAGCGATACTGCACCGAACATCGGCAGTGCTGTCCACACTCACAGTTCACCCCCGGCATCACCACTTGATCAATCGGTAACCACTTTCCCTTAGTGCTGTAGGCAAGGCAGCTAGAGCAATGCCGTGCAGCCGGGTGCAGACTGCGCTTTGCCTCCTGAAACTTCTCCTCTTGTTTAGTGATCTGCTCTGCCCGATGAAAACTCACTACTGCTGAGTCGGCATACATCCCAGCTCGTGTGAGTGCCTGCCCTGGCGTAAGTTTGCCTGCTTTGAGATCACGGGCAAACCCATCTAGATATTCATACTGCTTCCGCAGTTGATAGCCCACCGCCCCATACTTCTTAGCATTGAGGTTCTGCACACCCCCCGAACCAAGGGCAGCAAGTCTGATATGGCTATCCTTCAATGACTGCGCCATCCTCACCTCCCACTCTGCCAGCGTGATTTTCTGCGCTGCCATGAGTCGGGTGTGCCCCTGGAGGCTGGCACGAGTGCGGGCTACCTCCCCGTCCACAAACCGCATCACCTCAGTTCGGGGGATAAACCGTTTGGTTGATTGGTCAATGTATTGCCCCGTTGCACTGCTATAGGCGATCGCTCGTTGCCCTCCAACCAGTTCAGTCATCGCCGTTGCCTCTGCTTAGGCGTGAGAAATGGTTTGAGGGAGCGGTCAGCAGTGGCGATCGCCCTGTCCAAATCGCCCTGAGTGGGTGTTGCTAGCTTCAGTAACTCCTCAAGCGGTAGTGGTTCACCTATAGGCTGAATCGGTTCTTCCATCTTCAAGACAGTTTGTAAGTTTGTTGCTCAATTCTTTCTGCTGCTGCCCTGATGAGTGCAGCACACAGAGTCTCTGGCAGCATCTCTTGAGCACACGACATAAAAGCATCCAAAAAATCAGCCCGGTCAGTTTCGCTCTTACGAATGTTTTGATCTTTTCGCAGTTGCGCTCGTCTGCCTAGCTCCAGAGCGATTTTTTGATCGATCAGTCCTTTAACTCGCTTTGCACCTGTTGCACGTCGAAACCAGTCTTGATCTGCTGCTTCACCCGTGGATGCCCTCTTGATTGCTGCGGCTTGCAATTGAGTTTTGATCGATGTTAAGTCAGCAAAGTTTTTCAGCTTATATTCTTTCAACTCGTCAATTGACATTCCTTCAAAGTCAATCGGGCTACCCTTTTCATCGGTCAAGACAAATTCTCTTTCGGGGTATTGCATTGTTTGTTCCTATGTTGAATGCGAGAGATATCTCGCAGTTGTATTTACAGCCAAATCAAAGAGACCCGTTTATCGCCACAGAGCGATCGCTGCAACTCCTCAAGACTGGGGTAAAGCTTGGGTTCTGCGCTCATGTCGCCATGCTGAATCACCACACAGCAATAGCCATTGGTGAATTCAACTCCTTCACCAATCTTGAAATGCTGCGCGGTCGTCTTGCGGGCCACAACCGTTAGGAGAATGGAGAACGGTTTCACGAGAATCCTCAAGCAAGTTCACCTGAAAGTTCCCTCAGTGGCGATAGTGGCAATTGCCAAAAAAATACCTACGACCGTTGAGCCGCAGGCAGATTAAGCGAATAAAAGAAAACGATGCCCTAGCATTCCCACTGGTGTTAGGCAGCAATCGCCAACCTCTCTTCCTCAATATCCTTATCACTGGCTAGAGGCTGCTCAGGCGGGGTCTTAACCTCAGTTGAAGGCGTTCCTTCAATCAGCTTCAACTCAGCCTCTACATCGGTTTCAATAGGCAACCATCGCCGCTGCAACAGCATAGTCAAACCGAGTCTATTGCTGATCTTCACGCCCATCGCATCCAGAATGATTTGAACTTCCTGCGGGTCAGGAGGCAGTTGCAGAATCTTCTCATTGACCTCAATTGAGCCACTGACCTTCTCTTTGGTGTAGTCAGTCCATAGCTCAAAGATTTGCTCCACAGAGCTAGCCTTGCGCCGCGCCATGCCCTTTAAAGTGGCTTGAGTTTGGGCAGTATCCAACACCACTTCTGTCGCCGTCTTCTGCCCCTCTCCCCCTGATAGGAAGGCGAGAGACACCCGATCCATCGCGTCCTCTAGCTTCACGATGTCGCCTTGGGTGGAGGCGATCGCGTTACCAGTTGGCTCAGCAAAGGAAAAGTCGCCATCAGTAGGCACATCAACAACTGAGTTGGGACCAATAATTAGCTTGGCTATTGGTTTGATCAAGTCTGCCAAGCTCTTGACCATTCCCTTGCGAACTGGAACTGGCAAGTTGCATTTGTGAAGTACCTCGTTGAGAGAACTGCGCTTCTGCAAGTGTTCAATGTTGAGTCGAGCCAAATTGAGGAATGGTGGTTGTGCTTGAAACAGCTTCGACTCAGAAATGCTGTACCAGACCAACGGAACGCGATTGAGTGTAGTTGTGCCTTCCTCTACTACATCTGCTCGCCACTTACCACCAGAATGCACCAACTCAAACACCTGAAAGCTACCTGGTTGCAGCACTCGATAAAACGTTTTCTCAGCCGTGCCAAACAGCCCCTCACGCACCAGCCGCCGTTCTCGAATGGTGACCAGGTTAATAAATGGCTTGCCCTGCCGATACTCCACATCCCAGTTGAGGATATCGCGACGATCGATCGCTACCAGATATGGACGCAGCTCAAACAGTGCCTCATCCGCTGCGGTTTGGATCTGCGAGTTACCCTCACCATCCACTGGTTCGGGGGAAAACTCTGTCAAAATTGCACAACCGCCGTCGCGCAACACCATCTCATCGACTTCAGTAAAAAAGGTCGTGAGGTCATTGCCCTGCTGGTCTATGTTGCGCTCATTGTCGTTGATGCTTTTGGCTACGTCTTGGGTCAGCACAAAATCACTGAGCAACCCCGCATGACCTTTCAGCGCTGGCTTAAAGCGTGAGTCAAACTGCGATCGCTTCAGCCGATTTTTGTATGCTTGCGGCGGCTCTGCATTCTCCTGCGGCAGATACCGCTCCTTGCAGTCCTTCAGCTCACTCCATACGTCCCAGACCAGCCCAAGTTCCTCCGCAACAGCGGCGAGCTGCGGATGGACAAAACTGGGTAAAGACGAATCGTTGGTGGGATGGTCAGATCTCATGCCCCAAAGTTCCCACGCAAAAAATCCCCTGCCAGTGACAGGGGATAAGCAAGAGATGAGGAGTTTAGGCTTCAGTGTAATGGCGATCTCGTAGAGATACCCACAAGAGGGTGCTGTTTGGTCAAAAGTCCTCGTCTCGGTTAGACATTGCTCTGAGCAACTTGTTTGGAATTGCTTCAGGCTCAGCCATATCCTTAAAAGTGATTAAACGCTCATAAATCGTTTTTCCCTCTGCATCAGTTTCCCCAGAGGAACGACTAAACCAAATAGCTGGATCAAACTTGTTGGCAGGCGATCGCCTGACATACTGCTTGCCACCCCACTCTACGATGGAGGCTCCGTATTGGTCAGATTGAATCACTGTTGCTCCGATACTCTCCCAATCGAAAAGCTTAAATGCCGAAAGTGGCTTTTGGTAATCGGGAGCAACTTTCGGAACTAGACGCTCTAAAGCATCTGCAATTCGCTGCATAGCCTGTAATTGTTGCTTGGAAATGGTAATCCATTGATTGTGGAATTCTGAATCGTTCACTCTTTAACTCCTTCTTGCGATCGCCCTACTCCAACGTTAAGGCGATCGCCATAAATTGAGTAATTGGTTATTGATTAACGAGTTCCAGCATCACGAGTTGAACCACTTGGTCCGCCGTTGTCAGGTGGTTGATACTGTTCGCCCTTGAGCTCATCGTCACTCTTCTGAGAGTCCCTAGCAACGGTGCAGATTCCTGCGGGACCAATATTGTATCCTTGAGGACAGCAATATCCGGCTGAATCACACACTTGCTGTATTTCCGGTTGAAGCGTAACCTGAGCTGCCGAAACTTGAGGTTGGGCAGTAAGCAATAAAAGCTCTAGCATTGATCTGTTCCTTTTCATGCAAGTGGATTGGACAACTAGCCGGGGGAAGCGGAAACTAACCCGGCTAGCCTGCGTTTTGAATGAAACTGAGACGCAGCCCTCAGCAATTTAACGACCCGATCCCCTATGTCTGTACATGGCTCCACCTCTGGAATTAAGCAGCGGAGTAGAGTTCCATTAATTGATCTAGTGGAGTCAGCAAAGACAATGCTGTGCCGCTCTTTTGCTGTAATTGGTTGAATCGATCGCAGTAAATCTGAGCTTCTTGCTCGTTTTGAAATACAGGTGTCTTGTGGTTAAAGAGGAAAACATTAACAATTGAAATCTCTCTAACTACTGCGTCAAATGCTCCTCTCGTTACAGTCCAGGTCATAATGAAATTTCCACTCCGTTGTGTGTTGGAAGTAGGAGCAGCGTAGATGTCAGAGTCGAGCGCTGTTTCCTGCTGTATAAAGTGTCTAAGGTGTCTTAGACATCTCCACTATCACCTCTAGCTTGATTAGTGTCAACACTAATCAAGTAGTAGAATTACTGAACTTTTATAAGTGGTGCGGCATGAGCGGTCTTGAAAAGACACCCGCAAGGGGTCGCTACTCCGAAAGTTGGAAATCCCTCAGCCACCGATTGAAGGAAGAGGCTGACTGGAAGTGTTCGCGCTGTGGCTGTCAGTGCCTACGCCCTGGTGAATACTCGCTCGATAGATTAGACCGCTCAAAGATTGGCAAGCGCACCTTGAACGTGCATCATGAAGACCGCGATCGCGCTAACGATGACGAGTTGAATTTAGTAGTTTTATGCCAACCCTGCCACCTCGCAGCGCACCGACCAGAACGTGTAGGAAAAGGGATTTGCAGCGGTCAGCTTTCCTTTGTGCGCCTAGTTCGGGGGGTATGGGTGGGTTGGCAGTAAAAAGCCCCTCATCAAGAGGGGCTGAGGTATGGAGCAAAAAATCAATTAGAGAATTCCGCTAAACAGTGCCCCTATTCCAAAGCCAATTGCTCCAATGGCAATTGAGCGCAACCATCCAGGTCGGAAAAATCGCTTTTCGCTAGGTAAAGCATTCTGAACCTCAGATTGAGTCTCTGCCACCTCATCTGCTGGCAACTGCGATGCTTTTATTGTTTCAACGACAGGCCCGACCTTGAGGAGTGGGCGATCGCCAAAAATTGTTCCATCAGGCTTTTGTTGCCAGCATCCAGGGGTAAATCTGTTTAAGGCTTCTACTGACCAGGCAAAATCCAAGGTGCTGCCTGACTGGGAGATAAAGTAGCGAGGGCGATCTCTGTCTTCACCAATATCAACGACAACTGCCAAAGACCCATAGTAGTTATGGATAAAATCAAACAACCCTTGCAGCAGGTGATCGGGCAGCTCTTCATAAATTAGACAGATAGAAGTTTCTCCGTCTGTTTCGATGTTGAAGGTATCGCTTTCTCGAACTGCTAGTAGTGATGTCATGACTTTAGCTACCTTACTTTCTGTTACTCGGATTGTCGAAATTCAACCCTAAAAACCCCAGCAACCCTCCGGGTTGATCTGAATCGCTAGAACTAGAAGGTTCAGACTTTTCGGTTCTATCAGGTTTATTATTACTCGGATTGTCGAAATTCAACCCCAAAAACCCTAGCAACCCTCCAGGTTGATCTGAATCGCTAGAGCTAGAGGGTTCTGACTTGGAGGTGTTTGAATTATCAGAATTTGAGGAAGTTCGCCTCTCACTTGAGTTCTCTGTGGATAGTCCAAGAAAGCCTAGCAGTCCACCGCCACCCCTTTTCTCAACATCCTCATGAACGATTCTTCTAGCTTCTTCAAGGCTCTTGCTAGCTCCATCTAGCTGCTTGTGAGCTTGCGATCGTCCCTTTTCTGTATCTTTGTCTGCTTGAAATTTAGCCCCTTCCATTAAATTTCCCGCATTGCTGACATAGGTTCCAAACCGCAGATCATCCTTTGATTTACCTGTGGAATTGAAGCCTTGTCTCTCCCTTCTTTCCTCCTTCAATTTCTCAAACTCACGGTTTCTGTAACGATCCGGTCGCTCATTTTCACCAGCCATAATTTTCTCCTGGGTAAAGAAGGGAGTCTAGGCTCCTTTCAATTGGTTGAACAATTACTTTTCGCGTTACACCGTTACTAGCGATTGCTCCTCACACCACACGCCGCCACTGTTGCCTCAAAACTCGCCTAGCTTCCTCAACTTCTTCATGTCGTGCTTAAATTGTCTGTCATTCAATGTCCCCCATTTGATCGAATTCCAATGGGTCTAGATTATCTGCTGTACCAGCTTGAGCTGGTGCAAGAGGCTGTTTCTGAGAACTTATGGGGGCGATCGCCTCCCGATGTTTAGCAAATACTGCCACAAGTAGAATCGTCCCTAAAGCTCCAACAAATAAAAGTTTCTTCATTGGTCTGACCTTTGACTTACTACTCCGATACCAGGCACGCCCAATGGAGTGCCATTTTCTGGGCTGACAACAACCTCTGCGTACTCAACAGGGTCGCTCACTGCAAACTCCAGGGGATAGATGTAAACCGGGGCATAAACGTCTTTCCCTTCATTCCCCAGGTGAACTGTTACCCCGTAATCGGCTTTGCATAATGGTTGTCCCACCGCTTCAAACAACTGCGCCAAAGTCAAAGAGCCGTTGTCGTAAGTTGTGATCCAGGTCAATTGCTCCCGGTCAATAGAAGCTGCGGGATTACGGATTTCTGAACACATATCGAGGATGTCGCGGGGCGATTCATCGGCGATCGCCGCTCCACCAGGAACGCTCCTAGAAATCGACTCAGCGACTGTATCGCAGCCCTCTTGATCAGGGTCGATAAAACACTCAACGGTAACACTGCCATTGCTTGAGCAGGCAATTAGCGTTGCTTGAAGCGTAAAAAGGAAAGTGACAATCGCTCCCTGTTTTACAGGATTATTTTTCAGAATTGCTCTGAGGTCGAACCGATTCCGACGCTTATGCGGCACATAAAACTTTCGTCTCTTGCTTTTCATAATCTCTACAAACGACTAAACTTATCCGCCTTTGACTCTTTCTTTGGAAGAGTTGGTTGAACGTTTTCAGGACTCTCTATTTCGGGGATGGGCACTAGCTGCGGCGACCCCTTGAGGGTATCTCTGTGAGATCGCACTTTAGAGGCTACTTCTGGTAATGGTTCAACCGCCTTGATCGTGCTAATTAGCTGCTGTTGAACATCCCCAACAGAACCGCTTTTAACCTGCTTCAACAGCACTAATAGCGCCATCTCATCAAAGTCTTCTAGCAGCTTCAACAGCAGCCCTCCACCAAGCTTGAGCGTTAGGTTTGTCGCTTCCTTTAAGTTGCTCAAACCCAGCTTCTCAGCAATTTGAAGGGCGATCGCCACTTGCTCAGCCTCGACATCAACCTTGGATTTGCAAGGTTGTCCATCCCCGTCTAATCCGGCTGGCATTAGACTTTCGCCCTAGATCTCCGGGGGCGACCATTAGTCTGAAATTCTGGGTTAGGAACTGCGATGACTGGCTCTAGTTCGGGGGGTGTTGCAGATCTCAAACCCTCCGGTGGAGCAATTGAAGCCAGAATCAGTTTGTGAGCGATCGCCCCTTTGTCATCGTCAATCGTCTCCTTCGCCATCTTCGACATCTGCGGTGCAGACGAACCGACGACTACTCGGAATGGCTCACAGCAACCTTCTAGATAGTTGATGGCGCAACTTTCACTATTGATCTCTCCCGGCAAGATTTCATAGTCCGCTGGCAGGTCAAGGTGAACGCTGGCAATCTTCGTAACCTTGGTTTCTAAGCCATTGTTGACCGCAATCTTGACAGTCGAGCTACCTGGGTCAACGGCATAAACTAAGCCATTACCCCCCGAACCAACAGCGCCCAAGACATTAGCAATCTGCGATTCTGGCAAGACCTTGATCCAGCCATCCTCATTCAACTCCTGATCCTCAGCCCAGACATTGGCGATCGGTGCTGCCCCACCACCAAACACAAGCTGATTGAGGTCATCTAACCAACCTTGCTTGCTTTGCCGCCAGTTCGTATCAGCCTGGTCTTTAAAGTTCTTCAGCCAGGGCTTAGCGCACCGCTGGTAGATCGATTCAAAATTGAAGCCGGTGTTGCCGTATTCAAATGTGCCGTCGCAAATCCCCTTATTGAGCAGAGCAAGCTTCGGGTCACGTCCGCTAATTGCCTGCATGAATGGTGAGCTGCGTTTCAACTCAGATTGAATCATTCCTAGCAACAGCTCTAGCCCATATTCGGGTGCAGAGCGGGAAGCCCAAGCAATCTGAGGTTTGCTGCCGTTCATATCCACGATGTAGCTGATCACGGTCGTGCGACCGCAATCGAAGAATGCTGCCGTCCCACCATGCTCGGTGTCCAGCAGATTCCTAGCGATCGCATACTGCACCAACCCTGAGCCCTCGGGCAATAGACGAAGCGAATCAATCTCAATCTTCATCTCAATGCTCTGGTCACCCACCTGCCTAAGCAGGCGATGCTCACCAACCAGCCGCTGAGTTAGGTCTTTCTCATACGGCTTTGGGTTGGGCAGGAAGGCAACCAGTTCCCTGATCGAAACTGCCACTGATTTAGCCATGATTTCCTCTTAATACCTCGCGTGAAGAGGTGGCGCGAGGTATGAACTCGTCTCACCTCTTGAGTGATAGGTTAACAGATTTGCTGCATAATGCAGCATAATGACTGCAAAATGCAGCATTTTTTAGGAGTGACGCAGCAGATGGCTAAAATTATTGGCAATAATGTTGTGAATATTGACCTAATGTCCCCAGAGCGAAGACTGTCTGTTCCGCTGCCTAAAAGCTTTATCGATCGATTGGAAGTGCTTGCCAAGCAGGAAGATCGTTCCACTGCGAAGCAGGCTGCTTACTGCCTCAAGCAGTGTATTTATCGCGCTATCGAAGAGGGCAAGGTTCCCCCGTTTGAGGAAGGGGAGGATCAGGAAGATTAAATGGGCGATCGCTCTAAAACCAGTGAGATCCAGTAAAATCAACGCCTAGAACAATTCGAGGTCAGGCGATGAACAAAGGCGAACTGGTGGATAGCGTCGCGGAGAAGGCAGGAGTCACCAAAAAGCAGGCAGATACGGTTCTAACTGCCACCTTTGAGGCGATTCAGGACGCAGTTGCGGCAGGCAACAAAGTAGTGCTGGTGGGCTTCGGCTCCTTCGAGAAGCGCGATCGCAAAGCTCGTGAAGGTCGCAATCCGAAGACTGGCGAAGTGATGGAAATTCCCGCTACAACCGTCCCAGCCTTCACGGCTGGTAAGCTGTTCAAGGAAAAAGTCTCAGGTAATGGCACCGAAGCTTAAGCTCAGTGTCAGCGATATAGCTCCTCAAGCCCTCAGGAGAGGGCTTTTGTTTTGAGCAAGATAACTTTTGCACTAAAGCACTATTGCACTAAAGCAAATTTGAACTAAGCTACTAAAGTAATTTAACTCCTTACCTCTTTTGAGGTAATCCACTCATGGGACAGCATGAAGCTCCGACTCTTGTTCCGTTGGGTCTTGCAGGAGGGCAGGGCAAAAGCACTGTTGCTCTTATAACGGGTCGAATTCTTGCGAGATGTGGCATCCCAGTATTGTTTGTGGATGCTGATCCTCAAGCAAGCTTGACCGCTTTCTTGGGCGTTGACCCTGGCGATCGCCCCAGCTTAATTGATGTCTTCACCAAGCCGGAGAAGCGGTTGAAACTCCTCAACGCGATTCACACCGTTCCAGGGGATGACAACCTATTTCTGATTCCTGCCACAGAAGATCTAGAGAGTGCGAACCACTTCCTAGCCGCTTCTGGAAAGAGCGTACCACTGCTACGGAATCGACTCTATCAAGTTGGGGTCGATGGTATCTCGCCCGATGAGCGGGTCGTGAACAATTTTGGAATTGTCATTATCGACCCACCTCCAGAGCGATCGCACTTGGCGCTAACCTCTTTGGGATCTGGGAACGCCTGGGTTGTGCCAGCCGAGGCGAACGTTAAAGGGGTTCAGTCGCTAGTTCGAACTCTCCAACTAATCCAGGACTACCAGGCTGAATCTCCACAAGGTTTTCTGGCGGGAGTCATCCCGTTCAGAGGGAAGTGGGTTGGGTTGCACCCAACGGGCACGACCAAAAACAGCATGAAAGTTATGGAGGAGATAGCCGGCTCAGAAAAGATGTTGCCTCACCTGCTAGAGAGCGATGTCTACAAAAGAGCAATCAATGATCAAGTTCTGCCGCGAGATTTGGGGCAACCCGGTCTTGAATATCCCCTCATTACCCTGATTCAACGCATTAAACACTTACTCGGTCCCTACGCCGAGCAAATCCCCGCACAAGCTGAGGTAGCACTGAAATGAGTTTGTTAGACAAAATCAGGAAAGAAGCCCAAGAGCCTACTGTCAAGGTTTCTTCCAGACCTGACCCGTTGACCCAACCCCTTAGTGAAATGCCCAACCTAACTGTCGAAGCTGACCAGCAACAGGAAGCGGTAATTGCTCCAAAGCCAGCCTCACCTCCTCCAACCCTAGAGAACCAGTTAGCAGCATGGGAGGCGGAGCTGGCAACCTACCCAACTATCGCCGATAAGAAGGTTGGCGTTCGGCTAGAAACGGAAATCCTTGAGGAGATAGAGACGTTCTGCCGGAGCAACAAGATTACGCCCGAAACCCTTTTTGAAGCCTTCTACGTCACCTGCAAAGACAAAGATGGAACCATGCGGCAGGTCTTGAAAGAGGCTCGGTCTAGAGTGGAACGCCGCACGAAAGTCGGCAATATCAAGTCTCTCATGACCAAGACTAAAAACCTTTTAGGACTTAAGTAGTTAAGTAGTTTTGCACCATAGTACTATGGTGCAAAACTACTTATGCTTATTAGTTCATTGGTGCATTGTTGCTAATTCAATATAGATGTTTGGCTAAATTGAACAATGTCCTCAACTGTCCCCAATCAGGGCAGCAACACTCGGAACTTCACCCAGCCGTTGCTGCTTTCTGCGGTGATAGTGCCACCCAAAACTTCAGCTTGCTTCAGAGCGATCGCCAGCCCCAACCCACTTCCCCGATTGTCATTTCGCCCCCGATAGAAGCGTTCAAATAACCGCTCCAAGTTTTCGGCAGGAATGTCAGGGCTTGTATTAGCAACGGTAATGGCTATCGCTTTACCAGTCCGCTCCGTCGTCAGTTTAATCTTGCCGCCTGGAGCCGTGTATTTGCAGGCATTGAACAGGAGCTCAGACACAATCCCTTCAAGTAGGTTCGGGTCTGTCGAAATTTGTAAGTCGTCTGCTTCATTAACGATTTGCAGATTTGAGCGATCGCCTAGAGACTTATAAATTTGCACCTGTTCATCTAACCAGGCACCCAACGACACTGGTTGATACCTGACTTCGCTGAGATTTAGCTCAAGCTCCTGAACCTTCAAGATGCTGACAACCAGAGCAGTAAGCTGCTCACACTCCTGATCCAACAGATTTAGTAAGTCTCCTACAGCCGCTGCACCATTAAGCTTCTGTTGAATCAGGTCGATCGCCAATCTCATGTGGGTGATGTGCCCCTTCATCGCATGGGAGGCTTTATCGAAGAAGTCGTTCTTTACCGCACTCTGCTGCTGAATTGAGGTTCGTTGAACTAGTGCCTGCCGGCGCATTGCCATTGCGATAACGATGGCGATCGCCTCCGCTGCAAACCAGAAACAGCGACTAGCGGAAGCCCCACCATGAGAGCCGATGGCGATCGCCAACCCCACCGAAAACAAGCCACCCCGCAAATCATCAGCCCACGCTCCAGCCACAATCACCCAATAGAGCAAGCTAAACGGGTAAGCCTCCAAGCCCAGAGGTTGTTTCAGGGCAACGGCAACAGCAGTCAGGGCAATGATTAACCCATAGCGGAACAGTAAACTTCTCATGATTTAGACCGTGAGCGATAGAGGCTTTGGTGATTGCTCTGGGCGTGTAATTCGGCTTTCTCGTGAATTACCTTCTCCCAAACAATCTCGTCAGCGTGCTTCATCAATAGTTCTTGAGCGATATCAGCGCTGATGAGTCGGGCATGGTAGTCGGGCGGTGCATAGACCCGCACGCCAATGAAATCGACAAAATAAGCCCGCTCAACACGAACTTCAATTGATTTTGTGCGCGAATCTGGGAGGCGCGCCACTTTAACCACCGCAAAAATATGCGATGGTGTCGGATGGCTGGCAGAGGCAAATGCGAGCTTCCAAGATGGGTCAACACTTCCCTCACTAGTGGTTCTGCGTTTTCGAGAGCTGGCAGAGACTGCCCGTCTAAGTTGGTCGCAGGTAATGAGAAGGTCATATCGCTGCTGGTAGGCAGGGATAAATCGGTAGGTTGCGACGGCTCCGGTGACGTTTCGCTCAAGTCTGTGGAGGGTTCCAAATTTGGTTGTCCAGGTCTTGATGACTCGGATTCCTGGTCGCTGTTGTTGGATTCCGAGAAGTCGTTCGATCCAACGTCTGAATCTTTTCCACCATTCATTCATCACTGCTCCGATGTCGTGTCGGCTGCCAGATATCGACCTACAGCCCGTGCAGACACCGCCTTAGCCGCCTTTGGATCGACCCTTGCTAAATATACGCAAGCGATCGCAAACCCAATCTCAAACACGGTCGGCGTTTTTCGCTCCAGCCAACCACGCCCAACCCAGGCACCGATAAATAGGGTGAGGGCGATCGCCGCTATCTCTAACCCCAGCCGTTGAGCGCGAAGTTCTTCCGCTGACTTCGACTGGCGGTTGGGGCAATCCGTAGGGCAGTTCGGGGGGGATAAATCTTGCTCAGGAACTTGAGGCTCAGACATGGCAACAGCCAATTGAGTACGCCTAGAAGTTCCCACGCGCAAGGAGTTGAGGATTTGATGTTAAAGATTAGGGCGATCGCCGCAAGCGTTTGGAATTCTCCTGTTTGAAACAGGAATAAAGTTAAGGGTTAGGGGCTGAGGCGATCGCTCCAAGTGTGAGCTGGATAAAGTTGCATCAGCATTCCAACAGGAGCACGACAAACTACTCCCTTCCGGTAGTCTGCCACCTTGGCTTTATCGAATTACGTTGGGTATGTAAATAGATCTGTGTCAAAGATCTAAATTTAGAGAGGAAAGCGGTCATCATACATAATTGCAAACTGATTTAGAGCAGGTCTCCAGTCTCGAATCGGCATCGTCCATTTTTTGGAAATATTCTGGATGGCTAGGTAAATGACTTTGAAGGCTGATTC
>NZ_JACJPC010000032.1:0-30152 GCF_014695875.1 Leptolyngbya sp. FACHB-541 | reverse complement strand
TAAGCATTTCATAACCTTATACCAATTCCAAAAATTAGGACTACAGATGGAAGGGCACCCCGCTGAGCGGGGTGCCCTTCCATCTGTAGTCTCTTTTTAGAGAAACGTTATGAGTTGCTTCATGCTGGATAGCAGATTGTTAAAAAATTTCTTTTTATTTTGATTTTTGTCAACCTATTTAGCTGGCTAGCTGAAAGTTTTATTTACTAAAAGTATGGGCTACCCAAAAGCCCCCACGTCATACGTCATCGACTGTGGCAGGTTTTGCTAGTTCTGTATAGCTCTGCACAAATCTGCACCAATATTATCTCTGTGTACCACACAGGAGGGAAAAATGGTCTATGCCCCTAGTCCGCGTCCAGTTGCCAAGTTTACTCATTTTCAAGATGCAGAACAAATTATTAATAAGCTGAAAAAGTTTAGCTTTTCTAACGTTTACCTTTCCGTTGTTGCGTTAAACGCAGACGAGCAGGTTAATGAAGTAAACCTGCAAGCCAGGGCTGAAGATGAAGTTCAGGCACGAGTCACAGGTGCAACCCTAGCAGGTACGCTATTGGGGGCTGTAGGAGGCTGCATGGCAGGGCTTGGCTTCTTGGCTATTCCTGGAATTGGGTTAATTCTTGCAGTTGGAACGGCTCAAGCAACCTTGTTAGGAATGATTGCAGGTGCCGGAATTGGGGCAACGGGTTGTGGCTTACTCGAAACGAGAGCTTGTCACCGCCTTGCCCGACAAAATGCCCTCTTAGAGCTTTCTTGCCCTTCCCGATATGAATATGTAGTGCTGGTTGATGGCAACGAAGCTGAAGTGAGACAGGTTGAAGCCATTATTAGGCAACTGTGTTTGAATGAGGATGTTCACATCAAGCATCCCGCTCTTGTGTTTCAATCTGCTGACCTGGGGTGAACTAGAATACTCCATGCCACCCCAAAATCATCAGCTTCTCGTAGCGGTGGCTAACTAGATACGCTAGCCTATTGACTGGCAGACTGAGTGGGCGTTCTAATGAGGAGCTGATATCGACCCCTGCTGTTGCTGTCAAAACCGTTTGCAATCACGGTGTAAGTGCCATCAACAGGTAGGCTAACGTTTAGCGTGGAGTTGAAATTGTCTTGGGACACGTCATCATGTTGCCCGACAATTCGCTCTTGGGGGTCGAGCAAGATGAGAAATGTATCGAAGTCAGCGCTCTCTAAATCAATCGCTACAGACTGTCCGGCCCGCCCCTCAAAGGTGTGTTCATCGTAAAGACTACCGTCTTGAGGCAACACGAGATCTCCTTCTTCAAGTGCGCCTTGAATATCTAGTATTATTTGCTCATTGCTCTGATTTTGCTTTGTGTTGGGCAGAGTTTGAGCGGAAGGAGCGATCGTCTTTATCATATTTCCGCTTAACCCACTGGGCTGTTTTTGAGACAGAGCAACGCTGCCAAGTCCACCTATGAGTAAGGTCATCAACAGCGTGATTAGGCTAATAGAACCAATTTTATGAAACCGCATGAGTAAATTTTCCTATCAACAGGTTTACAACAACTGCTGTAATTGAACACCCCGACCTATATGACCTTTCACAAAAGCCATTGCAAGGCTTAAATTGCAAGGCTTAAGTTACTCTTCAGGTTAACACTTATGGCATTTGTCTATTTGCGAACCGTGTTTTTCCGAGATACGGATGCGGCTGGAGTCGTTTATTTTACTAACGTTTTATCAATGTGCCATGAGGCTTATGAAGCTTCTCTGGCAGCAGCAGGCGTTGATTTGAAACAATTTTTTGGTAAAGCAAAAACTGCATTTCCGATCGCTCATGCGAGTGTCGATTTTTTCCGCCCGATGTTTTGTGGCGATCGCCTCGCTATCCAAATGCAGCCCAAACAAACCAAGCCAGACGAATTTGAAATTACTTATCACCTATTTGCGGCGAAGGCTAACAGTTCACCTGATCTATCCGTCCCGTCTGCCAGCCTATCAAGAGCGTTGAGCAGACACGTTTGCATTGATTCGGCTAGCAGAACCCGCAGTCCTTTGTCAGCAGAAATCATTCACTGGCTGGATCAGTGGAGCGAGTAGCCAACCAATCAACAGCGATTTGGCGTAGCTGCTCTCGATTGATCTTCCCTTGAGCGTTACGGGGCAAAGATTTGACGGCGATCCAGTATTTAGGCTGTTTAAATTTGCTGAGCCGATCGCTCAGGGCGAGCCGCACCCTATCCGCTGAAATGGCTGAATTCTTTGGGATATAAACTGCGGTTATGACTTGTCCCCAATGGCGATCGTTTAGCCCCAGCACTGCTACATCTGCAACACATCCCGTTGCCCGAATTGCTGCCTCTACCTCAATTGGAAATACATTTTCTCCACCCGTAATAATCTTGTCATTGTTTCGCCCGACGACATGTAATTCGCCTTGCTCATCCAAAAAACCCAAATCATCTAGCCTGAATGTCTCTCCAAAACCCGGTTCAGGGTAATAACCCAAGGCAAGGGAATCAGCTTGAACTGTGATTTGACCTAATTGGTTTGCTCCTAAAGGCAGGTTGGCATCCCAGATAGTGATCCGAGCATGAGGTAAAACTTTTCCACAGTGACTCTGATTTGCCAAAAACTGATCTGGCTTTAACGTCGCAATTTGAGCCGCCGTTTCGGTCATGCCATAGGTTGGAGCTAGCCGAATCTGATGCTTTCGGGCAACTTGCAGCAGTTCAGCCCAGGCTGGAGCACCTCCTAACAGCACAGTGTGAAACTGTGTAAGCCAGTCTCTCAAATGAGAATCATGTAATAGTCGCTGGAGTTGAGTTGGTACTAGAGAGATAAAAAACTCTGCCGGCTCAATTTCTCTCGTTTCTCTTTCGATTCCTTTAAAAGGCACAATCACCAGTTTTCCCCCCGTGGTAAATGAGCGTAAGAATTGCATCAACCCACTCACGTGATAAAGCGGCAATACACAAAAGGAATTGATCTGATTCGTCTGAAAATACTGCTGAAACCCTTGCACCGCAGCCATTAACGTTTGCCAGGTGTGAATCGCAAACCGGATTTTACCGGACGATCCACCTGTTGGAATCATGATCCATCCTGCTTGATCAGGATGTAATTCTGTAGTTGAGCTGGGTGTAGGTTTTTTGAGGGATATATCTGAGAAAGCAGATAAACTGCAAGTTACTTCCGCCTCTCCCCAAATTAAATCGGGCTGAACCAGGCTCAGAACCTGTTCCCACTCTGCCTTAACCCAGTCAGGATTACTCAAAAAGACGGGACAGTTTGCACTACAAGCGGCAATAAAGCGAGCCAAAAATTGAATTGGATCTGGCTCAACTAACAAAAGTTTAGGTAAATTACCTGAAGCCTTAAGTGAGTGTAATTCTGCTAAAGACTGTGTAACCAGTTCTGCAAATTTCTCACTATCACATCCACCTAACCAGTCATTTGCGGTTTGATGGGGCAAATAGGTTAGGGGAAGCATAAGATTTCACTGGGCTACTACTTCTGAAAAGATACATTCTCAAAAGACGCTTGCCAATCTTCTGTGAACCAATGTTCAGTGCCAAAACCGATTGCTCTGGAGGGAGGTGGGAGATCCGCAATTAGCTTTGTCTCAATAAAACGGCGGGCGATCGCCGTCTCAAACACGGACGACCACACCACATCAGGCTCATAGGTTCGACAAAACTGACGCAGACGACCTGGAGAGCCTGCGATCGCTGCTTTCACAACAAAAATTCCGCGCCAACCCTGCTGATAGCACTGCTGCATTTGCGCTAGCGTAGCGACCGATTCATCCAAAGCGATCGGCGTTTGGAAGCGATCGCTCAGTTTCAACATTTGGTCAAACTGACTAACGGGTAAAGGCTGCTCTAAAAATTCAACTCCAACGCTATCAGCTACCTCTAGCCAGGTACAGGCTTGCTGCCAGTTTAGTCCTGCATTGGCATCAAGTCGCAGTTTGGCAGTGGAAGGTAAAGCATGTACCAGTTGAGTGAACACCTGTAATTCTTCCACTACAGGCGCTACACCAATTTTCCACTTAAACGTGCGGCTCCCTTGACTCCAAAGCGGCTCCCAGGCAGACAGAGCAGCTTTTCCTGTGGGTAAAAGGCTGCTGTAGGTGAGGGTAGGATTGGATTTTGCCAAACTGCTGTCATCCAAACTTTCCCAGGCAGACTCAAAGCCAAACTGACAGGCAGGCAAACTATCTGGAATCGAGAAAATAGTGTCTATCGTAATTTGCTCAGGTAGCTGCTGACAAAACGCCAACGCCTGAGATAAGCTCTCACTGCCAAACCATTCAATCGGGGCAATTTCACCTAGTCCAACTTGCCCTTCAGCATCAGTCAGTTGCAGCAAAATCCCCTGGCGATCGCTCCACAGACCATGACTAGTGAGTAACGGTTGTCGAAAACGACGGCTATAGGGGCGATAGTTCAGTCGATATTGCATTCGGAGAAGGTATTTCTCTTTAACGAGAAAATCGGTCGCTATCCTGCGCCCAATAGTCAGAACAGGTCATGGCTTCTGCTTTTAGTGCTTTATCTGGATGTACCGCACACTTAAGGTAAGGATTGGAGCCAAAGAAGCGACAGTTTGAGCAGGGTAATTGCTTTAATTTTGGAGAAGGAGGAACGTAACTGTGCGTCAGTTTCCAGATGAGCGATCGCCTCAAAGCCAGCACAATTCCAGCTAAAGCAATCAATACGACCGGTGCTGCCCAAAGCCCCTGTACGGGCATTTCTACATCGTTAACGGATGTCTGTCTATCAGGAACTTCATTCAAATTCATCTCTCGATTTGCAGTACTCTCAACTACCCCATAGTGACTAGACATTGCCGTTTGCATCCCTGTAGTGTTGCCCTTGAGCCTACTTGTGGTTGTATCCCAAAAGAGAGACTCGCTACTTCTTTCGACAGTTGGGTTCAGCTATTAGCTTTCTCCTCCAAAAGACAGATCTGTTGATTTTACTTGTCCTTCCGAGCTTTCACAGACTTCAATCCCCTTACCTCTAAGGTAGTCGAGTTGAGATAGAGGATTGGGCGATCGCTTCACAATTGTTTGAATTTTTACAAGCTCCAGTTTTATCGAGATGGGTTTGAGCCGGATGGTGATTTTTTAGTTGGTTGCCTGACCAATAACAGCGATCAAGCGGTCAGAGCAGCAGGCTTAAGCTACGGTTACTCCGGCAGAAACGTCATGGGAGGAGGAATAGGTTCTCTGGTCTTTCCATCTGAAGTCATCCAACCCGGACAAACAGTCGGATTTAGAAGCGATTTCACTGTTCATAGAGAGGCATCCCAGGTACAACTATCTTCTTTAAACTGGTGTTGGGAGCAGGACAATATTTGTGTCATGCAGCGTCAAATGTCCCTGTTAACTACAGTGAGTCGTTGAATCAAGAGTGACTTGCTCCTGATTATCCCTTTCTTGTTGTGGAGTAGGTCTACTATGAAAATTCTGGTTCTCAATGCTGGGTCGAGTAGCCAAAAGAGCTGTTTATACGAGATAGCGGATGACGGGCTACCCAACCAATCACCGTTGCCATTGTGGGAAGCAAAGGTCGATTGGACTCATCACTCAGGGTTTGCAGAAATCGAGGTCCAAACGGCGAAAGGGGAAACGCTGCAAACCGAAATTTCGGCAGATCGGGCTGCGGCGATCGCTCATGTGCTGGATACGCTCTGGAGCGGCTCAACCCAGGTAATTACCCAGCCTTCTGAGATCGATGTGGTGGGGCATCGAGTTGTACATGGCGGACAGGAGTATCAGCAAAGTGTGTTGATTGACAAGCCCGTGAAAGAGGCGATCGCCCGACTCATTTCTCTGGCTCCTGCTCACAATCCAGCTAACTTGGAGGGAATTGAGGCGATCGAGAAAACCCTGGGCAATCGGATTCCTCAAGTTGCTGTCTTTGACACTGCATTTCATGCTCAAATCCCTGCTGCTGCGGCAACCTATCCGATCCCTTATAAATGGTTTGAGCAGGGAATTCGGCGCTATGGGTTTCACGGTATCAGTCATCAATATTGCGCTGGGCGGGCAGCTCACGTCTTAGGGCGAGATCTCAAAGATCTGCGTTTAATTACCTGCCATCTGGGAAACGGTTGTTCTCTCGCCGCTATCCGTGATGGGCACAGTATAGATACGACTATGGGCTTTACGCCGCTCGAAGGCTTGATGATGGGTACCCGCTCTGGTTCTGTTGATCCGGGTATTTTGATTCACCTGATGCGTCAGGAAGGCTACACCGTTGACCAGATGGATCAGATGTTAAACAAAGAGTCGGGGCTAAAGGGCGTTTCTGGCATATCGGCAGATATGCGGCAGATTGATCAGGCGATCGCCCAAGGCAACACTCGTGCTCAGCTAGCATTTGATATCTATGTCCATCGCCTACGTTCCTCGATTGGCGCAATGTTAGCTAGTTTGGGCGGGTTGGATGCTCTCATTTTTACCGCTGGTGTAGGCGAAAACTCCGCTGCAATTCGGGCGGCTGCCTGTGAAGGATTTACCTTTTTAGGCTTAAACATAGACGCTGAGAAAAACACTCACTCCCCAGTCGATCAGGACATTGCGACCGTTGATTCAGCGGTACGAGTGTTAGTGATTCACACTGAGGAAGATTGGGCGATCGCCCAACAGTGCTGGCAACTGCTTAAGGGAGCCTGATATCTGTTTTAAGGACTGGTTTTTCCAAATGTTGCTCTGGATGCTCAAGTTCCGTGAAACCTAATTTGCGGTAAAACGGTTGAGCAGTGTGAGTCACCAGCAGCCATCGTCGCAAACTTTGAAGCTCTGGATGAGCCAAAATCACCTCAACGAGCCATTGCCCCAAACCGTTTCCCCGAAACGATTCTACAACAAAAACATCTGCAAGATAGGCAAAAGTCACATAGTCTGTCAGGACACGCGCAAAACCAACTAGTTGCGTATCTCGATAGATTCCAAAGGGCAAACTGTGATCAATAGACTTTTTGACTGCTTCAAAAGAGCGACCGATCGCCCAATAGGAATGATTCGCCAAAAAGTTATGGATCTCCTGCAGATCAAGCCGTTGACGATCGGTGCTAATCGTGTACTCTTCGCGATGCCATTCCTGAACCATAGAAGCATTAATACTAATTTGAATAAAGATGCACGGGCTACAGTAACTTGCAATCTGTGCAACCTACAACACTATACCAATCCCTGTCTATTGTTGGATCTAAGCCTGTTTTTAATGGGACATCGTAGCTTTTGGGTTCAAAATATACCTCCGTTAAGCAATACCCCATCCTTATCATTGCTGAAGCTTTTAGAATCAAGAGGTTACTAGCGGTAATGCATTGAATATGACGACGGGAATTTGGGTATTGGGCGACCAGCTTTGGATGGAGCAAGCAGCATTGCAAAGCTGCGTTGAGGAAGAGCGATCGCCCGTTATCCTGATTGAGTCCCGAAATTGGGCACAGCAGCGCCCTTACCATCAGCAAAAACTAGTGTTGGTCTGGTCAGCAATGCGTCACTTTGCCGAAGAATTGCGGCAGGCGGGCTGGTCAGTTGCCTATGAGAGTGCAGATGATTTTGCAACACCTTTAAATCAATGGGTGAAAGCAAATGGTGTCACTGAGTTGCGGGTGATGATGCCAAGCGATCGCCCTTTTCTTCACCTGATTCAATCCCTAGAGTTGCCCTGCAAACTCACCTTTATCCCCAACAATCACTTTCTCTGGACAAAAGAGGAGTTTAGGAAATGGGCAAAAGGGCGAAAAAACCTATTAATGGAATTCTTTTATCGAGAAGGACGCAAACGCTTTCAGGTTTTGATGGAGGGTAGCCAACCCACTGGAGGTGAGTGGAACTTTGATAAACAAAACCGCAAACCACCCAAAAGTAGACTCAAAACCCCTACTCCTCTTTGGTTTGAACCGGATGATATTACTCAATCAGTAATCGATTGGGTTAAGTCCGAAAAAATTTCCACCTACGGCAACGTTGAACCGTTCCGCTGGGGCGTAACCCGTCAGCAAGCGCTACAAGTGCTGGAAGTATTTACTCAGGAAAGGTTACCAACCTTTGGACCCTATCAAGACGCAATGGTGACAGGCGAAGAAACGATGTGGCACGCGCTGCTTTCCCCATATCTGAATCTGGGATTATTGCAGCCGCTAGAAGTGATTCGGGCTGCGGAACGGGCCTTTTATCAGCATGATTTAGATTTGAATAGCGCGGAGGGCTTTATCCGCCAAGTTTTGGGTTGGCGCGAGTACATGCATGGCTTGTATACCTATGTGGAAGATGACTACCCTCAACGCAACTGGTTTAACCATACTCAACCTCTACCAGAGTTTTTTTGGGATGCAGACAAAACCGATATGAATTGTCTACATCAAACGCTGAAGCAGGTAGAAAACTTAGGCTATGCTCATCACATTCAGCGACTGATGGTATTAAGTAACTTCTCACTAATTGCCGGGCTGTCACCTCAAGAGGTTGAAAGCTGGTTTCACTCTGCTTTTATTGATGCCTACGATTGGGTGATGCAGACGAATGTGATTGGTATGGGTCTATTTGCCGATGGCGGCATTCTCGCCTCAAAGCCTTACGCCGCCTCAGCCAATTACATCAACAAAATGAGCGATTACTGTAAGGGATGTGTTTACAAGGCAGGCGATCGCACAGGTGAAAAAGCCTGTCCGTTCAATTTCTTTTACTGGGATTTCCTCGCTCGTCACCGTGACAAATTAAACTCTCAGGGAAGAATGAACTTCATTCTGGCGAACCTCGATAAGATATCCCCCGCAGAGCTACAGGAAATCCGACAGAAAGCAGCAGAGTGGCATCAAACTCACTAGAAGTTGAAAGCCAAATTTTAATAAAAGCTCTATCGCTCAAAATGGGTGAAGTTGAGCGAGGAAAGCCAGGATTTTACAAAAGCTTCACGAGTAACAGTGTTTTTATTATTTATCACCAAGATGTTGCCTGCATCTAATACTTTCCTCAAATCAATAGATAACCTTACTACTGATTATTGAGCTTAACTCCCTGAGGAAGCTGTTACGAGTAATAGGCAACATCCATCTGGAGATAGAAATCATGAAGAAGATTCTCTTACCACAGATATGCTTTGCAATTTCCCTTTTATCCGCTTATCCAGCCTACGGAATTCCTGAAATTGAACCCAATAATTCTTTTACTGATCGGCAAACTTTGCCGTCTAACACAGCAAGCGTAAATGGTTCTATAAGTCCTGGTGATATAGACTTTTTTAAGTTCCCAGGCTTTGAGGCTGGTACAGGCTTCGTTGCAGAGGTCACTCAAGGTAATTTTGACTCGTTTTTAGGGTTTCTAGATGATAAAGGTGATCTTCTAGGGCTAGATGACGATGGGGGAGCAGAACCTCTCTCAAGAATTGCTGGAATAGTACCTGATAGCGGAAATATCAATTTAGGTTTAACTGGATTTGCAGATATTTCTTTTGTCGGCGATCATTTACAGTTGGGTGACTATGAGTTATCTATCGATACGTTTCCCTCTAGTGACGTCGACTATTCAGTTACCGAAGTTCCGTTTGTCTTTGAAGATATTTCTACAACAGGAACTCGTGTACTGGAGGGAGCTGATGATCAGACAGTTTCCGCAGATCTAGGATTCACGTTTAATTTCTTTGGGCAAGACTTCACCAGCGTTTCCTGGAGTCCCAACGGACTTCTAACGTTCGATGGATCAAACGGCGATTTTGACAACATCGACTTTAACGTACCTTTTCCAGACCTACCAGGCAGAGGACCCTTTGAAGAATTGCCGAGCATCGCACCCTTATGGGATGACTGGCGATTCTCTTCTCCTGGTACAGATGCTGGCTATTTTCAAACTTTAGGCAATCCAGGACAACGGCGCTTCATCACTCAATGGAACTTAGCCGAAGCTTTTCCTGATTCTCCAAGCGCTATTACTTTTCAGTCCGTTCTGTTTGAAGGAAGTAATGAAATTTTATTTTCTTATTTAGATGTAGATTCTGAAGACTCTCAAGCATTTGGAAATGGGGCAACTGTTGGTATTCGTAATACGCTTGGTGACCGAACAGGTGAGCTACTTCAGTTTTCTTTTAATACGCCTGCTATCAGAAATCGGCAAGCGTTGCTCTTTAGCCCTGAGTTAGTTCCTGAGCCAGTTCCTGAGCCTGCTTCCCTGCTTGGGCTTTTTGTGTTTGGAATGCTGGGTGCTGGCTCTGTGTTGACCTGCAAATCCCAGAAATAGGGTTGAATCTATCCGACAAGAATTTAGAGTTATCTACGTTTTTAGCTTTGGGTTAAATTTTCCCCAGGAAAATTTAACCCGAGGCAATTAGAGGATGCCTGAGAAGTAGCTAATTCCTTGTGTAAGGGCGAAGCATTCGGCAAGCGATCGCCTAAAAGAGCAAAAGATCTTGCCCAAATGCTTCGTTCCCTACAAGTAATCTTGAATAAGTTAAGACTCTCCAGACATCGTCTTAAACGTTAAGCGATGGTGGCGATCGCCCTCTCCAAACTTTAGCCTTCAAACCTCATCTGGAAAATCATTCTGAAATATTTTTTTGACTACCCCTCTAGCGTTACTAAATCCCCCGTCTAAATAAACTGCGCCAATGATTGCCTCTAGCGTTTCAGCTAATACATAGGGTTGCTCGTTTGCCCGCATTTTCTTTTCACCCACTCCAAGTTTAATAAACAGCCCAACTTCTAAAACTTTGCCCAGCTGAGCCAAGTTTTCTTCCCGCTCTAGCTCAATTCTTCTAGTTGTGATTTCTTGCCTGGAATTGCAGCCCGATCGCACTAAAAATTCGGTCAAGACCGTCTTTAGAACGCTATCTCCCAGCGTGCGATAAATTTCCTGATCTTCATGGATCTGGTTCTGCTGTTTTTGCTCCAGTGCATAGGCTTTGCGGGTCAAAGCTCGGTTGAGCAAGCGTTTATCAAAAAAGAAATATCCTAAATTTTGTTCCAGACTCATGGCTTAGCTTAGATAAAGCTGAATAAACTGCTGAGCCGCATCAGGATTAATCTGCTTCAGAGCTTTGACGATTTCAACGATGGTTTCTGGGGCAGGTTCCTCCTGCTCATGCAGCCACATAAAGAGTGTAGATCGATCAATGCCAGAAGCCAAAACTAGCCGACTTTGGCTGATGCTGTAGGTCTCTAGAACCTGCTTGAGTGATTTATTTGCCTTTCCCATGCTCTCAGTGTTATCAGAGAATCTTGTGGTGGCGATCGCCACACTGATACATTTCAGAACACAGGCTTTTGCTCATACTTTCAGGATTTTGCAGCGAGAATGGGCTAAAGTTAGGGCGATACTTGTGCCGAAAACGCTGTCCGCTGGGGTGATTAGATGGCTAGTCAACTTGCTCAACGAATGCCGCTCGTGAGCGTGGTGATTCCGACCTATAACTGCGATCGCTACATCGTTCAAGCGATCGAGAGCGTCCTGAATCAGACCTACAGCAACTCTGAAATTATCGTTGTTGACGACGGTTCCACCGACCAGACCCAGCTTGTCCTCAAACCCTATCTCAACCGCATCCACTACATTCACCAGGAAAATCAGGGCGTATCGGCAGCCCGTAATCTCGGCATTCAAGCAGCCAAGGGTGAATTTATTGCTTTCCTGGACGCAGACGATTTTTTCCTTCCCGACAAATTAGCTGACCAGGTTGCCTGCTTTGAAGCAAAACCCTCGTTGGGTGTAGTCTCCAGCGGTTGGTACATGGTTGATGAACAGGGCAAGGACATCATTGCAGAACATAAACCCTGGCTAGGACTGCCGCACCTCAACCTGGAAACCTGGTTACTGTGGCGACCCGTTCTGCCCAGCGCTCTGATGCTGCGGCGCAAATGGCTGGAAGCAGGCGCATTCGACACGCGGCTCAGCTATGCGGAGGACGCAGAACTGTTAATTCGTTTGGCTGCGATGGGCTGTGAATCGGCTTGGATAGAGAAACTATCTCTAGGCTATCGGCGGCACTCCAGCAGCGCTACCAGCCACCAAAATGTGTTGAAGCAAGCAGAATCCTTTGACGCAATTTATGAAAGCTTTTTTGCTCAACCTGACTTACCTAAGTCTATTTCTAAGCTAGAAAGAGGGGCCCATTACAATTATTTAGTTTGGCTAGGCTGGCGATTCTACCAAACTTCTCAACTGAGCAAAATGTCAGAATATCTGCGTCGTGCGTTGCTTTATTCGCCCTATTCACCTTCAGCAACTGTGTCTAATTGGGTGCAATCCTTCAGCGATTATGCACTCGGTTCTGGGGAAGAATTGGACGCTCATGCACTCAGTAACTTACCCGAATGGAAGCAGTTAACGCATATCGTTCTAACTCAAAAAACACCTAGAGTTAGTGTGATTATTCCAGCCTATAACTGTGCTGAATATATTGCTGAAACGATCGAAAGCGTACTGAATCAAACCTATAGCGACTACGAAATCATTGTGGTGGATGATGGCTCCACAGACGCAACTCGGGAGGTGGCAAAGGCGTATGGCGATCGCCTTCAATACGTCTATCAACAAAACCAGGGAGCAGCAGCAGCCCGTAATCGGGGTATGCGATTAGCCAGGGGTGAACTGATTGCTTTCCTGGATGGAGATGATCTATTTTCATCCGACAAATTAGCCGTTCAGGTTACTTACTTCGATGCCAATCCATCCGTAGGTATGGTCAAAACGGGTTGGCAAATTATTGACCAGCAAGGAAAATTTGTTTCCACTGTAGAACCGTGGCACTACGCGCCCAAACTCGATTTAGCCACACTGGTACTTTATAAAGTCTCTCGTCCTAGCGCCTTGATGGTGCATCGAGACTGGTGTGAGCGGACTAATGGCTTCAATACTGATTTTGCGATTGGAGAAGATTTAGATTGGATGCTCAGGCTGGCATTAATGGGCTGCGAAATTGCCTGGATACGCCAAATTCACGCCCGATATCGTCAGCATTCTGACAGTCTGATGTCGAGCGGTTCCAGACTACGCACCGATATGGAAAACGTCATGGATCAATTTTTTGATCGAGCTGACGTTCCAGACTCAATTCGCCAACTAAAAGCGCAAGAACGCTATCAAAGCTTAGTCTGGATTGCCTGGAGAATGTATCGGGACGGTTGCAGCGAAGAGATGGCAAACTGTTTAGAGAAATCTTTAAACTACACATCACTTTCATCGACTGAAACTGTCTTAAACTGGATTAATCTTTTTACCTCAGCTTCAGCTGAATATGGCTATGAGTTAGATGTATACTCTTTGATTAATTCATCCGACTGGCAGCGAGTGATACATGTTATCAAGCAGTGCGATCGCCACCCTATTTCTTCAGCTCAACTTTAATGAAACACATTCTTTTATATAGTGATGATCCGGGAGAGGGGGGCTTAGCTCAGTACGAATATTCCCTGGTTTGTCAACTCAAGAATTTGGGCTATCAGGTGTCTAATGCTCATGGTAAACCGCTCAATGAAAAAATTGAACGGGAGCAAGAATTAGGCATTCAGCAAATCAATTTAGGTTTTACATCGGGTCAAGACTTTACGCGCACACTCAAGGATCTCGGCAGTGCCGAAAATATCTTTAGAGAAGCAAAGCCTGACCTGATTGTGTTTAGCGATGGCTGGCCATTTTCCACGTTTGCAGCAAAGCAAACTGCAATTCAGTTAGGTATCCCCTACGTGATTGTTTTGGGGTTCATTAATGCTGAATGCGCCAACTTTTCCTATGGAGATGGAGTAGATTATACCGACGCCGTTTCTCATCATTACAATCAGGCAAAAGCCTTAGTAGCTGTCTCTCAAGAGAATGCAGATCTAATTCACCAAATCTATCGAATTCCTCAGAGCAAAATCCAGATCATCCATTACGGTCGTCCCGCCAAATATTTTGAATCACCCGATCCATCAATTCGAGGAAAACTGCGCCAGCAGCTAGGATTGCCCGATGGAGCGATCGCCTGCTTAACCTCCGCTCGCCTTGCACCCGTTAAAGGGCATCAGTATCTATTAGAAGCAATTCAGCAGCTTAAACAAACTGATGTTTGGGAAAAGCTTTACTTTTTGTGGGCGGGAACGGGGACGGGCGATCGCTACTCCAACATCGAATCGCAGCTCAAGGAGTCTGTTAGGAAACTGGGCGTTACAGAGCGAGTAAAATTCCTGGGACAGCGCTCAGATATTCCTGATTTGCTCACGGCAAGCGACATTTTTGTGTTTCCTTCAAAAGCTGAAGGGATGCCTTTATCTGTGATGGAAGCAATGGCAAAAGGATTGCCTGTGATTGCCTCATCTGTTAGTGGCATTCCCGAAGAACTTGGCGACACTGGCAAACTACTACCCGATCCCAATAGAGATCCAGAGGGAACCGTTAGAGAGTTAGTCAATACGCTTCAAGCTTGGGCTGGGGATAAACAATTACGCGCCTCTGTGGGTCAAGCGTGTCATCAACGAGCCGCCAAAATGTTCAAAGAAGAGCGAATGCTGGCGGAGCATATTGCCATGATTGAGCAAGCTTTGTCTGGTGAGGACTCTACTAAAGGTGAGAACGAGACAGATTTACTTGATCCATCTTGGATTCAAGAGTTAGCCAAACGCATCGCCTATGGCTCTATAGTGTGGAATGCTTGGCGGTTACAGCATCAGGGTGATTTGAGTGGAATGTCCAAACTACTAAAAACATCCATAAAAGACATTCCCTTCTCAAGAACGGAAGCGGTTCTAAATTGGATAGAAAGTTTTGCAAAATTTTCTCTTGAAAAAGGAGAAAAACTAGATACTTATTACCTGACTACTTCAGTAGAATGGCAAAACTTAATTTGCTCTGTCCAACAAGAAAAAATACTTAAATAAGTAGGCTTAGTTCATGGATGATACGTTACGCTATTGCTAACATATCAAGCTTTGTAACACAGTGCATTACGGCTTTGCCTGACACACTCTACAATATCGCTTACTTAGGAAGTATACTTACCCTCACTTACCTGAAAATAACTCACAACGCATGGACATTACTTTAGACTACCCAGTAAATCCACAGCCTCGATATGGATATGGTAAGCCTCCCCATGCAAAACTTCACGAGCTTATTGATAAGCGCAGACAGTCCTATAAGGAAGTATTGAATCTATTTCTGAAGTATGAAAGTGATTTACTCAAACTTCCTAAAGTGCCTGATCAAGACAATCTGAAAGAGCCTGCCTGGATTAATTCTTGGATTCCAGGAAGCGATTCAACTGCGCTTTATTGCCTGCTACGGCTCTGTAACCCTGGACAATATTTTGAAATTGGATCGGGAAATTCTACTAAGTTTGCGAGACGAGCAATTACCGATGGCAACTTAAGAACCAAAATTTTTTCCTTTGATCCGCAGCCGCGTGACGAAGTGAACTCTATCTGCGACTCGATGGTTAGAAAACCAATTGAGGATGTTGATGTTAGTATTTTTGAGCAGTTAGAAGAAGGAGATTTTCTATTCGTTGATAACTCTCATCGTTTATTTATGAATTCAGACGTAGCGGTCGTTTTCTTAGATATTTTGCCTCGATTAAAGAGAGGCATTTTTGTAGAATTTCATGATGTCTTTCTACCCTTTGACTATCCGCCTCAGTGGAAAGATAGACACTATTCTGAGCAGTACATGCTGGCAGCCTATCTCTTAGCAGAAGGCAAAAAATTCGATGTTCTGTTACCTAACGCCTTTGTAGGCGTTGACCCAGAGCTTAGCAACATTCTATTACCTCTATGGAAGAAGCTAGAGATTGACGCAAGTGTGGCTAGACACGGAAGCTCCTTTTGGATTAGAACAAATTAAGGGGAGATTTGTATCACTGACTAATTCCAGTTAAACTCAATACCAAGATATTCTTCCAACATCTGATTGTGTGGCTTGAAGTAATCCGCTAAGGTCCGCCGTAACGATTCACTTACAGGAGACTTATAGTCTCCTGGGTAGTAATTCTTATATTTATTGAGCTGGTAGTTAGGCAATCCCAAAAAGTTGAAAGTATCTGCTACTACCTTCGCAGGATTTGCGTACAAGTCTTCACTCTTTATAATTAAGAGATTTTCTTTAGGAAATAGCTTCGTCCATCTTTTAATTGAATACACGTAAAGACTATTTAAGACATAACTCCAAGACTTACTGAAATAACTACCGTCAGTTAAAGTTTCCTCTGTAGCATCCTTCAAAATTTCTAATTCGGAAAAAATTGCGGTCTCTAAAGAACGTTCTTCATAATGCGCCCGCACAATATCATGATAGTGAGAAATCGTTCTATCTACTGGATTTCTCAGGAGCAGGATGAGTTTTGCATCAGGAAATAAGGAGAATAACTTTTGATCAGCTTCAGGAAATGCAAGGTAGCATGGTGTTGCCTCCCCAGTTAAAAACTTTAGCCCTTCAATTTCGCAGGGAAATTGAGCTAAATACCAGGGTAATCCTTCATCAAAATAGTGACTAAAAAAGTTAACTTCCTTCTGTAGGGCAGGCAAAACTTGGGGATGTTTGACCAGGTACTTATACAGAGAAGTTGTGCCCGCTTTACCGACCCCCAAAATGAAAAAGTCTGGCTTGTGTGAGCTACCAAACTGCCAGGAATAGTTTGCTAAATCAGGCTTGGTCTTAATCAGCTTTTGATAACAGGCCTGTTGATAGTAAGGAATTGCTTCATTAATTTTTTTCTGGGTTGAAAAGACGTTCCCTAACTGAAAATAATTCCAAAAATTGCTTGGATTAAGCTGAATAGCCTTCTGGTAACAGAAAGTCGCTTCTTCGAGTCTCCCTGGTTGTAATAGATTGTCTTTTACCCAGGGGTAGAATCGATGTGAAATACGTCGAGATAAAACGTCTCCTAGTTTCTCGTAAGCTCCAAAAAAGTCTGGGTTCAATTTGATCGTCCGACGATAATATTCTTCCGCGTTGTGCCAATCTCGCTGCCATGCAAGTGCTTCTCCTAATGCATAGTTAGACCAGCAAAAGTTTGGGTTCAATTGAGTGGACTGACGATATAAGGCGATCGCCTCATCAACTCGCCCCAGTTTTTCTAGAGTTCGACCTAGTTGATAGGAAGCAATATGGTTCTCAGAATTTAATTCAAGCGTTTTCTGATAGTACAAAATCGCTTCTTCTAGCTGCCCCTGCCGCTCCAATATGTCAGCTAGATAGAAATAAGATACATGAGAAGTTGGGTTTAGTTCGGCTGCACGACGATAGCTAGCAGTCGCATCTGCTAGCTGATTCACAATTGCCAGAGCTTCCCCTAATCGCTGATGTGACTCGTAAAGTTCTGGATTTAGCTGAATTGCGCAGCGATAACAGTCGATCGCAGCTTCGGTCTGTCCTTGAATAACTAGCGCTTCGGCTAAGCAATGGTGGACTTGGGCATCTTCTGGGCTGAGCCGAACAGCATGTTGAAAGCAGGCGATTGCTTCTGACAACTGATTCTTCTGTAGTAGTAGATTGCCCAAATCAAAATAGAGCTGAAAGACCTCAGAATCTAGCGTAATTGCTAGCCGAAAGCAGCCAATTGCTTCGTCAATTTTTCCTTGCTGAGCTAAGACTCTCCCGAGCTGATAGTGAGCTTGAACAGAATCTGGGCTAAGTGCAGTAGCTTGACGGTGAGCGTTAATTGTTACTTCGTCAAGATAGCGTTGTTCAACCAACAAATTCTCTAAAAGCTGATGAAACAAATCATTTTGTGGATCGAGTTGAATTGCTTTTTCGAACCAATTTCTTGCCTGATCTAAATGTCCCTGTGCCTGCAAAATGCTACCTCGGTTTTTGCAAGCCAGAGCAAAATTAGGATCAATTTTGAGTGCGCGATCGCAAGCAATGATTGCCTTTTCTAGCTGTCCATGAACATAGAGAACTTCTGCCAAGTCATTGTAAGCGATTGCATCATGAGGATTTTTAGACAATGCCTGTTTGCAGGCTGAAATTGCTTCATCTAATGTTTGAGTATTTCTATGCAAGCTATTGTTGGGCAATGCTGTAGTCACTGAATTGGTTGATGAAGACATTTCTTTCCGCCATCCTTCTGATTAAGCTAGTTATCGATCACGACCATGAACTATTTGCTCAATGGACTTAGCAATCTACAACTAATAGAGAATAACTGATCCATGAGAAACAATTTAATTTCTCGTTGCTTTATTCAAGTTGTGATTTGCGATTCCAAGACTGCTTGAAAAGGGATTTAATCCATCGATTTAGCGGCACCCAGGTTGGGGAAGAAAACTCTTCTGATGCTAAAAGTAAATCTTCGGAATGCGTTATTTCCTGCACCACTTGGGAGTAAGGAGCGATCGCCACTTCGTCAAGTGCTAATTGAGGCAGCAAAGCTTCAACCAATGGCTCAACTTGTCTAGATAAGCTGCTAGGTGAATTGGTGATTAGTTCCGTAACAATCGGTTCAGATGAATCTACTAGTTGTATTTGAGACTGACAGGTCAGTTTAATCTGCAGTAGCGAATAGATTTGAGGACAGTTAACTTCAACCTGCTGCAAGATCGATTCAGACAAATCAGGATTTAATTCAGTCGCATGACAATAGGGAGCAATCGCTTTTTCGGGTTTATTTTGCTCAATCAAGCTATCGCCTAGTTGTCGCAAAACCTCTGCCAGTTTCACTCGAACCAAGTCTGAACTGGGGTGTCGATCGAGCGCAATTTGGTAAATAATAATTGCCTGATTAATCTGATTTTGAGCAACCAGAGCATCTCCCAATTGCAGATACCAATCCATTTGCTCAGGCTGCATCTCAATCAGCTTGTGATATGGCTGAAGGTTGTCCGGGTCAATTTGAATTGCCTGTTGCTGAGCGGCGATCGCCTCTTCCACTTGTCCCTGCTTGGCAAACACTTCACCCAGACGCGAATAGGCCCACGATGCCTGGGGGTTAAGCTGAAGCGATCGCTGATAGGCAGTTACCGCCTCTTCCAAATCTCCTTGTTTTGCCAGCGTCTCAGCCAGTGCTGCCTGAATCACAAAAGAATGAGGTTCCAATTCTACCGCTTTGCGGTAACAGGCGATCGCCTCCTGCCACTGGCGCTGACGGGCAAAGCTATCTGCCATGAAGTAATAGGACCAGGAATGGTTAGGGCTGAGGTCGAGCGTTTTCTGGAAGGACGCGATCGCTTCCTCCAGATGTCCCTGTTGCGCTAGCGCCTTGCCCATGTGGTGATAAGACCAGGGAATATCTGGGTCAAGGGCGATCACTTCCTGGTAGCAGGCAATCGCCTCTTGCCAACAGTCTTGCTGTGCCAGTGTTTCACCCAAACACTGATGGTGCCAGACAAACTCAGGCTTCAGCTCGATTGCTTTTTGGTAACAGGCGATCGCAGACTCTAGCTGATTGTGTCGCTCCAGCACTTTGCCCAGTTCAAAATGCGCTTCGGTATAGTCAGGTTGAAGCTGGATTGCCATCTGACAAAAGGCGATCGCTCCATCGATTCGTCCCTGTTTGGCCAGCGTCAGTCCCAGTTTCAAGTGTAGTTCAGCGTTATCAGGCTGAATTTCCAACGCCTGGTGGTAAAGCTGCACATCGTCAGGATGTAGCTCAATTGCCCGAACATAGCAATCAAAGGCGCTTTGTAAATCTGACTTGGCTCGCTGTTGCAGCGCATCGCCCAGTTTTTGCTGAAGTGCAGGTAAATCTGGCTGCATTCGCAGGGCGTGGCGGTAGGCAGCGATCGCTCCTTCCCACTGTTCCTGTCCGGCTAGTGCATCGCCCAAGTTAATGTGTGACCATTGAAAATTGGGGTTTAGCTCATTTGCCCGCTGGAATGCATCCGTCGCTTCTTGCCATCGCTGTAGTTGCAGCAGTGCATTGCCCAGGTTGTGATGCGACCAGGAAAAATCGGACTTTAGTTTAATCGACCGACGGTAGGCAGCAGCGGCAGTTTCCCATTGCCCAAGATTGAGCAGCGCATTGCCAAGATTGTAGTGAAGCTCCCACCCATTTGCCTGGAAATTGGTCGCCTTTTGGTAGCATGCAGCGGCTTCTTCCCAGCGCTCGTGCTGCGCCAGAATTTTGCCCAGGGTGTGATAGGAGTCGGCATTCGGCTGAAGCTGAATCGCCTTGCGGTAGGAGGCGATCGCCTCTTGCCAGTTTTGCTGACGACCAAACACCTCACCCAGATTGTGATACGCCTCAGAAAAACCAGGGTTTTGCTCTAGAGCACGACGATAGCAAGTGGTTGCCTGCTCCAGTTTGTCTTGCTCCAGCAGCGTGTTACCCAGGCTCAAGTGTTCCTCTGCCGTTGCCCAGCGTGGCTCCAGGGTAAATGCTCGAAACCAGCAGTCTGCCGCCAATTCTGACTTATCGAGCTGCTGCCAAACTTTTGCGAGGCTGCGGTGCGCCTCGGCAAAGTTGGGGTTAAGGGCGATCGCCCGCTGATAGCAGGTTAGCGCCTCCTGCCACTGGCGATTTTGCTTGTGCAGCGTTCCCAGACTCGTCAACACGTCCGGAGTCGGCTGAATTTCCAACGCTTCAGTGTAATGCCGCTGCGCCTCGGCAAGTCTGCCCTTGGCTTGCAGGGCTTTGCCCAAGGTGGCATGAGCCGCTGCCGTTTCCCGCTGAGCCTGAGAAATGGTTTGCTCACAGACAGCAATCGCCTGATCCCATTTGCCCTCGACACAGTAAGTGGCTGCTTTTTGAATCGGAGGCTGGCTGGGCGACTTCCCATTCTCAGACCGTCCACCGTTGAGGGAATGGCTCCCGTTAGTATGGCTTCCGTTTAGAGGAAGCTTGCCGTTCGTGGAACCGTTGCCGTTTAGGAAATCCCCCCCATTCACACCATTTCCATTGCTGCCATTCCCGTTTGCTGAGCTGAGAGAATGTCCGTTACTGCCATTTAGCGGCACCATTGGGGAAGGAGATGGGTTCGCTTCAGGATTGGCGCTGCTCAGTTCAATTGCTTTGCGATAGCAGGCGATCGCCTCGTCTAATTCGCCCTGCTGCCTCAGCGCTTCTGCCAGGTTTTGGTAGGCTCCCACCACTTCAGGAGCAAGCTGAATGGCTCGACGATAGCAGGCGATCGCTTTGGATAGGTCGCCCTGGCGAAACAGCACATTGCCCAGATTGACGTGGTCTTCGGGCTGCGCTTTATCTGGCTCCAGCGCCAACGCCTGATACCAGCACTCAGCCGCCGCTTTGGAATTTCCCGTGTGGGTTAGCACTCGCGCTAGGTTGCGGAATGCTCCAGCGAAATCGGGCTTGAGGGCGATCGCTTTTTGGAAACGGGCAATAGCCTGCTGCCACTGCTGCTGCTGTGCATGCAGGCTGCCCAGGTTAGCGTGCGCCTCTGCCCAGTCTGGCTGAATCGTCAAAGCCTTTTGATACCAACCCATAGCCGCTTCGGTTTTGCCTGCCTTTTGCAGCGCATTTCCCAGCAGTTTGCAGGCAGGAGCAAAGTCAGCTTGAATGGTTAACACTTGCTCACAGGTGGCGATCGCATCGTCTAACCGTCCTGCGCTCAGATGAGCTTCGGCTTTTGCGGCAAAATGGGCGGCTGCCGTTGTTGAGTCTACAGTTGAAACCATATTCAGCGTCCTTTGCTTTCAGATGCACGGGTTCAATTCAAATTCAGTCAAATTCGGAGTGAAATAGGGTTTAAATCTATGCGTTTTAACAGGCTTTGGAGCGCATCAAGCCCCACCAAAATATCTTCCGTTAAAGGGTTTTGATACATCAATTCACGCAAGGGTTGGCAGACAAATCCTTCACCTGGCAAATAATAATGCTCTAGCCGAAGGTGTTGGCTGATCACCCAGTAATAATGTCTGATGTAATGGGGTGAAACAAGTTCCACAATTCTGGTGCCGGAGCGACAAAATATTAGATTGGTTAAGCCGCTACCGTGGGGAGCAATAATTACTTTTGCCGCAGCAAATAAAGCAATTTGCTGTTGAAAGGAAAGTGATTCTAGCGTGATTACAGCAAACCCATATTGCTCTAGCAGGTGAATCACTTCTGTCTCATTCAAGACGTTCCGATATCGAGCTTTAGAACGACTGATGTAAAGTCGTTCAGGATATTCAAAAGATTTGTTAAGATGACCCGTACCAGATATTGTTGCAGATTTTTGGGGCAAAAATTCGCGTCTTAAAAAATTGACTGCCCATGTTTGTGCCCAGCCCAGATGTCCGGCAAAAGAAGGAACAATTAACCACTCTGCTTCAAGGTGAGGATGGTAATCGCTCTCTAACACCTTCTCTAACGGAATCCCTAATTGAGTGAGCGTCTCTTTTTGGAAGGGCTGCTGATAGCTATTCACCAAAAAGTAATCGATTTCATCCCAGGTAATGCCATTTTGACGAAGTAGTTCCAGACGCGGTAAAACATCTACCATCCAGTGAAAGTAAACGTGTCCCGAAAGGCCCGATAAAACAGCAACCTTTCCCTGAATTTGCTCCAGCGGCGGAAATTCATTCAGATCAAACACGCGATGGTGAGTTTGAGCATACTGGCATCCGGGTAGCTGTCCTGGGTATTCGCGAGAAAGGTCTGCTTGCAGGCAATTGTCAGACGTGAAAATGGCGATCGCATTGCAAACTTGCCAATAATTTTTCTGGGGTGCAATCCAGGCACGACCTCGGGCAATTTTTGCAACAGGAAGGGGAGCAGGGTCAGGGGCAATCGCCTCCTGGCTACTCAAGGTGTGAATTCCTTTGCCCAAGTGAATTGGTTCGAAGGAGCCAAAAGTTTGAGTGAGACAGGGGGGGCAGTTGAGTCCGAGGCAGGGGGGAGGGGGTGGGGGTTGGGGACTAGGGGCTAGAGGGTATTTTGGTTCTAGTTGGATTGTTGCTGAAGCTTTGCAGTTCCCTAAACCCTGGCGGTAGTGAGCGATCGCTTCCTCCAATCGCTGCTGTTTGACTAAGCAGTCTGCTAGCCGCAGATGCAGAATGGGATTCTGCGGCTCAAGTTGAAGAACTCGATGATAATAGGTTTCGGCTTGCTGATAGATACCGCTACCGCCGTATTCGGTCAGCGCATTCGCTAGATGCAGGTAGGTTTGCTGGAGGTAAGTCAGGACGGTTGGGTCGTCAGGCTGATGCTGAAGCGCCGTGAGAAACCGACCGCAGGCGACTTTTGCTTGCGTCAAGGAGTCTGTTTCCGTCAGGGTAGCGACTCGCTGACAAAACGATTCCACAAAAATTTGTTGGAGGGCGATCGCCCGCTGCCAGCACAGCATTGCCTCGCTGAACTTGCCCAATCTCAATAGCACGGCACCACAATCACCATATATCTCTGGCTGGTCGGGCTGAAGTTGGATGGTTTGCTGAAAACAGTGAATAGCAGCGGCGTGTTGTCCCTGTTGTTGCCAGATTTTGCCAAGTTCATAGTGCGCTACAGCTAGGTCAGGTTGTAGCGAAATTGCACTTTGATAAGCAGCGATCGCCCGATTCACCTGCCCCTGAGCCACAAATGCCTGACCTAAGCAGCAGTAAAATTCTGCTGAGGCGGAATGGCTCAAGTTTCCAGCCAGTACCTGCTGGCAAGTTTGAATAGCTTCATCCAACTGTCCCTGCTGGATGAGTGCCTGACCTAGATTCAGGTAAGCCTTCAGAGAAAGCTGATTCCAATTATTCTCAGAATCATTCTCAGACTCCTGCAGCAAGATGGTTTGGCGGTAATAGGCGATCGCCGCCTCAGTTTGTCCCTGTTCATCCAGCGCTACTGCCAAGTTGTAATGAGCGCTGGCATGGCTAGGGCACAAAGCGATCGCCTGTCGATAACTGGCGATCGCTCCTGGCAGATCTTCCTGCTGATGCAGAACATGACCCAGGTTGTAATGTAACTGGTGCAGTTGCAGTTGCAATGCTAAAGCTCTCTGGTAGCTAGACCGACCGATGAGGGACAAAAGCTTTCATCCCTCATCCTCCATTCCCTATCCTTTCCAACTAAAAAATCTCAAAGGCAGAAGCACTGAGATTAAGGTTGCTCTGCAATTGGAATAGTGCAACGCTCTGACCATTGCCAGAGTAGTAATACACGAGACCAGTGCTTTGTTCGTAAATCACTCTGGCACGAACCTCTGACTGACCGAGCGGGGAGGTTGTTACCGAGTTAATGTTTTGAACAATAGTGAAATCTTCTGCGCTTAATTGCCCTGTCCCAAGGTTGGCTCCTGGCAACAACGAGCGACTCATCTCAATTGTGTCTTCGCCAGGGGTAAAGTCCAGAATTCGGTCTAGCTGCCCATTACCTGTTGAGTCTTCACCCAAGCGGAACGTATCTCTGCCAGCACCACCCGTCAGCACGTCTGCGCCTGCGTCGCCGGAGAGCAAATCATCACCACCGTCACCAGAGAGGCGATCGCTGCCATCGCCACCAAAGAGGCGATCATTACCATCGACTCCACTATCTCCTCGCCGGGAGACATCTCCAAAAATTACGTCGTCTCCAGCACCACCGACAACAGCATCCCTGCCACTGCCACCATAGAGGCGATCGTTGCCATCTTCTCCGGCAACGGTGTCGTTTCCGGCATCTCCGAAGGCAATATCATCTCCGATACCGCCTAACAGGCGGTCGTTGCCTACGCCGCCATAAATTTGGTCGTTGCCAGAGCCTCCCATTGCCAGGTCGTTACCAGCATCTCCAAAGATAATGTCGTTGCCATTATCCCCATAGATGCGATCGCTTTCGCTGCCACCATAGAGGCGATCGTTGCCGTCCCCGCCGCGCAAACGATCCACACCTTGGTCACCCAACATTACGTCATCGGCAGCACCACCTATGAGCAGATCATTGTCTCTGCCCCCATAGAGGCGATCGTTGCCTGCCTCGCCGCGCAGAGCATCTGCACCTTGTTCGCCAAAGAGTTCATCATTATCGGCGCCACCAAAGAGCAAGTCGCCTTCGCTGCCTCCATAAGCTCGGTCAGTCCCCGACTCCCCATAGACAACGTCTCTACCTCTGCCGCCGGAGAGGAGATCACTGCCACGCCCCCCTAGGAGCCTGTCGTTGTTGGCACCGCCTTCTAAAGTGTCGTTTCCATCAACGCCACGGAGGATAAACCGATCTGTATTACTTCGGGAAACTGTTCGAATACTGTCATTGCTATTGCTGCCAAAAGCAATAATTGGGCCTTCAGGAGAAGGTCTTCTCAAGACAATGGCTCGACTACTGATTGCCCTTAGCCCGAAAAAAACAGGTGTAGGTGGCGTACCACCAGGTGGCTGAACAACGACTTCCGACATCAGGACTCCTCTATCAAACTGGGTGGTAGATTGTTTGCACGTTCAAACTTTTTAGCTACGCAGTTGCAACCATACAAGAAATCGACCCTGAGTTTCTAAAAATTCTATCTTTGGAGGTAGTAGATGTGATTGCAGTCTTCTTCTTATACCACATTTCATTCAAACGGACTCTTGTCGTTTTTTCAACAAGAGTGAATCAGCGCAATGCTTTTAGACTTTTCTCGAATGTAAAAACAGCCTGAGTCCTAGGTAGGTTAAGACGGATTAGTCAAATATTTCTGAACAAAAACTTTAGCCAGCAGCTCAGTAGATTTCGTTGTAAAAAATTGCAGTTACTCTGAATACTAAATGGATGATACACATCATTTTGGTCTGTGTTTTGTAGCTATCTTACAGAACCGTTTGGAATGGTCTGCATCAGAGCGACGCTTTTTCAGCGCTTGATATTAAGGCTGCTTGAACAGATTCAAACATTTTGGCTGCAAGCTGCTGCTTGACCTTAATGTTATACACCTCTGGTAGCAGGTTGAATCGCTGAGTTGCGCAAGGGGATCAAAATTCTGAGCAAAATCAAGACTTAAGCTGATCGCTTCCAGTTGCTCAAAAGACTGACGAATCGAAGATTGAAGGGAATGCACTAGGGAAGGAAAAGCTCTTTTTAAAGATTCTGTGAATTTTCGGATATCACTCCGGAACGGACATAATTCACAGAGCGATCGCCAGAACTTCCAGTGGTATAAATCCCCTAAATGCAATTAGGACAAAAAATGGGGCAGGGTTTTACCCTGCCCCATGCATGATAGATAAATTGAGCTTTAGAACCAATCTGCGTGGAATACTCCAGGCTTGTCGGTACGCTCGTAAGTATGAGCACCGAAGTAGTCGCGCTGAGCCTGAGTCAAGTTTTGGGGAAGGCGATCGCGCCGATAGCTATCAAAGTAGTCCAGCGATGCGCTAAAGGCAGGAACCGGAACTCCTAGCTTAGCCGCAACAGCCAGCACCTCTCGCCAAGCCTCCTGACGATCGAGAATCGTTTGAACGAACTCAGGTGCGAGCAGCAGGTTAGCAAGCTGTGGGTTCTCATCGTAGGCATGTTTGATCTTGCCCAAGAAGCGTGCCCGAATAATGCAACCAGCCTTCCAAATTCGCGCCGTTTCACCCAGGTCGATGCCGTAGTTAAACTCTTGGGAGGCTTTGCCGATCAGTGCCATGCCCTGAGCGTAGGAGCAAATCTTAGAGCAGTAGAGCGCATCCCGAATTTTATTGATGAAGCTCTGGGTATCGCCGTCATATTTGCCCGTTGGGCCCGATAGCTGCTTAGAAGCTTCTATCCGCTCTTTTTTGTAGGACGACATGATACGCGCATTGACTGCCGCCGTGATCGTGGGAATACTCACGCCTAATTCTAGAGCGCTAACGACAGTCCAGCGTCCTGTGCCTTTTTGCCCTGCTGCGTCCATGATTACGTCTACCAGGGGCATCCCGGTATCTGGGTCGAGTTTCTTGAAAATGTTAGCGGTAATCTCGATTAAAAAAGAGTCGAGTTCATCGGTGGTGTTCCACTCAGCAAACACCTCCTGAAGCTGGTTGTGGTCCAACCCCAGCGTGTTTCTCAATAGGTCATAGGCTTCTGCAATCAGCTGCATATCACCATATTCAATGCCGTTATGCACCATTTTGACGTAGTGCCCTGAACCACCTGGCCCGATGTAGGTCACGCAAGGGCCATCGTCTACTTGAGCGGCAATTTTGGTGACGATTGGCTCGATCGCCTCATACGCAGCGCGGGTGCCACCGGGCATCAGGCTAGGGCCATTGAGTGCGCCTTCTTCACCACCGCTGACTCCCATGCCGATAAATTGTAGACCCGTTGATTCCAGGTTTTTAACTCGACGTTCGGTGTCCTCATAGAGAGAGTTGCCACCGTCAATAATCATGTCGTCCTGCTCTAGCAGGGGTTTGAGTTGCTCGATCACTGCGTCGACAGGGCCACCCGCCTTCACCATGACGAGAATTCGGCGGGGACGCTCCAGGGATTGAACGAATTCTTCTAACGAATAGGCAGCTACAACGTTCTTGCCCTGAGCGCGTTCTGCCATAAACGTGTTTGTTTTTTCGGGTGAACGGTTGTATACCGTAATCGGAAACCCGTTGCGCTCGACGTTAAGCGCCAGGTTTTCACCCATCACTGCTAAGCCAATTAAACCAAAACTCTGTGCCATAAGACTCTCTGCTTGCTTGTGATAGCGCTGGGGACTTCATCCCCTTCAGAGTAGTCAACTTTTTGGAGAACCAAGGCTCAGCAAAGATTTTCTTTATGCCTCTCATGCTGTTCTCACATTCATTCTGCATGGATCATTTTTTAAGCATGAATGGGGGCGCGGCGAAGCCGCGCCCCCATTCATGCAGGAGGTCTATTCAAGGCGTGTCCCGTGTAGAATGCGCCTTCAAATAATCGAATCAGTATCACAGGGGCGATCGCCCCCTGGTAAAATGCCTGCGTACACTTTGAAGCGCATTCCCCAACGAACTCCTATGGCTGCTGAAGTAAATCCTAGTCAAACAACGGGTGCAGATGCTATCGATGTAGCGATCGCCAGCGGAAACGATTTTGATGGCTCACCCATTCCCCAAGCTAAGCTAGACCTCTATCACAAAGTGATGGGACTGGAAGCAGGGCGGCAGCGCAGCGGCGTTTCAAATACGATGCGCTCGCGCATTGTCCGCATTGGAGCCAAGCACATTTCCCAGGCAGAACTCGATCAAATGCTGGTTGCAGCCGACTTTGCGCCATTAAAGGAAAAAGAAATCGCCTTTTACTATGGCGGCAAATAAAAGCTAATTTCTCATAAGAGCTAATTTCTCAAAGAGACGCTGAAAAAAGCTTTTGCCCTTCTGAAGTTGTCAATTTGGGCATGGAATGGCGATCGCGCGTGGAGACAGTCCTCCGCGTCAGCACAGAGCTAGTTGAGTCAGGGAACTTTTGGCGCTATAGCAAGGTCAGCCCGTACATCCGCTTAGCGCCAAAGAACCCATTCACTTCAAACTCAAACTTAAGAACTAGCACTGTTGAAAGCTTTAACGATTGCAACAATAACTTTTGAATGTGAAAGCAAGCTTTCACATTCAAAAGTATCTCCATTAAGCGGGGTGCTACTGGAAGCTGAAGCTAAAATCGTTCAGCGTCAGTTGCCCATCGAAGGCATAAAACGTGATCCGGTGAATGTTTGCCGCCTTCAAGCTAAGCTGCACATTCGGCGGAACGTCAGACCCCGATCCTGCCAGATTTGCCCCCGGAGTTTCTGCCTGAGCAACGGGCTGATTGTTGGCATCAAAAGCGGCTAGCACCGTGCGGCGAGAACTGGTGACAAACCCACTGACAAAGCGAACCGGGCAGCGGAAAGTCGCCTCAACCCAGCCGTTTTTGGGTGAACCAATCAACACTTTGGAGCCAGATCGAGATGGAAAAGCTGGATTAGAGGGATGCAGAGCGATCGCATTTGAGAATTCGACCCCATGCTCCTGGAACTGCTGATCAACGACCTCAAAGCAGTCCAGTTCCTCCAAATCGAGATGAATACAAGCTGGCGTAGCATTAGCTAACTCAGATGGAGAAAAATCTACATCTTGTAGCGGCAAGCCCACCCGATCTGGCACTTCAGCGAAATCGACTTGGGGTTGACGTATTGCACCTTCTTGCGCGTATTCAGTCTGAAATCTCAATTGCTCTGCCATAGAGTCCCCCTAGAATGGCTGTACTTGCTAGGTCATTAGCCGCCAAAATTACCGCTAGGACACGTCGCCTAGGAGAATGAACTCCTAAACGTGCAATTCTTCATGGAAACTTTCGTCAGGTAGAGCCTGTACTTAATAGTTCTGTGAAGTCAATGGCTCATCCGGAAAGTTTGAATGAATTTTTTTTGACTGCGGTAAATGCTTCCCCGGTTAGTCGGCTGAAGCACGGTAGATAATGCCTAGCCCACTTTGCATTGCTTTACTTGCACTGCATTCTTGCGTTTCGTTTAACTGTCACACCCTAACAAACTCACACCCTAATCTTTATGGGGATTGCACCCACGTCCCCAGTGACTCCCATCAACCCATTTAAGCCAGAGATGAACCCATAGGTGAACGCTTAACTTACACCAACCTGCAAGGACTCAAATGGGGCGATCGCTTAATTCAGGAACAAAGTCAAGAGTTGTGAAATTACCCTTATCAGAACTTTAACTTTAGTAAAGCAGAATTCACAGGTTTTTCACAACCATTATGTTGGACACTTCGTCTTCTGTCAGCACTTCTGCAACACAAATTAGGAAAACACACACTGTCTGCCTCATCTTGCCTACTTTTCTCCCTGCAACACAAATTATCGGAAAAGAACAATTTTTCAAATAGCTGCTTACCCCTCAAGCTTTTCTTCAGCCTGATTAAACAACTCAAGAATCTGCCGACAAAGCCGCTTAAACTGCTCTCCAGTTTCCATCGAGGGACAGCTTACGCCGACAAAGCACCAATCCTGAATGGTGGAAAACTGCCACTGCTTGCCTTGATGGTCAAACCCAGCCGCCTCAACGCCGATCGCCCGGTACGAATGGGTCAGCAAATCGGCATGAAACCGGATCTGGAGCAAAATACTGCGGCTTTGAAACAATCGGCTCCTGCCTGGAAAGTGAAAGCCAATGTCGATCGAGTCAGGATCAATCAGCTCACGGGTATCCGGGTCATTTGCCCAAGGCTTCAGGTCAGCCCTCACATCTGGGAACTCTGCCTTAAACAAATTCACGACCGTTGCGATCTGGGTAGCAACTTCAAAATTTATTGCTTGCTCGGCAGCGTTCACTCGCGATGCTCCTAAACTGTGCTGGTGGGAATGTGGGAAAAAGAACAGCAAATTCAGCCCATCACTGTAGCAATCCTAAATAGGTTGTGAGCGCACCCCGATGGGGTGCGCTCACAACCCGAT
>NZ_JACJPC010000031.1:0-6547 GCF_014695875.1 Leptolyngbya sp. FACHB-541 | reverse complement strand
AAGTGAACAAATGCTGGCAGCCCAAACCAACCTGAGACAGGTGAAATATTTGAATAATCGGATTGAGCAAGACCATCGCAACATCAAGCGCATTGTCAAACCGATGCTTGGTTTCAAGACTTTCAACAGTGCCAGACGAACGTTGAGGGGAATCGAAGCGATGAATATGATTCCCAAAGGACAGGTTCAGGGTGTTAAAAGCGGTGATGTGCGATCACAAGTAGAATTCCTGTCTCAAATTTTCGGACTTATTGCTTAATTGAGTCTAGAGTAGGTCAACTCTCTGTGCCTCAATAGTTCTTGCAACAGAACCTTATGAGTTTGCAGAAGCATTTGGGGAGATTGCCCGCGATCGCCAGAACGAGGTTGTCATTTTCACCGGAGCAGGCGATCAATGGACTAGCCACATTGACTTTTCCACTGTTGATGACATCACCAAACCTGCTGGCTGGTATGCCATTCTGACCGAAGCGCGACAGCTTCTCTACAATTTTCTTGACATCAGCGTTCCAGTAATTTCAGCCGTCAACGGTCCGGCTCCGATTCATGGCGAGTATGCATTGATGGCAGACATTATCCTGGTAGCAGAGGAAGCATACTTTCAAGATAACCAGCATCTATCCGTCGGAGGTGGGGTTGTACCAGCCGACGGCGTGTAGATTCTCTATTCAGCAGCAATGGGGGATGTACGAGGGCACTATTTTCTCTTGACGATGCAGAAACTAACGGCTGAGGAAGCATTACAAATCGGCATGGTTAATGAAGTTCATCCTCGTGAAAAATTGCTGGCGAGAGCCAATGAGTTAGCCGAGAAACTGCTTCGCCTTGACCCGTACACCCGTCGCTACACCCGATTGATGTTTACCCGCAAGCTCAAGCAAAGAGTGGTGAATGAACTCCCGTTTGATATGGGCTTAGAAGGACTGTCGATTCTCTCAGCCGTGCAGCTTCAAAGAACGTAATGCTCAACCTTATGCCAATCTGAATTTGCCAATCCAACCGGAGAAATACCATGACTCAGAATCTATCCCAGAGTAAAGGAATTGAGAGCCTACAGCTTGTTAATGTTGCAGTATCGGTGATGAATCTGGATGAAGCGATCGCCTGGTACAGCGACAAATTGGGCTTCATCCTCAACTATCACACGGCTGCGATCGAAGGCATTGAACTCGCCTTGATGGAGAAAAACGGGCTTTACATCGATCTGATTCACTACCCAGAACCCATCAACCTGGAGCCTGAACGCAAAAATCCGCCATTTCACTTGCAAATTGCTGGCTTACGCAATCTGGTGTTCTTTGTTGATGATAGTGCTGCCGCAGATGCCGAGTTGAAGGCAAAAGGCGTAGAACTAATGTGGGAAAGCAATTTCCTACCGCATTTGGGAACAAAGGTAACTGCATTTCAAGATATGGATGGCAATCTGGTTGCGTATTGGGAGAAGAACGAGCAAATCCTCAATTATTTGCGAACAGGACGTACTCAATCGTGAAGCAAAACCATTAATCATAATCCTAGTGGATAAATGTCAAAGCTTTTGGGCTCTTCCCAACTTTTGGTGAAAATGGATGCGATCGCAAACTTGAGTGATGTGGATTTTAGATTTAAGGCTACCTCAAGAACCTCGATCACCAAAAATTGGGAAGAGCCCTAGGAGCTTGACATTTAATAGCCGCTCCTCGTCGGATTGCTTGACTTCTACAGTTTGGGAGTAACGGATGTATGGTTTGGGGGTGAGCATGGAGCGATCGATTCTGTGGGAGGTGAACTTATACATTTGTAGTTTAAGGATTTGCTCCTGGCTCCTGCACTTCATCCTACTTAAGGAGGAAATGATTCAGAAGGCAAAACGGCAAAACGCTCTCGATGACCGCATTGAATCCGGTTGTTTAGCAAACGCGGCAAAAACAACTCTAAGGCTAGAACCTTTGCTGAGCGAATGTTTCGACTGTCTGCTCGCCCCTGGTCATGAGAATGACCTCCGCACCCAATGGCTTTAAACTTTGTTCAGCAAAGCACTGAAGGAGAAAAAACAATGCCTCATATCAGCATCAAGCTTTATCCCGGCAGGTCGGAACAGCAGAAGGTTCGGTTTGTCGAGCAAATCGTGAAGGATGCTATGTCAATTCTGGAAAGCAGCGAAGACTCGATTTCGGTAGCGATCGAAGAAATCAACCCAGAGGATTGGGTAGAGAAAGTCTATAAACCAGAAATCTTGAACAACCCAGACAAGCTCTACAAAAAGCCAGGCTATAACCCACTGGAATAGCAATAGACGGCTTCGACTTCTAATTCAAATAATGCATTGCTATTAGGGGTTGAGCCGAGATATGTGAAATTCTTTATCATATCGGACTCAAACTCATTGCAAACCTGGCTTTCAGCAGTTGCTCAAGAACAAAGCTGCTCGCTTCCAAAATACAAGTTGCTTGTCACGCAGCTATTCAAGATGAACAGCTATAGTACGACACGCCCCCCGTGTTAAAAAACGCCTTAGGTCTTAGACGATAGTATTTATCTTCTACGTCTTGTGATTGCTCATCATATGGATAGCTAAGGACTTCTTGCAACTCTTTAACTAAAGTATAGTCACCCTGCATGGCTTGTTGGTAGGCAGGGGCAATCAACCACTCTCGCCATGTGTATTTTGGGTTCGTCTGTTTCATCTTTTTTGATATCTCAGCCAAATTGCCGTCGTTAATGACGAGGTCGCGCCAGCTTTTTAGCCAAGATTGCCATTGTTCATCGAGTTGTGGTGAAGTTTTAACGTAGAAGCTTTTTTTCAATGCTGAGATATCATCTGGTATATGGGATAACTCGCGGAAGAAAATGGTGTAATCGACCTCTGAGTCAGTCATTAACTGCATTAATTTTTCAAATAGCTTTGGGTGATATTCAGTCAAGCCAAGTTTGTCCGCCCACATTTTTTGGATTTGTTTTTGCATGGCTTCTGAAAAGCCGCGGACCACTTGGTCGAACTGTTCTAACGCTTCAGCATCTTCTGCAAGTAGCAGTCTCACTGCTTTCCAAAACATGTAATAATTCGCTTCTGCTGCAATGGGCTGATTGAAGAATGAAAAGTGCTCGCCGCCACCAGTCCAAGGTTGAAACCAAGGGTCAAATTTTTCACAAAATCCAAAGGGTCCATAGTCTAGGGTAAAGCCTCCAGCAGCGCAGTTGTCACTGTTAAAATTACCCTGGCAATAACCAACACGTAGCCAATTAGCCACCAGTGAAGTGAGACGCTGGCGAAATAGCTTAGCCAACTCAACTAATTGATCGGCAAAACCAAGGCTTTGATTAATGTCGCTTTTGTACTCTCGCTCAATTAAGTGCGAAACTATCATGCTCAACTCTTCTAATGCTTTTGGATGAGCATTGCTGCGAGTGCGGCGGGCAAATAACTCTAGCTGACCAACGCGCAAAAAGGAGGGTGCAACGCGAGTTGAAATGGCCACAGGATTGTCCACCAAAACATCAGGGTCAATAGAGTAGGAGTCTTGAGAATACCAAGGCCGGGTAACGGTCTCAGATTTAGAAACATACAGTATCAAAGAGCGCGATGTTGGCACACCTAACGATTGCATATAGTCTTGCGCTAGAAACTCACGCACACTTGACCGGAGGACAGCGCGCCCGTCGGCACCCCGGCAATAAGGCGTTGGTCCACCCCCTTTCAATTGCATTTCCCAGCGCTGTCCATTGATGATTCCTTCAAATACAGATATCGCTCGACCATCGCCATAACCATTACCCGTACCAAATAGACATTGTTGGGTATATTCGGTGCCATAAATCGACAGGGCATAACCCGTCGCCCAGCCCACCTGACGCATCGGCTCATGGGCAGCAGAGAGATCACCAGAAAATACACGGCGAAATTTTTCATTAAGCGCCAGTCCATCGCTCAACCCAAGTTCCTTAAAAAAAGTGCGGCTATGAGCTACATATTCTGGGTCTGCAAGCGGCGTGGGTGTCACAGGTACGAAATGACCAGAAAAAACCTGGCGGGCCCGGTGATCATCACCATCTCCAGTGGCATCAGGATCGGCATTTAAGGTATCCATCAGAGAATAATCCGCCAATTGCACAAACTCATCGAAGGTTGTTACACAAGGCTCAGCAGAGGGTTTAGATGGATATGACATTGTTGCTAGCGCCGATATTGTCGGGAAGGATTCATGTTTAATTGAGGACTTTGTAGAGGCTAACATATTAATAGTTGCGGCTGCCTTTCCTGAGATTTGTGTGATAGATAATCGATTCACACAAGCTCAGAAATTACATCTCCAGCTTGTTGTTCTTGGATCAGCGTACAGTCACCAATTTGATCGATGACGGTTGCTAGTACGGCATCCGCTTGTTTGAGTGCATCAGTCGCAGTTGTGTAATCAAGGTAAGCGAACCCCTGAGTTGCCATAGTTCTAAGTTTATTCGGCGCTCGGTTGGCTAACAGCACGTAGAGCTTTCGTGACTGAGAAGCCATTGCTTGCGATCGAGTCCACCGCCGTATCCCACTAACTTTGCATTTGCCCCAATAACGCGATGGCAAGAAACCACGAGCGCGCCTGCGCCCTGGGTTAGCATCTATTTCTCTGTATTTCATACAGAGAAATAGCCCTCGCGCATTGACTGACATGATCTGGTCAAAATCCTCGATTGATTGTTCATGCAACGGTGTAACAACAAGATCAATCCCAGCATTGTTAAAGGCACAATCCAGTTTGCCGTAGGTGGCGCGCTGCTTCGCAGATACCGCAAGGGTCGTTTTCTGCACTAGGGCTTGCACGTCTGCTTCACTCGATACATCTGATTTCACAAACAAGCATTCTGCCCCAGTCTCGCGAACCAGAGCCGCAGTTTCTTCACCTTCTACATCGCGTATGTCCGAGAAGACAACTTTTGCTCCAGCAGCACCAAAGGCGCGCTGCTCCGCAGATACCGCAAGGGTCGCGGTTGCTCTGCCAATTCCCGATGCGCTTCCAGTCACTAACGCCACTTTACCTTGCAGCATCATTGTGCTTCTCCTATTTCAATCAATATTGACCTTCAGCACAGAATCAAACTCCGATCCGTTTAGCCATGACCAGTGCCGCAAAGCCGATCTAATTTTCCATAAATTGCAGCACAATTTTGCCCCGTGTTCCTCCCTGCTCTAGACGCTGATGTGCCAGAACAACCTGCTCCCAAAACCATACTGAATCAATCACTGGGCGAAGCTGATGACGCTCGATTAGTTTTGTCAAAGCCTCTAATTTTGCTCGGTACTGGGGTGAAAGAACAAAATGAATCGTCAGATTCTTGCCCCATGCTTCAAGAAGCGATTGCGGAGTTGCAATGTCTACAATGCTCACGAGTCTACCGAAGGGACGAATGATGTCTAGACTACGCCCAATTGTTTCTCCGCCGATCGTATCTAGAACTAAATCCACACCCAGTCCATTTGTTTCTTGACGGATGACTTCTACGTAATCTTCATTTTTGTAATCAATCACCCGATCTGCGCCTAGTTCTGTCACGAAATCTCGGTTTCTAGCACTACACGTCGCAAAAACGTATGCCCCGATCGCTTTGGCGAGTTGAACTGCGATCGAACCCACTCCACCCGCACCCGCATGGATGAGAACTGTTTCACCAACTTGTAGATTGCCCCTAGTCACTAGACAATCCCAAGCCGTTCCGCCTGCAAGCGGAAAAGAAGCTGCTTCAATGTGCGATAAATTAGCAGGCTTGAGTGCAACAATCGCTGCATCAGCTACATGATACTGAGCGTAGCTACCGAATTCTCCAAAAATTTTCGGTGAGTAATACACTTCATCTCCCACCTTGAAATCAGTCACAGCTTCGCCAATTGCCTCAATCACCCCTGAAACATCAACTCCAATGATGGCGGGTAATCGAACCAGTTCCTTGTAATCACCACGACGAGTTTGGTAGTCGACCGGGTTAATCGAGGTTGCACAAACTCTGACTAACACCTGATTCGCCTTCAGTGTTGGTATGGGAACCGTTTGAATCTCAAACTTCTCAGCATCACCAAACGCAGTTAACACGGCTGCCTTCATAGATTTCATCTGTGCCAACTCTCCTTGATTCAGAATAAACAGTGCCGTTGTACAAATCGGACTTCACACTACCAGCACTTAACTTTTCAGAACATCGTGTTATCGTTAGCTGACGCTTCCGGGATGGTCTGAAGCACGTCCCAATGCTCGACTATCTTGCCTTTATCATCCAGGCGGAAGATGTCAATGCCCGCCCAGTCGTTGTCGTCCGGACATTGTTGGTAGCAATGCAAGACTACATAATCGCCTTCAGCGAAGACGCGCTTAAACTGGACGCACTTGCCCGGATATTCTTTCGCCATCCTCTCGAAATATTCGATGAAAGCCTGCTTCCCGTCGGACACCGCTGGGTTGTGCTGGATGTACACATCGCCGACATATTTCTCGATGGCTTCTGCGGGCTGACACTGATTGAACATCAGGTCATAAAACGCCGTGACCGTCTGTTTGTTCTGCTCAAGTTTATCCGTCATCCGTTCCAC
>NZ_JACJPC010000030.1:0-37050 GCF_014695875.1 Leptolyngbya sp. FACHB-541 | reverse complement strand
TCTGCAAGGGAGCAGCTAGGCTGTAGCTCATTGGCTTGAGCGCAAGTCGGGACTGCAACTGGAAGCGCATCGTATACCTGCTCGCCGCCGCTTTAGCGAGAGACTGTTCGAGCGAGGACAACTGGCAACAGCGACGTTCTAGATGGATTTGAATCGGCATAGGGTGGAGGATGAGAATAAGCGAATAACCTTCACACTAGGTTTCTAGACTTCCACAACGCAAACCTTCCCTATCACGGTGAAGGTTCTTTCCCATTGGTGCGGAGCATCGGGCAAAGATGTCGCCTGAGAGCGAGGGGAATCTTGTAGTATTTCTCCCAAAGCAAATCCATCTCGGCAAGCCGACGTAAGTAGAGAGGCTCAGGCGGACGGTAGTTGCCCGACCCGGCAAACCAGCGGTCTACGGTCGGTTGGGAGCAGCCGCAGATCTGCGCCATCTGAGCATGAGTGACATCCCACTTGGCATAAAAATCAAGATGGGACATCTGAAGCTGGCAGTGGGTGTAGAAATGGAACAGTCTTAGTTCATGCTGTCCCAAGTTGCGAGGACTCATCGTTGTTCTTCTTCCAAAGCAACAGCAGCAGGCTGAATGAGGGCGAGGGACACTAGGAGAATTCTGGCAGGCGAAGGTCGTCCTCCCAGGCTAAGTCAGCTTGAACCCAAGCACGAGAGGGACTAGCAGGGGAGAGGAGAATAAGATATCGCCATGACCAAGCTTTCAGGTGACTAGCTGGGGCATATTGCAACCCAACAATGGTGCCAAAGTCCTGGCTGGGTAAAGGATGCCAGCAGACCAGGTCTCCTAGATTGAACTTAGGCGCAGAGGTAGTGTGTGGAAACTTCTCGGGTAGGGGTAAAGAGAACTCGGTAGATGAGGTTAGGGTTTCTGCCATAGCAATCTGCTTGTCTCAATGGGTGATGACGATGATCAATGCCAAGTCATCCTCAAAGCCGTAGTCCTTCTTACAATGGGCAAAGGAAAGGCTTTGAGAATCAAGCCGCGCAAAATGGTGCCATCCGTCTGCTTGCACACTCCCTTCTAAGCCATAGAAGCGATCGCTTACCACTCCAAAATCTTGCGTTAGCACTCGAAACCAGCTGACGCGGTCGCCTATGTTGAATTTGACCGATGAAGGGAGTTGACCATCGACTGAGCCAACTATTGGTTGGCAAATGGGGTCATTAGACACAGCAGTTTAATCCTCAAAAATTGACGATCGCCGGGCGACATAGAAAGTAAGAAGCACTAAGAACTTGGTTCGTCAGCGATCGCTCAAACTTAGTCCCTAGTTATCAACACAGTAGCGAACCCCCAATCAAGAGTCAAGAAATTTATACGTAATTTACGTATTAAAATTTTGTTACTTCCCTTTCAGATAGTCCGGCGGGGGGTTCAATTCTCGTATTTGATTTAGCAGGTCTTCCTTCTTCAGGATATTAAGCACATAGTCAGGACATCCCGTAAAGTCTTTTCCCCAGCCTTCTATCGTCCGTTTTGACAGTCCTGTAGCTTCGGCAAGAGCATTAACACAAACTGTGTAGTACCCGCGTTCATCGGGATTCCCTTTGATCCAACGCTTACAGAATTCGAGCGGCTCCAATAGTTCAACCTGAAAACATCGCCCCTATCATGCCCTGTTTGCCGACCCGAGGAAAGAAGGCTTATTCGTTCAGTACGCTATTTACGTATTTCATATCCCTTTAAGCTGTCAGACTTCTACCTTTAATCGCTTACCCGACTGTAGCTAACAAAATTTGTTACTAGTCCTAGCTCCAGAACAAGTTGCTCATAGTGCAGAGGTGAAGCAGCATTATCCAGCTTAGAAATCGTAATGCCAAGTAAGCGAACTTTTTGTCCGTTCAAGCCAACACGATTAAAGAGGTCTTGTGCTAAGCCTAAGATCTGGTTCTCTTGTTCAATCCATTCCAGTAATGTACAGCTGCGGGTAATTTGCTGGTAGTCGGCAAATTTAATTTTCAACGTTAGCGTTCGACCGCGCGTTTGCTGCTTCCTAAGCCGTTGGTACACGACTTGGGCAATGCTAACTAATTCCTGGCGCATCCTTTCCAAATTATCCAGGTCTGGGTCAAAACTTGTCTCCCCTCCTACAGACTTACGGATGCGATTAGGATTGACTGGGCGATCGTCCTTTGCCCTGGCAATTTTGTAATAAAACCTTCCTACCTTACCGAAGCACTGCACTAATTCATCTTCTGTGCGCTCTTTGAGGTCCATTCCATGATGAATCCCCAACTCGTGCATCTTCTTCGCAATCACCTGCCCAATGCCATGAAATTTTTCAATCGGTAAAGACTCAACAAATGACTCTGACTCATGAGGTGGAATCACCGTCAGCCCATCCGGTTTATTCATACCAGACGCAACTTTAGCCAAGAATTTGTTAATAGATACACCGGCAGAGGCGGTCAGACCAGTCTCCTCAAGAATCGCTTGCTTGATTTTACGAGCGATCGCCGTAGCTGAATTGGTTTCCTGCTTGTTATGCGTCACATCCAGATACGCTTCATCCAGGGCAAGAGGTTCAACCCAATCTGTGTAGCGGTAGAAGATAACGCGAATCTGCTCAGAAATAGCACGGTAGACCTCAAACCTGGGACTAACAAAGATCAGGTGTGGGCAACGTTGCAGGGCAGTCCGGGAAGGCATGGCTGAATGAATACCATACTTACGAGCCTCGTAGCTTGCTGCTGCGACTGCGCCACGCTTATCGGGTGAACCACCCACAACTAGAGGCTTGCCTCGATAGTGCGGATTGTCTCGTTGCTCAACGGACGCATAATAGGCATCCAGATCAACGTGGATGACTTTGCGTTGTCCATCCATAGCACAATTAATGTACAGGTGTTCTAGTTGTAGTTTATAGTTCTTTGTCTAGGCATGATCCTTAAAAAATCCAGGATTAGGCTGCAGCACATGTTTGAGCCAATTCTGATGGAACTACTCCCAGCCTAATTAGTTCTGAGGTACTCCGGACTCATCTTCTAGACATAGCCTTCGCTTAAATTTCTTATGTACAAACTCATTTTCTTATGTACACCCTTAATCAAGAACCGGTAAAGTGGTTTATTCTCTACGTTTTAGCTACTATTTATCCAATGTAGGTAAGAAAACTTACTCCTGTACATAAGAAAGCATAAGAGGTGAATCCCTTACTCAAACTGTAGTAAAGAGTTACGATTTGGCGTTTGACCGTAGCCTCCCGGAATTAATCTGAAAGTGAATCGAAGGTGTTTTTCTTTTACCTGGTAACTCCTGGGCACCAAGGATGTACCCATCCTGTTGCAACTCCTCAACAGTGCGCCAAAAAATTTGATTATTCCGCGAGGAATTGCTGCCCAAAAGGTCAAGGTTCTTAAACAAATACTGCTTAGAAATCGTTAGATATTGCCCATCCTGAGGAGAATCCCATTTTAGACGACTGGCAAGATAAAGCAGAAGCTTGGTTCTGTAGTCATTTTTCGCATTGCTACCAAGTTTCTGTGTAATGTCTACGTCTCCAGCAAACAAAACGTAATCCCCTGTACGGCTGGGTCCTTCAAAGAACTCCAGAGAGACCGTGTATGAGTCTGCTAATTCATAGGTATAGTCTGCTGCTTTTGCAAGGTCAAAATCCCTTGAAAGATTCTCTATTTTGTAGCTTTTGATCCGCAAAATACTTTTGATGATGACCTCTGCCCCAATCTTGTTACCCTCTCTCAAAGATTTAGCTAAAACTAATTCAACCCGGTGGAGTGCTACCAAGTCTCGGTTCAGTTGCGATCGCACCTTCGCATGAAAGCTACCTCCTTTTGTGCGCGAATAGCCCAAGCTTTCCAATAGATCATTAGAGCGGAAAGTAACGACTGGACCATTATTCTGTTCAGCTGCCAATTTGTAGAGGTACAGCACGATCCCAACCTGACGAGGATTCAAAAAGGTCAGCAGTGCCATAAATAGACGTTGGATTTTGCGGTCTTGAATTTTCTCAAGTCCCTTACTGATCCCTTGGTCAACCAACGCCTCCAAATCAAGGTTATCGTACTGCTGGTTGAGTTCCTCCCACTCGTCTGCTGTCAGATCTTCGAGAGGAACGCGCCGTGTTACTGCTACTTCACCAGCATCACTCGCATCTGCTTCAACTCGCATCTCCAGATAGTACCCATCCCCATCCGAGCGCAGAATTGGCAGGCGAACGTCTGGGTTGTTGACTGAAGCTGCCGCCCTGGGCAGCACCATGAGCAACTGTCCGTCTACAGGAAAAGTTAAATCTTTTTCGCTCAAAGTCATAGGAATGGGTAGGTAAGCATGGGGGAATTCTACTAGATCTATTGAGTTTTGATCTCAAACACTCCAGATATAGCCCGCTTTGTTCTATCACTCCGGCGTATGTTTTTGCCTTCAAGCTCTATCACTCCGGCGTATAAATACTTCTGTCACTCCGGCGTATAAATTAGATTTGTTCTATCACTCCGGCGTATAGTCTGCTCTATCACTCCGCCGTACAGAATTCGTAACCTGTTTGCTAAGGCTTCTTCTCTACCGGGATTAGGGAATTTGTTCTATCACTCCGGCGTATAGTCTGCTCTATCACTCCGGCGAAAATCGTGGTTTTGTTCTATCACTCCGGCGTATAAACACTTCTATCACTCCGCCGTATTCGTGTTCTATCACTCCCACGTAAAGTACCGTTGTGGCAGATTTCCGTGTGTTTTATAAGAAAAATTTAGGTGTTTAATAGATCGCATCTCCTCTAGTTCTCCTGTTCTAGAGCAGTAGGAAATATCCAACTTCGCTACCTGGAGGTCACCATACTATGACGCAATGGTCTTTGATAAACCATTGCCTAGATGCGTTCTACCCAAGATACCAAGTGGTATCCACCCGCAGTTGTTAGGAAACCGGGGCAGAGCCTCGCCAAAGTCTCAACTATCCCGGTTCCTACAATTCAGCTGATGAAATAGTTATTTCCTCAGCCAGCTTTTGTATCCGCATAATAGCAGTTCTGGTGGTTTGCCGTGTAGCAAGCTGTGTCAGAGTTTAAAAATTCTGGCAAGTTTTTTTTTGGCTTAATGAGCCAAACATCTGCTGAAGTAGATTGGTAAGCTATTAGGGAACAGGTTTGAACGAGTTTAGGCAGAGGATGTCTGGGCCGGTTCCATTGAAATGGAGCCAATATGACTATTACTCAACCCAAAAATTACTTTCAATACGTCCAGGAATGGGACGACTGTTTTCTCGCACTTTTCCCCCATCGATTTGATTACATCTGGGCAGAGCACTCAACTTCAGATACAGCCGTTGAGTGGAAAACAGAAAGCCGCCATCCTTTATCAGATCGGCTAATTCACCAAGGCACCTATCTCTATGGTATTCGCTTTGGCGCAGAGACCAACTATTGTCTCCTCGACATCGACATTGGTAGTCTCTATCACCCCAGGCGTGATCCCTTTGCGATTTCCCGAATTGTCAACGCACTGGAACCATTAGGACTAGTCAGCTACATTGCTTGCACCTCCAGTTACAGCGATGGTTTGCATCTCTATTTCCCGTTTAGGCAAACCCAAAGCTCCTGGCAGTTAGCGATCGCTCTCGCCTGTCTGCTTGAAAATGCCGGATTCAAACTGCTACCTGGACAACTCGAAATCTTTCCAAATTCTAAACCCTATGTCACAGATGGCAATCTTAGCCTGTTCAACGCTCACCGACTTCCATTGCAAGTTGGTTCCTACCTACTAAACGAGGCATGGCAGCCGATCTGGGGAACTTCTCAAACCTTCGCCCAGCAATGGCAGCTTTCCCAAGAGCGCAACGACATCGACAGTAAAACACTCAAACAAATCCTCAAGCAAGCCAAGCGAAAACACTTTGGCATCTCAGGCAAAGCCGAGAAGTTTATCAATGATTTGAACGCCGAGATTGAATTGGGCTGGACAGGTTATGGACAAACCAACCGACTGTTGGGTCGCATTACCATGCGAGCCTATATCTTCCACCACATTCTTTCAGGAGGAGAACCACTGCAAGGGGATGCACTTGTAGATGAAATTGTTGAAACAGCGCGTTCGCTTCCTGGCTATGAGGAGTGGTGTCGGCATCAGAACGAGATTGAGCATCGCGCCCAGGAATGGGCAAGGTGCATCGAAAATAGCCACTACTTTCACTTTGGGGATCAAAGTAAAAGGTCAAAACCAGAAGTTCAAGACCCGGAGCTGATTGCTGCCATTGATCAATCCCCCTCCTGGAATCAACGTCAATCCGCTGCAACTCGAGACCGCATCAGAAGGGCAATCGCCGACTTACTTGAAAAGGATGGCCTGCCTGCCCGAGCTACTGCTCGGTTTCAAGCCCTGCTGAAATACGGCGTTGGCGGTGCTTCTCTCTATCGCCATCGAGATCTCTGGCATCCTAGCCATTTTGAGGGTTTAGGTTTAACTCAAACTGCAACAAAGGATTCTCCTGTAGAAAACCCCCCAGACCCCCCAAACTTCAATTCGGACAGCCAGTTAGATTGCGCTGAAGGCACATCTAACTGGCACAGCCCTCCAAGCTTATTGATTACTAGTGATGGTGATAATCCATCCCATCAGGCTTTCAGCGATTTTACACCTTCTACCCCTCCGCCTGAAGTCAGTAATTCTTCCCTAGATGCTAGCGCTTACGCTTCAGGCTCAGAACCAACTTTAGGGGTGCAATACGTACAAGAGGTATTACGAAATATCAGAGCCTCGCAGGAAGCTTTCCAGGAGGCAATTCGACTCGCTCAGTCTCAACAGAAACGTATTCGCTCCGAGGCAGCCCAGCAGAGGCAAGTTGCTCGAATGCAGCAATTCTTAGACTCAGGCGACCCGATTCTGGTAGCCGAAGGGGTGGCATGGGCACAGATCAATCCAGGAGTTCTCCAAGACGATGGGCTGCCATTCTCTTTGTTCACAGATGCAGGTGAGCTGGGCGATCGCCTCTTCATCCTGACCCAGATTGAAGCCCGTATTGGGGAGTTGAGGTGGTCAGAGGAACAGGTGGTTGCGGCACTGGGGCAGCGTTTTGCCAAGGAACATCTCCTGATGCTGACTGACTTGGAGTTGATTCACTGGCTCGTGTACCTGAGCAATAACCCTCGGAAGTAATGTGTTTGTGGGTGCCGGGCAATCGGAAAAAGGGGAGCGAAAGTAGTGCTTGCCCTCATCCAGAACTACAGGACTGATTTCAATCTTATGTACTGTCTTTTTTCTTATGTGCAGCTTTGATTAGTCCTCTGCCCTTAGCGAAATTACTTCAGAATCTAGCTCTTGTACATAAGAAGCCATCTCACGGATTTCCTTCTACGCTGCTTTTCCATCCTCAAAATTTGTCTCGCTGCCCTCCCATTGCCTTTAGGAAAACGACTCTGCACCCAAGAAACAATGCCCCAACATTCTGACTTCGACAAACTTCGCAGGGCACTACCCAAACTCACCCTTGAGCAGGCAAGACAACTCTACTCAGAACTGGGTTCCGTCCTGCAGGACATGGAGCGACAAGCAACGACTCCAGAATTGACCAGGACAAAAGGTCGTGAAGTTGTAGAGGTCAGACACATAAACAATCTAGAGGGAACTGGCACGACTACGCACCTTTACCAACTGGAGCGCATTCGCTGCGGCAAAGCAGGTTGTAAATGCGCTGGGGAGAAGGGTGAGTTGCACGGACCTTATTGGTATGCCTACTGGCGTGAGAATGGCAGACTCAAAAGCCGGTATGTAGGTAAGCGATTGAAACCGATTGAATGAGCCAGAAAACCTCAGTCCCAATAATAGCTCTGGCAGCAGGTTCCTAGCGGATATACTAAAGTATATTCTTATGTACAAGCCCTACTTCTTATGTAAGTAACAAATGGTAGAGGTATGGTTGTACGTAAGAATATACTGTGTACATAAGAACTGCTACAATGTGCGCCCTTGCACGTTCCAGAAGTGCTTTTAAAGACAAAGCTCTTAAGGTAGAAGCCAGCCAATTATTTTGCTTAAAGGCGGGAGCCACCTCAAAAAGTTCTAGCTATGCAGTTTGACCTTAAAGCTAGAACTCTGTGGGATATTCCAAGAAGATAGTACCAAGCTTTCCCTACACTTGATGGTGCAACATGCGGGTGGAGAGCTAAGAGATTATCTTAATTGTCAAACCGCTGCAACCGAACCCATTTTCACCACTGCTGGAGAGGCGATCGCCCTAGTGTTCCTCATCCGAAACGGGTATGCGACCACTCCGTTTGCTGCTGTATCGACCTAACTTTCGGCAATGCTGCCATATCCTGCGATCGCTCCTTCTAGTCCGTTCCGACAAGAGGTAAAGACATTGACATAAGAATGCAGCCTATAAGAGCATTCCTATGAAAGGTTTACTCTTAGATGCTCAAGTCAATTGTTCTGCTTTACGATGCGATGCTCGCTTCGGCTACCTCACGCGAGAGGCTGTATTGCCCCTTCTTAGCTCGATACCACTTGTCATTCTTTAAGCCAATCGAAAGGACATTTGAGACCCGATTACGAGCATCATTGCGGGCAGATTGAGGAGTCCCATCGACAAAAAGTGTGTCTACAATTTCTGGAACACCCAAAACGGTTGTGTCGCAAAAACTGATTAGGGACAAACGATCGGTATCGTTTGCACTCCCTTAAGCAGCCATTCCAAAGATTGCTTCAATAAACTTGGCTTGAGACACACTGTCCCCTTGTTTGACTCCTTTGACTTGTCCTTTCTGAATCATATTCATCGCTTCGATTCCGCTCAACGATCTTCTTGCCGTGTTGAACGTCTTAAATCCCATCATCGGTTTCACAATTGGCTTAATATTTCGATGGTCCTGCTCAATCATATTATTCAAATATTTGCTTTGCCTTAATTCAGTCTCTTTTCCAATTGTCTCCTCTTGCTTAAGCGTCTCTATTGCCACCCGGTAAGCGGCATTCTTATCCACTGTAATGACTCGTGGAGGCTGGGTGTGCTGACCCTTGAGTACTTTACGAAAGAAGCGTGCCGCCTGACTGCCTGACAAATCTTTCTTAATTGCTGATGGGACAAAGCTTACAAACCAGGGAGCGAATTCGACAAAACCAAATTTGGTCATCATAGTCGTGCTTTGCTTTGAGAGAAGCAAAACAAGGCTGCGGATCTTTGGGAAGCAATGGAACGCAAGGCAGTAAAGTTCGCCCTTTATGCATGACTCCTTGCAGCCAGCGCAGTCCGATCTTGAGATAGCTAATGCCACGTTGCCAATGGGGGTCTATCTGTTGGCGCAAACCTGCTAGTTGCACTGCCATGCCTTGAGTCGTGGCAAATAAAAGTGCGATTGCAGCGACCAGATAAAGCCGCTCTAGAGCAGCAGCCGAACGAAGCCGAGAAGCTTCCAGTTGGAACGCACCAGACTTGCTGTCTAAAAATAATTCCTCTACCTGGAATCTCAACGCATACTGCCAGAGCGTCTGTAAAGTCGGAAGTTCATCAGTCATCACTGCCCAAGATTCCTTCGCTCCCTGTACAGTTGCCAGCACTAAATTGCAGCGATGCACCCCATCCGACCACAAGCCCACATTCTCATACAATCGGGCTTCACCTTGCGGTGGATAAAGCGTTCCGACCATCATGGGATAGCGTCGTGTGGTGTGGACAAAGACATCACAGGGTAATCGCAAACAGTAGTGCCAACCACTCTGGTGCAACCATTTCATCAACTGGTGATTGGCAAATCCTCGGTCGGCTAACAGCATCACATCGGGGTACTGCCGCAATAGCCATCGAGCACGACGCAGTAAAGGTTTATACGTTTCAAAGGCGACGGTTGCACTGCCATGTTCAAGAACTCGCCACAATACGGGGACGGCTCGACCACAACAAACTACCGACAGATGGATCATACAGAAACGGTCCCACAGCACAGTTGTATCTAAAGCTAAATACAATCGTTGTTGCTTCCACCTGCTCAAGGCTGCCAGCACTAACGGGATGTAAATTGCCATGACTGAAATTCGCCCATTCTCCATGAACCGATGCCAGCGCCGCTCGACGCTTTGCGCTTTTGTCGCTCGACTCGGAACATACGGCTCCCATGCTGCCAAGTTTAATTCCTCGCTACACAACAATGCACTCACCATCCATGCCAGTGCTTTCAAGTGACGCAGATCGCAAGCTCGGCTGTGTTGACGCAATTGGTTGATTAGTTGACCATACAAATGGGTAGAGTTTGTCATGATTCTTGGCTGTTGTGTGGTAACTCTAGCCTCTCATGTCTCTCTACCCGTCCCTCCAAATTTCCACGTATTTATTGGCTTTTACCTACTTCTGTCAGGCAGCCAGGCGTGCCGCTGCTTTGCCATCCCGCTTTGCGCTCAGCATGAAATCCAAGGTGTTACCTGCTGAATCGACAGCACGGTACAAATAGTTCCACATACCCTTGATTTTGATATAGGTCTCGTCCACCCGCCACGAGTCGTTTGTCGGCTTCAGGTGTGGTCGAATCCGTTTATCCAGTTCTGGCGCATATTTCAGCACCCATCGATTGATTGTCGAGTGATCCACGTTCACTCCTCGCTCAGCCATCATTTCCTCCAAATCCCGCAAACTCAGCGAGTAGCGACAATACCACCGTACATTCAGCAGGATGATTTCTGGCAAAAAGTGCCGCCACTTAAACACAGCAGGAGTAGACATCGGAGGAAGACAAGGTTAGTCCTATCAACCTTATCACCCATCGGTTTTTGCGACACAACGTGTAATACTCTCTTGCCCAAAGCAGTCACTTAAATTGTCCAACGGTCGTTGGACAATTTAAGTTAGATCCGATCAAGAATAGTTCAACAACTGTTGGACTATTCTAAGAAGGCTCAATCCTTGTCCAAATCTAATTTCTGCTGTTCAGCTTCAATCTCTACTGTCTCCAACTCCATTTCAAGTTGAGCGATCGTTGGTAGATTGCCCTTTAATGGTTCCGGCAAGGTATCTTTCAAACGGTACGTTGCAACACTGATCGGTTTTTGGAGTGGTTGTAGCGCATACTCCACAATGGTTTTATCTTTTGACTTGCACAATATCAACCCGATCGTCGGCTGGTCGATCTCAGTCTTCAACAAGTTATCAACCGCCGACACATAAAACGCCATCTTTCCAGAAAACTCAGGTTCAAACTCTCCAACCTTGAGGTCAATCACCACATAGCAGTGCAAGCGTACATGGTAAAACAACAAATCCAACCTGAATTCCTTGCCGCTGACTTCAATAGGATACTGGCTTCCTAAAAATGAGAAGCCAACACCCATTTCTAGCAAAAAGTCTCGAATATGATCGACTAAAGATTTTTCTAATTCCCGTTCTTGCACTTCGCGGTCGAAGCTAAGGAACGAGAAATTATAGGGATCTTTTAATATTTGAACTGCTAAATCAGACTGAGTTTGTGGCAGTACACGATCGAAGTTGGTAACAGCGCTTCCCCAGCGATCGTGCAACCCACTCTCTATTTGATGAACCAATACATTACGGCTCCAGCCATGCTCGATGGTTTGCTGGATGTACCACAACCTTTCTGCTGGATCTTTCACTCGTTCCAAAATTTTCATGTTGTGTCCCCAAGGGATCTGCCCAACCGAATTTTGGATCAGTTGTTCATCTGGATAAGCTTCCGCAAATGCTCGCATATTTAGGAGATTGGACCGAGAAAACCCAGTCATATCAGGAAACTCTTTCTTGAGGTATTTTGCTAACCTCTCAATAACTTTTGCTCCCCAACCCTGTTGCTGTTGTCGCTGTAAAATTTCCCTACCAATATGCCAGTACAACAAGCTCAGTTCTCGATTAATCGATAATGCCGCCTCAAGTTGAGCGTGTTGAATTCGTTTCTTTAGGGACTGGAAAAAACTTTCGTATTCCCCTTGAGATAGGTTACTGCCCATGTTCTCTTAAATAATGTCTATTCACACACATTCTCAAAACAGAATCGTTAAGACACTCCTATCATCCTTTCAATTTCTTGAAGCTTATTTTTGAGAGCTTGTCGTAACTCTTCCAACTGGTCTTGCTCAATTTCTTGAAGTTCAATTGATTGAATAGCTTTAATCGTTTTCTCCGCTACTTTCGGTTGTTTAGTTGTAGAGTTAGTCGTCTGATGTTGCTTTAGTGTATCTTTCACTAACGTTTTGATCTGGGTAAGCGACAGCTTTTCTTGAATGGCTTTCTCTGTCACATCTGCCCGAATTGCGCGAGCTTTCGTCTCACTTACTTCCAATTGTTCTGCTGTCAGCTTGCTCAATTCCCTTGCTTTACTACTTTCAATTCCCTCAGTTTTAATGACTTGTTTCAAGTCTTCGGGTAAATCGAGTAAGGGAAAAATGTTGTTGCTGATAGATACTGGATGGAGTTGTAGCCCTAGAAGAACAGCAAAGATATCTTGTTCTTCTGGTTGCTTAAATCCAACAGATTCAAGCCACTGTTGTTGCTCTTCATGATTGGCAATTCTGATCTCAGATAGCTCCGATAACTGTCCACTCCGCTCAAATCGCCGGATAGCCGCTTTAAGCGTTTTAGGAATTGTTTTTTCCTGATTCTCAAAGTAAGGATACCGATGAGTGATGAGACGAATCAAAGCAGCCGCCAAATCCAAGTCGTGTAATTTTTGAGAGTGAATACTGGTAACAAGCTGTCCTTCAAAAATATTCTCCTCATCTTCTGTCTTCTCTTCTAGCAAGAAAACTGCTTTGAGCGTTTTCCAACCCAGTAGAGTAGCAGCCCTCCATCGAAGCTCTCCCTCAAACAAGATGTACCGTCCATCTGCTTGAGGAACAACAATAATTGGAGTTTTTTGTCCGTGCCGACGCAAGCTTTCAGATCTCTCTTGAATTAAAGCTTTAGGGAAAGTTGCCCTTGGCTGATTCGGGTCAGGGTCAATTAAACTAAGGCTGATTTCGTGTGTTCCACCCGTAGCTGCAAGTTGGCTTGTTAACTCTTCTATTTGCTGTTCAAGAGCAGCTTTTTCTTGTGAGTCTAATGCTCCCGACCTCAGTTGTGTTAATTCTGCTTCCAGTTCCTCAACTCGGCTTTTCAATTGATGAACTTGATGAGATTGTCCCGCCTCACCAAATAGCTGTTTCATACCGACTGGTTTTGGTGCTGCCATTTTTTACTCCTCTGTCATCAACTTCACTAAATCATTCACGATTGGATCAAAGTCCTTCACCGCATCACTTGCCGGACGATACAGATGGAGCGGCAATCCAACACCACAAGCTTTGATGTAGTAATTTGACTCTCTAACATAGGGAAAACAACGAATTCCCATTTGCTCAATCAATGCTGGCAAAGTATCGCTTGTATCAATGTCTTTTCTAGGGTTCCCCTTCTTGTCTAGCCCTAAAATATCTCGGTGCGTCCCAACCTCATATAAGTCAACTCGTGTTGGGACAAAACCCATGATCTTGGGTTCAGGCTTCAAGCGTAAATCATCAATCTTGCTGTAGTACCACTCTAAGAACCCGGCAAAGCTTCCAGTATCCTTATACTCCGGCTTAATGGGTACAAGCACATGAGTGCTAGCTGCTAAAGCTAACAAGCCCATTGGCTCTAAAGAGGCAGGGGTATCAAAGATGATCAGATCTGAATTGATGGGGTGATCATCTAATCTGTCTTTAAGCGTATAGTGGCGGCGATCGTAAAGATACACCTCCCGAATACTCTCTTCTAAAGCCTTCCCTCCCTGGATCGCCGTTACTGTCGAAATACGATCAGCCCACAAAGGAGTAAAAGGGTAATTACCATCAAAGCTTTTTGTAAGAACTGCGGCAACAGAATCTTCGTAAGAAGCGGGATCAAGTCTTGCGAAGATACGAAGTGAAGCATTCTGGTCTAACTCAATTAATGTTACTTTATAGCCCTTTAGCCCTACTGCATAGGCTAAATGAACCGCCATTGTTGTTTTACCCGATCCTCCAGCATTACTGGCAATAGTTAAACGAACTTGTTTTTTTGCCGACTTTTTTCTCATGTAAATGTTGAGGAAGTGACTGTAGAGAGTGGACTAACGTTAGCCCAACTTGAATTTGAGAAACGGGACTAACGTTAGTCCACAAAAAAGCAAATAAGACTCATTTTCAGTTGAGAGAGAATTAAGGCGAGGTAAGTTTTTTTCTGCTTAGACACTTACTGCGATCCAAATTGAGGCAGAAAGGTAAAGCTTTCAGTGGTGGATTAACGTTAATCCACCACTGAAATTATAGAGTTACTTGGCGATCGCCTTACATTAAAACGATCAAATTTCCTGACTATATCCTCTCCACTACTTAAAGCCGAGTTATATCTTTAAGAAATTTCGAGTCTATAATTTTTGCATCTGCTTTCTAAGACCAAGAATTTGCAGTAGCTTTATGAATCAGGATGATTTCAACGGCTTCTGTAGCAGCTTGCCTGCAACTAGCCATGTTGTGCAATGGGGCGGTTTCGATGTTTGGAAGGTCAGAGATAAGGTGTTCGATATCGGCAGTTGGAATAGTATTAAGGTATCCGGTATTACCTTTAAGACATCTAAAAGTGATTATGAGATGTTACGGGAGATGCCCGGATTTCGACCAGCACCCTATCTTGCTTCACGAGGAATGAAGTTGATTCAACGATATGAAGATTTAGGTTCCAATCATGACGAACTTCGCTACTATATTGCTGAGTCTCATCGGCTTGTTGTCGCAGGCTTTTCACATAAGAAACGAACTGAACTTGGATTATAGGTAAGCTTTACAATCTATCAAAGATGAGGCTTGAAGTTACAAAGCTTTTGCGAAGGGCACGAAGTTCAGCATCCGTCAACTTTCCTGCATTGTTTAGAAGTGCTTCTCCTTTGCAGTTATTGATCTCAACTAGAATCGCTAACCCTACTCTAATTGATTGGTTGCCTTGAGAAATGCACGTTTTGCAGCTAATTTATTTTTGCGATTGGTGTAGCGTTTGAAGCTGCGAATATCTCGATGACGTGATAACTCCATCGCTAGAGCCGTATCCATCTCTAGCTTGACGATTAAATTTGTGCAGAACGTGTGCCGACCGCGATGCGCGTGTAAGTCTATCCCCGTATGTTCGGCAAGCTGGCTCATGACCTCCTGCACCCCCCAGTACGTCAGCCGTTGCCCTCGACTGCGGTTAGAGTTTGAGACAAATAATGGACTCTCATCCGTAACTTTCTGTCCCGTTGACTCTGCCTGAATCTGTCGCTGCTGTACATAAGCATTGAGATCTTCCCGCGCTTGTCGAGTGAGTGGCACTTCTCCCACACTGTCATGCTTTGCTTCTCGGATCACCACTTGTTGCCCATCGTAGTCTTCAAAATTGAGATTAATGGCTTCTTCTGCCCGCAAACCATGCAGCAATACCGAGAAGAGTGCGCGATCGCGCACCGGATCACGACTGACCTCCTCGATAGCAGCATAAATCTGCTCGACTTCCTCCTCCTCTAGTTCCTTCGATTGTGCCTCCGGCACCTTTTCTTGCTTCACCCCAGTCGTTGGGTCACTGGAAATATACTCCGACTCCAACATCCACTTGTAAAAGGTCTTGAGTGTCCTCAAAATGCGATTAACGGAATTAGGAGCCAGTTTTCGTTCCTGCAAGAGATATTGCTTGAACTGCGCGACTTGACGCCGACTTACATTTGCCCACGCCTGCTGCGTCCACTCCATAAAGCCCTGCAAATCACGTCGGTAAGCCTGCTCACTCTTAGGTTTGAGCGCTCGCGCCGCAATAAACTCATCCACCTTAGTTTGCCTCAAATCTGCAGGAGCGGTAACCTTGGCAGGGTGAACTTTCGGAGCCTCCTTTCCGCCAGTCAGAGGCACAATCACGGGATCTGGAATAGCTGGACGTTTCATGGCGATCGCTGGGTAATAACAGGGTGTAGAAAAGCATCCCAATTCTTTCGATTAAAGCGTGAGAGGAGGAGAACGAAAATGCTTCATTTCGAGCAATCTGAAATAAGCATTTCTACTTACTCTATAAAACTTTATCCCAGATATGTGACCAATATATGGGATAAGACAAGCCTAAGACAATATGAGACAATCAGCACAGCCTCAATCTGAAAACCTCAATACAGAAGGAATTTGGGTTAGTAAAAGACATGCCCAAACGTGCACAACCTGATGCCAGTCAATCAACTGGGAAAACGCGATCGCTGTCTGAGAAATGTCGTAAGTGTGGAATGTTATCCGCCCAGCAAGCACAAGCCCTGCATGGAACAGAAGGAGATGGGTGTTGGAATCCTGCTGTTTGCTACAGTCGTCGGTCGTATGCCCGAAATCGCGATCGCATTAACCAAACCCGTAGCCGTAAACGCAAGGAAGGCGAGTTAGAGCAAATCCCAGTCGAGTTTGAACTACTCAGCCAGACAGTGTTTGGGGTATTGGTGGTGTACCGCAAGGCAGGAGTGGATACGCCCGTCCATGCGATCGCTGCGGAAATTTGGCAAGGACAGGAGAAGGTGGCAGTCGTACCTCCGGTTCATTGCATTGGGCTGGTTCCAAGCCAAGTTCATACCTATGTCGGTAAGATGCTAATTGTGTTGGAAGAACGTTACGGCATCAGGAAGTTTGCGAGTCAGACCCGACTCGATCCTGATTTGTGTGCGATTCGTTCTTGTCCGTTGCAGGGGTGAGATAGGAGAATGAAACTGGTTGAGCAATTGGAGTTGCCCTTGTGGGATGTGCTGAAGGAGGCGGCGATCGCCCCTGACGGGGCAGATTTGCAGCAATTGCTGGACACTTTGGAAGCGGCACTGTCGAATTTGGATACGGGTGGACAGTTGCAGGTAGCAGCAGAAGCGATCGGTCGAATCGTGGGAGTATTTCAGGAGCGTTCTGTACTGGCATTTGAGGAGTTAGAAGCAACTGCGAGTGAAGATGGTCCACTCATGCCAGAAGATGCGTTCGATCGCTATGTACGGCAGACGATGGAGATCGATCTTGAGCAGTTTGTTGAACCCCTAGCGAGCTTGCCGAGGAAAACCTCCGAACGCCAATCACTATCGAGTGAAGAGGGGTCAGTAGTTGGCGAGCTAGACCAAGCCGCACTGCTGCAAGCGCTGGATGAGCAGATGAATCAATATCCAGGATTAACTGAGGCAGAAGCGTTTAACCGAGCCCTGGAAATTGCTCATGATGAAGATGTTTCAACTTGGGTAGGGACGATCGATCAGTGGATGCAGGATCAACGGATTTCAACCATTCCTTTGATTAGGCTACAGCAATCGCTGGGCATGCCCATTGTTCAATTATGGTTGGCTTTGCTGCTGGGTGAATACGCGATGGAGCAGCGGGGGGAGTTTTATGAAACTGGACAGGTTTGGGTAGGTTCAAAGTAACGCAGGTGGCAAACTTAAGGGCATTCGACTTGAGAAAGGACAATCGCTGAGGTGAGGCTAGCCAATTGTGAAATGATTGACCTCCACCCCTCTCTCTTGCATCCTCTTCTCCAAATTTGGCTGGCTCAAAGCGTAACGGCAATACCACCGCACGTTGAGCAAGGTAATTTCAGGCAAAAAGTGCCGCTACTTAAACAGAGAGGGAGTAGTCATGGAAAAGCTAGTTGCGAGGGTTTAAGCTTTCCCACCCTAACCGTTAATCTGTTTTTGCGATACGTCAAGTCAGCCCACTTGCGTAAGAACGAGTCTAGTTATCACGAGGTCGCCTAAAAATTTGAACAAAGCCTACATACTCGCTGGGTGTTTCCTGAACTTTACTAATCACCAGCAAACCTCGCCAATTCTCACCTTCCTCATCCTGGAAACTCCAAATGCTCCAGCGCGAAAGCTCTCCTTCACCCCCATCAATCTGCAGCCAGTCAGCTTGCTCAAACTGGCTATTGTAATGATTGATCAGTGTTTCAATATCTAAATCAGTCTCAATTGAAATACTTGATCTAGCATCTTCAGGACCATAAACAGCGCTAGCGCCACCCCCACCCCTATCGGTTGGCGGCAACAGATTGGGTAATGGGGCCTCTTCCCAAGAAGGACAGTCAAACGATCTCAGAGCTTGAGACTCTGGCAAGCCGAGCCTAACTAGCGAGAGCCGCACTACTGTGGAAGAATCAGCTTCAGGTCGGGTCGTAATAGACCTGTCTGGGAATAAGCGAGAATAGGGAACAGAAATGGGATAAACAGATGCTAGATATTGGACGGGTGCTGAAACAAGAGCGCTTGCTGCGAGCTTGAACTGGCTTGAACCGAAAGGCATTTGAAGAGCTACTGGTCGGGTTCAGTCTCCTGTATGAGCAAACTCGCCAAAGCCAACCTCGTCAGCGTGCAGTCGGCGGCGGACGAAAAGCTCGTTTGCTGGGCAGCCAAGAGAAGTTGTTTTTCATCCTCTTCTACTTCAAGTGTTACCCCACCTTTGATCTAGCTGGCATTATCTTCGACCTGCATCGCTCTCAAGCGCACGAATGGATGCATCGTCTGCAACCGATTTTAGCGGAAACGTTGGGCAAGAAGATGGTGTTACCAGAACGAAAACTAGATAGCATCGAAGCCTTTTTAGAGCGGTTTCCAGAGGTCAAGCGAGTCATGATGGGTGGGACAGAACGACCGATTCAACGACCTCAAGACCCTGAAGCTCAGAAGGCGAATTACTCGGGTAGGAAGAAACGTCATACTCGTAAACATCTTGCTGCCGTGGATGAGCGCAAACGGGTATTAGTCTTGAGCAGAGCACGCGAAGGCAAACTGCATGACAAACGGTTTCAGGATGAGGATGACCTAGTGGGTGCGATTCCTGATGAGATTCCGATTGAAGCTGACTTAGGCTTTTTGGGTTTGCAAAAGGAGTATGTCAACATTCACTTGCCGCATCGCAAACCGAAAGGAGCAGAGTTGAGTTCCGAGCAAAAGGGGGAGAATCGAGCATTAAGCCAATCGCGGGTAGTCTGTGAAAATGCGTTTGCTGGAGTCAAGCGTTACAACGCGGTGAGTGCTATCTATCGCAACCGAAAAGTGGGATTTGATGACCACCTGATGCTGACCGCAGCAGGATTATGGAACTTCTACCTGATCGCAGCATAGAGAGAAGTACTCGAACCGTCACATGGGCTAACTTTGTTCTTATTTCCCGACGGCTCTATTGCCTCGATTCCGCTCAACGTTCTTCTTGCCGTATTGAACGTCTTAAATCCCATCATCGGCTTCACGATGCGCTTGATACTCCGATGGTCTTGCTCAATCACATTATTCAAATATTTGCTTTGCCTCAGTTGGGTCTCTTCTCCAATTGTCTCCTCTTGCTTAAGCGTCTCTACTGCCACTGGGTAAGCGGCATTCTTGTCTACTGTGATCACCCGTGGAGCCCCAGTGTGCTGACCCTTGAGCACTTTGAGAAGGAAGCGTGCCGCTGCCTTACCATCCCGCTTTGCACTGGGCATAAAGTCCAGCGTATTCCCCGCGAATCGACAGCACGATACAGATATTTCCACACACCCTTGATTTTGATATAGGTCTCGTCAACTCTCCAAGAGTCGTTCGTCGGCTTCAGGTGAGGTCGAATGCGTTTGTCCAGTTCCGGGGCATACTTCAACACCCAACGATTGATCGTCCAGTGGTCTACCGCCACTCCCCGCTCCTGCATCATCTCCTCTAAATCCCAGTAGCTGAGGGAATAGCGGCAGTACCACCGCACGTTCAGCAGGATGATGTCGGGCAAAAAGTGCCGCCACTTAAACAGGGATGAAGTAGACATAGAAAATCAGGTGCAAGAGTTTAAGCTATCCCACCTTACCATTGACCGATTTTTGCGACACAACCGTTGTGGTTTGGATGACCCACCTTACCACTAGTTAGTTTTTGCGACACAACCGTCCTAGCCTGCATTATCATTGAGCAGAGTGACGATCGCCCCAATCAACTTCTCTGGCTCAACTGGTTTAGCCAAGTGCATTTGAAACCCAGAGGCGATTGCCTGTTGCTGATCAATCTCTCCGGCGTAGGCGGTGAGTGCAATTGCTGGAATTATTCCTCGTTTTAGCGGAAGCCTCCTAATCTGTCGCATCAGCATATATCCATCAAAATCAGGCATTCCTACATCCGAAATCAGTATTTCTGGTGAGAATACTTCTAACTGTTGCAACGCTTCAGTTGCGGAAGCCACAACACACACCTCTGCTCCAGCTTGCTGCAAAATAAATGCAATTAACTCGCGAATGTCTGTATCATCATCCACGGCTAAAACTCTTAATCCAGATAGGTTTGCAATCGTTGGAGATTCAGCTTGTTCATCAACAACATCCATTGAAATTGATATCAAAGGCAATTGCACTGTAAATGTTGCTCCCAAGCCTTCACCTGGACTTTCTACCCAAACCCGACCTCCATGCAATTCGGTAATGTGGCGCACGATTGCTAACCCCAATCCCAGCCCACCAAACTTGCGAGTCGTCGTGCCATCCTCCTGGCGGAAATAATCAAATACATAGGGTAGAAACTCAGGTTTAATCCCTTTACCTGTATCTTTGACTTGGATTTGGGCTTGAGTGTTGCTTTGTTCTAGCCGAATCTCTATGGTTCCACCAGATGGTGTGAATTTTACAGCGTTGGTCAACAGGTTCCATACCACCTGTTGCAGACGAGCTGCATCCCCCATCACCTGATCGATATTAAGGTTGAATGCTCTTTGAACTTGAATTCCTTTAGCTTCTATCGCCAGTCTCACGGTTTCTAATGCAGCTTCAATGGTGTTGATCAAACTGACAGGTGTGGTATTCAACACAAGTTTGCCACGCAGAATTCGAGAAACATCCAGTAAATCCTCGATCAGTTGCGTTTGTAATTTAGCGTTTCGTTCAATGGTGCTTAGAGCTTGTCGTGTTTTCTGTTCGTCCAGCTTTTGAGTTTGCAAGAGTCTTGACCAACCCAAGATTGGGTTGAGCGGCGATCGCAACTCATGAGACAACACGGCTAAAAACTCATCTTTGATGCGATTAGCTCGCTCTGCCTCTTGCCGTGCAAGCTGTTCGTTGGCTAAGAGCCTTTCCCTCTCTGCCTCCTCCTGCTTCCGTTCTGTGATGTCAAAGTTTATCCCAATCATCCGAATTGAACGATTGTGGCTGTCTTGAACAACAATGCCCTGGCTCGATAGCCAGCGTATACTCCCATCGAGTGTGATAATGCGAAATTCAGTGTGAAAACTTCCCCCTTGCTCTAACACTTGTTCCGTGAGTTGTTGAGCAGAAGGAAGATCATCAGGATGAATGAACTGGAAGAAAGTATCAGTGCTCAACTGGTTACTGTCTTTGTCCATGCCAAACAGTTTGTACTGATTCACATCCCATCGCTGCACGTTTGTTTCTAGATTCCATTCCCATGCCCCCATACAACCCGCATCTAATGCGAGTCGTAACCGCTCCTCACTCTGTCGCAGGGATTCCTCGGCTCGTTTACGATCTGTGATGTCAGTATGGGTTCCTAACATTCGCAGGGGTTGTCCATCACTATCCCAGGCGACAGTCTTACCGATCGAAAGAATCCATTTCCAATCTCCAGATTGCGTGCGCTGACGGAACTCGACTTGATAGGTGTCTAGTTTGCCTGAAATGTAATCTTCATAAGCTTGGTAGACCACACTGACATCATCGGGATGTAGGCGATCGCGCCACTTAGCATTCGTTTCCTGAAATTCATTCGGGTCGTAGCCAAGCATTTCAGCATAAGCTGGACTGACGATCGCATCGCCTGTTTGCACATTGAGATCATAAAGTCCTTGATTTGCAGCGATTAAAGCCAGCCGCAGCCGTTCTTCACTATCCCTCAGTGCAGCTTCTGCACGCTGTCTTTCTGTAATATCTTGCAGAATCAAAAGAATACCACTGACGCTATTGTGATCATCGTAAAGTGGTGCTGCTGAGATACTTAGAATCACATGTGAACCATCACGTTTACAGCGATAAGTTTCTACAGCGAAAGAGACTTCTCCGTTTGTAACAGTATCCCGAAGCTGGCGGCATTCTTCCTGTTTTTCTTCAGGAACGAGAGGCAGCAGTTCCCCTAAAACTTCGGCTTCGCTCCAACCAAACAGTTGCTCTGCGGCGCTATTCCATAGTTTCACCGTCATATCTGGTTCGATCACCACAATTGGCAATGGTGAAGCAGCAACAACGGTCTGCAACGTCTGTAGGGTTTGCTGGAGTTCTTGTTGAATCTGTTTGCGTTCGTCTTCAACACGCTTGCGATCGCTAATATCAACAGATGTCACCCCTACACCGAGTACCTGTCCATTGGCAAGGCAAACCGGGAAGTAATTGACTAAGGCATATCGCATTAGATCGGATGGATAAGTGACACCGACCACCTCTTGATTCAGTAATGGTTCTTGAGTTTCCATTACCTGTCGCAAAATCGGGGCAATCACAGGTGCCCATTTGGGCAAAACTTCCCCAAGCGTTCGTCCTAGATGCTCGCTTAGAGGAATACCATTCGTTACCGCTAAAGCCTCATTTGCATGAATGTAACGTAAGTCGCGATCGAAAAATGCAACGCCAATGGGTGAACTGGCAATCAATGCATTGAGGGTCGTTTCACTTTGGCGCAATTCCAATTCCATTTGTTTGCGCTCAGTAATATCAATGGAAGCACAGGTAATACCAACGGTTTCTCCGTTCTCGGCTTTCAATGGCTCAACTGTCAAATCGTAATAAAAATCTTGCTCCTGCATTGTGAGCTTGACTTCTTCTCGCACGCTGCTTCCCGTTTCCAAAACACGACGCTTAAGGTGAGTGAGGATGGCAGCATCATCTTCTGGCAATAAATCCTGGTCTTGTTTGCCAATGACTTCAGGAATACGGTGTCCAAACGCTGGATTGTAGATCCAGGTGTAGCGCAAATCCTGATCCTGGTTAAAAACCGTAATCGGAGAGTTTTTTAGCGCAACACGCAACCGCTCCTCACTTTGACGCAGAGCTGCTTCAGCTTGTTTGCGTTCGTCTTCGACGCGTACGCGTTCGGTGATATCAAACAACAAACCGTCCCAAGCCTCCCCATATTCCGTTTGCTGAGGACGAGAACGACCTTGAATCCACTTGAATTGTCCGGATGGAGTGATCAGCCGTCCTTCCCACTGCCAAACCGCAGAATTTTCAATAGCGATCGCTACCGATTCTTGAAAGGCTGTCAAATCATCAGGATGAATCAACGCGAGAAAAGAATTGGCATCTTGAAGAATTGTTTCTGGTTCTAATTCAACCAATTCACAGGAGCCGGAACTGACATAGGTAAAGACAGTTTCACCATCTTTACCAGAAGCATAACGATAGACCATTCCTGGCATATTGCTAACCAACACTTGAAATCGGGCTTCACTTTGTCGGAGGGCTTCCTCTGCTAGCTTTTGGTCATGAATGTCGGTGTCCATACCAACCCACTCACGCACGGAACCATCGGTATTCAGTAAAGGAACGGCACGGGTGATAATATGACGATATTGCTGGCTAGGAGCGTGCCAAAGCCGTCCTTCTGCTTCGTAATAGGATCGCTCTGCCAAAGCACGGCTCCAACGAGCGTTTAATGCCTCACGATCGTCGGGATGAAACATTTCCAGCCAGCCCCAGCCAGCATATTCCTCCCAGCATTGTCCAGTGTAGTTTTCCCGGGAAGGTTGAGTGCAAATAAACTCGCCTTCAGCGTTCGTTGTCCATACAACGGCTGTTGTCGTTGCTAGCAACAGACGAAATCGCTCCTCACTAGCTTGCAGTTCAGCTTCGGCTTGCTTGCGTTGAGTGATGTCCGTGACGAGAATAGAAATCCCAGTATTAGAGGGGTAGACCCGATTTTCAAACCAGCGTTGCCAAGGAGTGTAGAAGTACTCAAACTGACCGGTTTGTTGCTCTGCCACAGCTCGATGCACTTCTGTGTAGAACTGGCTGCCAACGGTATCTGGAAACAGGTCCCAGATGCACTTTCCAATGAGTTCCTCTCTGGACTTACCAACAGTTTTCACTACGCGATCGCTGACGTAGATGTAGCGCCAATCCTGATCGAGCACTAGGAACTGATCATTCAGACTGGCTAGAACGGTTTCAAGCTGTGCTTTTGCGGCTTGCACCTCAGCATGGAGAGATCGCTCCCGACGCAGGGCTTCTTGTTGGATTGCTTCTGATCGCTTACGTTCGCTGAGATCTAGAACGAAACCTGTGACCGTTGCTTCTCCAGTCATCACAGCGCCATGCAGAACCGGAATACGAGACCCATCCTTGCGAAGATACTCTTTTTCAAACGGCGTACAGGCTCCAGTCGTCAGTAATTCCTGGACGGCTCGTTCACTCATCTCCAGTGATTCCGGCGAAGTCATTTCACGCCAATGCATTCGCCCTGACCGTAGCTCCTCCTCTGTATAGCCAACTAGTTGTAGAAAGTTATCGTTTGCGTCCAAAATGGCTCCATTTAACTCCGCCACAATCGTGCCAATGATGTTGGACTCTGCTAAACAGCCAAACCGAGCTTCACTTTCCCGGAGAGATTGGAGATTTGCTTCCGCTCTTCGCCTTGCAGCACGTTGGGACTCATTCAACGAATTGATCAGCAGCGCTGCCATCACAAAAACACCCAGCCGCACTACAGTTCCTAAATCAGGAGTGTTGAGTGAATTGATTGACTCAAGCAGAAAATAATTAATCGCCAGGGTAGACAAAATGGTTGCGAATATTCCTGGTCCTAAGCCTCCATACCAGGCACTGACCATTACGGCAGCAAAAAATAGTGCAGTTGGTGTTGGCTCAAGATAAGAACTCAATGAGAGGGTCGTTCCTAATGCAAAGGCAACTGACAACAACGCCACGCCATACTGCACCAGTTGAGTTGGCAACACTCTCAAGCGCGCTTGCTTGCCCCAAAGTTGTTCTGAATTTCCCTCAGTCATCGCGCTCTTAACTCCGTCTTTAGGAAATAGCTGGAAAAAGTTTAATGACTTCTGACTCCACTTCTGTAAAATAATGCCAAAAGAAGCCGACCAAACCGTTGGGCAAGGTACTGCTCGACTTAAGCATCAATGCTGAGGGTTGAATATTATCTTCTCCTGGTGAATTGCGGTACAATTGGCAATTCCCGGAAGCACTGCAACTGCTTCTGACTCCGCCCTGCTAACCCATGAAGTTGATAGATCCAATGATCAAGTTTGGATTGTTTTGGTGCGATCGCTTCTTTCAGCACGAGGATTTGAGTAGAACTGGGTAGATCCAGAAAGGTAAGAATTTTTCATGTTTGATTTTCTACCATTAGGGGGATGCGTCCATCTATCTACTGGTAGAATCTCAAAGCATTCAATCTTCAGGAATTTCTATATTTGGGTTCGGGATGGAGCAGAGAGCGTGATGATGCCCCATCTCAGTGGCGATCAACCCGTTCAGCAATTCCGCACTCACCCGGAGCTAGACAATACTCCAGTTGTGATTTAACCGCTAAAGCCGATGATGAGCAGCGGGTGCCCTTGCCCAACATGGTTACATGACGAAAAACAGTAGCTGGGAATCAAACGACAGTTGTTACCTTGCTTCGGGGACGGAACCTGTAAAATGAATGCTAATCCTTCTGAAACGATCTTTGTTGGCGATCGCGAGATGGCAAGGCGGATGCGAACCTCCCGTAGAAACGCTTTACGCTCGCGCTGCGCGTGTCCCCCAAACAATACCAACTGTTCACACACCATTGCGTTGGGTTGGAACCTCTTACGAACCTTGCAAACCGTAGCAACCGACTCGGCTAAACTCGTTAGTGCAGTTCAATTGCCAATTTAGCGGAGCAATGTGATGAGCGGCAGGAGCATTGAGCTGAGCATGAAAAGAATGATGACCACGAATTCACCACTGCTTTCCTATGGAGTGGCGTGGCTCAGCGTGGCTCTGGCATCGGCAGTCAGCCTGTTGCTTGGCTCCTTGACACAACCCACCCCCCTTGCCTTATTTTATATGGCGGTGATAGTTAGTGCCTGGTATGGCGGACTGAAACCAGGTTTGGTGGCAACCGTACTGTCTACACTAGCCATTAACTACTTTATTTCACCATACAATGCCCTGGGTATTGTCAATCCTGGAAATCTGCTCCGCCTGGGAGTGTTTGTCATCATTGCCCTGCTAATCAGTGGGTTGGATCAGGCACGCCAAGCTGCCCTACGACAAGAACAACAGCTCCGGGTTGCGGCAGAAAACGCTCATCGTCGCACAGCTCATCTATTGGAGCACATGACGGATGCGTTTGTGGTGTTTGATCGCCATTGGCGTTATACCTATGTCAACCCTGCCGCTCTACAACTGTTGCAAAAGTCTCTCGAAGAGCTAATTGGCAAGAATGTCTGGGAGGTATTCCCCAGCGAGAAGGGAGGATTTGCTTATGGGCAACTGCATCGTGCTTTAGAGGAACAGGTTTCTGTATCCTGGGAAGAGTTTGGCGAACCGGTGCAACGGTGGCTAGAGGTGAGAGCTTACCCTTCACCAGAGGGAATTGCCATCTATTTTCAAGACATCAGTGAACGCAAACAGGCTGAGGAAGCCCTGCGGCAGAGTGAGGAGCAATTGCGATTGGCTACGGAGGCAGCCAATCTGGGGTTATGGCATTGGGACGTATTGCACGACAGGTTAGTCTGGACAGATCAATGTAAAGCGCTGTTTGGGTTGCCTGCTGATACTGAAACGTCTTATCAGGTTTTTTTAAATGCCGTATATCCAGACGATCGTCAGCGTATCCAAGAAATGCGTCCTGTACTGGAGGATGGGCAACTCGAACATCATGAGATTGAGTACCGAACGCTTTGGTCGGATGGTACCGTGCGCTGGTTAATGGCAAGAGGAAGCGCCAGCTACGACGCAGAGAGAAAACCCATCTTTAGTAGGGGGGTTATCTTTGATATCACCGACCGCAAACAGGCAGAACTTGCTTTGCGGGCTAAATCCGCTGAATTGCGTCATGTTACGGAAACGGCTGGAATCGGATTAACCCGTTGCAGCCGCGATTTGCGCTATCTTTCTGCCAATCCTGCCTACGCTCAACTAGCTGGAATGACGGTAGAAGAGATTGTTGGCAAACCAATTGTAGAGGTGATGGGCGAGACGGCATTTGAGGTGATTCGTCCCTATATCAATCGCGTTCTGCGCGGCGAGCGAGTTGAATATGAAGCCCAAGTGCCGTTTGCAGCAGGTGAAATGCGAGACCTCTATGTCGTCTATATGCCTGATGAAGACAGTAACGGCAATATCGTTGGCTGGATTGCTTCGGTCATAGACATTAGCGATCGCAAACGAATTGAAGAAGAATTACGCAAGAGCGAACAGCAATTGCGAAGCGCGATCGAAGTCGCTCAGTTCTCACCGTATGAATGGAATCCAGTGACGGGTGAACTCATTTGGGATGCCCCATTGAAAGCGATGTGGGGGTTAGCACCAGATGCCGAGGTCAATTACGCCGTCCATGCTGCCGGGCTCCATCCCGAAGACCGCGAGTATGTCGAACAACAGACGGCAAAAGCCATTGACCCCAATAGTGATGGCATCTTTGAGGCTGAATTTCGGGTCATTGGCATTGAGGACGGGATTGAACGCTGGATCTTGGCTCGCGGACAAACGTTTTTTGATGCTGAGCGTCGTCCCATTTATTATGTGGGTGTAGCACAGGACATTAGCGATCGCAAACGAGTAGAAGAGGACTTGTGTCGCAGTGAAGCCGCATTTCGTACCATTTCTAACGCTGCACCTGCTTTAGTATGGGTTTGCTCACCGGAGGGCGAAAACATTTTATTCAACGATCGCTGGTACGAATTCACTGGACAGACAGAGGCAGAGGCGTTTGGGTTGGGTTGGGCAGAAACCATGCACCCTGACGACGCGGCGCGAATTCTGCCCTATTGGAAACGCTGTCAGCAGACGGGCGAAACCTATGAAGGCGAAGTACGTTACCGTCGCCATGATGGAGAGTACCGTTGGCACGTTTTCCGTGCTTTGCCGCGTCGTAATACAGGCGGAGACATTGAAGCCTGGTATGGTTTAAGTTTTGACATTAGCGAGCGCAAGCGCGTCGAAGACGAACGCAAACAAGCAGAAATCGCTTTACGCGAAAGTGAGCATCGCTTTCGTCGCTTGGTGGAATCGAACATGTTTGGCGTTGCCTTTGGCAACTTTGCAGGTGACATTCATGGTGCCAACGACTACTTCCTCAACATGGTGGGCTACACCCGCGAAGAAATTGAGACGGGACAAGTGAAATGGATAGATATTACGCCGCCCGAGTTTCTGCCACTCGATGAACAGGCAATGGCAGAACTAAGAATGAAGGGAGTTGCAATCCCGTTTGAGAAGGAATACATCTGCAAGGATGGCAGCCGTGTACCTATTCTGATTGGATCAGCTCTGCTGGATGAACCCTATGACCAGCATCAGGAAATGATTGCCTTCTATGTAGACCTGAGCAATCGCAAACAAGCAGAAATCGCTTTACGCGAAAGTGAAGCGATCGCCCGGATTCGTGCCGAAGAATTGGAAACACTGATGGAAGTCGTTCCAGTTGGAATTTGGCTAGCCCATGGCCCTGACTGTCGCCAAGTAACGGTAAACCGAGGTGCTTACAATTTGATGCGCGCAGAACCGGGTGATCCGACGACTGCCACCCCTGCTGATGACATCTATCCCTTCAAATTTAAGCTGCAAAGCAAGGGACAAGACATTCCAGCAGAAGAGCTTTCCTTGCAAAAGGCAGGGCGGACGGGTCAGGAAGTCGTACAGGAAGCCGAACTCGTGTTTGAAGATGGCGTTGTGCATTACATGTATGGACGAGCCGTGCCGCTGCGAGACGAGGCGGGTAATGTTCGCGGGGTGATTGGAGCCTATGTAGACATTAGTGAGCGCAAACAAGCTGAAGCTGAGCGCGAACAGCTCTTAGCACGAGAACAAGCCGCACGGGAAGAAGCTGAACGGGCTAATCGAATCAAAGATGAGTTTTTGGCGGTTCTATCCCATGAGTTGCGATCGCCCCTGAACCCCATTCTCGGCTGGTCTAGACTCCTCCAGAATGGCAAACTAGATGAGTTAAGAACAAAGCAAGCTTTAGCAACGATTGAACGGAACGCTAAACTGCAATCCGAGTTAATTGAAGATTTGCTGGATGTCTCTCGGATTCTACAGGGTAAATTGAGCCTCACGGTTAGCCCAATTGATTTGAAATTAACAATTCAAGCGGCGATCGAAACGGTGCGACTGGCAGCAGAAGCCAAGTCAATTGCAATAGAGACAAGATTAGATTCTGAAATAGGACTAGTTTCAGGCGATTCAACTCGATTACAGCAAGTTGTGTGGAACTTACTGTCGAATGCCGTTAAATTTACGCCGACTGGTGGTCAAGTTACGGTGCAATTGGAGCAAGTTGACGATCACGCTCAAATTACCGTTCGCGATACTGGGAAAGGCATTTCTGCTAATTTTCTTCCCTATGTATTTGATTACTTTCGTCAAGCAGATAGTACAACCACGCGTAAGTTTGGTGGGTTAGGGTTAGGGCTGGCGATCGTGCGGCATTTGGTGGAACTGCATGGTGGAACGATTCAAGCCGATAGCCCAGGAGAAGGTTCGGGGGCTACGTTCACGGTCAGACTGCCGCTGATGGCGAATGAGATAACGGTGAGTCGTGCATTCCCCTTATCTAAACAACCGCTTAGTTTACAGGGTATTCAAATTCTAGTGGTAGATGATGAAACCGATACCCGCGACTTGATTGCTTTTCTATTAGAGCAAGCTGGGGCAAGCGTCGCGACTGCCGCTTCTGCCAGTGAAGCCTTGACCCTGTTAATCCGTTCTAAACCGGATCTGCTTGTGAGTGATATTGGAATGCCTGAAATGAATGGCTATATGTTGATGCAACAGATCAGAACATTGCCACCGGATCAAGGAGGGCAAGTCAAGGCGATCGCCCTCACTGCTTACGCAGGAGACTTTGACCAGCAACAGGCACTGCAAGCTGGATTTCAAAGGCATCTTGCCAAGCCAATCGACCCTCAGGAGCTAATTCAAGCTATTAGCGCTTTGTGCAACTCCACAGAAACGTGGCAAAAACCTAATTTCTAAGGAGCGATCTAATGAATCGGTTAGATGACCTTACTACCCTCAAACCTGTCGATGATTCTGAGGACTATCTCCTGAATGACGTTGAGTTACTCAAGCAAGAATTTGCAAAAGCGCGACCGAAACATGAATCTGCCCTGATGCGCTTGCTCACAGCGCGGGTCACGATGAACAACACGTTCCAGTTCTGTGGACTGTGCGATACCCAAGGAATTGGTTGGGAATCAAACAACACTTCAGTTCGAGGTGTAGGAGGAAGTCGGAGTGGTGTACACGGTATCCCTTTGAGGGAGGATCGCTGGTGGGAGAGCTCATCCCCCGAAACCAAGGAGCAGCTTAAAGACGCAATTCGACGGGCAGCCCAAGGAGAGCTTGTTCGATACGACGTGGAGACCATTGGAGGTATAGATGGACAGGAAGCCATTACGATTGATTTCAACCTTAATCCGATTCGCGATCGTGAGGAAAAGGTTGTTTTCATGACCGTAGAAGGGCGAGATGTGACTGAGCAACGCAAGCTAGAGCGGGGAGTTTTGCGGCAAAAAGAAGAACTTGCCAGGCTGGACGAATTGAAAACGCAGTTTTTCGCTAACGTTAGCCATGAATTTCGCACTCCTCTAACGCTGATGCTGGGTCCTTTGATCCATCAAATTCGCACAACTTTATTGCCGCAGGAAACAATGATTCCGGCAATTACCCTGACTGCCTACCGAAGAAACGAATTAACGACAAGCGTTATGTACCGGATTTCAACTCCACTTGGCAAAACCGATCGAGCCAGAACAGTTGATACAGGCGGTTGCCCAAATGCTGACGCGGTCCTTTGAGCCTTCTTCTTAGTCTTTCAGTAAATATCAATGGAAGTTTTTGTTAATCATGATGACGGCAAAGGAGCGATTCGAGTGACACTCACATTACCTGGATTTATCACAAGTGAGCTACTGCAAGAAGGAACAAAATCACTAATATATCGAGGTGTGAGGGTTGAGGACAATTGCCCTGTTGTGATCAAAAGCTTGCGTCCAGGGCAATGTACGACTCAGAATGTGGAGCAACTGAAGCATGAATATGCGATCGCCCAACAACTCAATTTACCGGAAACGATTCAGGCATTAGCACTCATATTTGATCACGGCTTACCTTACCTGGTTCTGGAAGATTTTGGCGGGCGATCGCTCGATCAGCTTTTACATCAGTTTCATAACCCTGCTGCTTTTCTAAGCATTGCCTCTCAAATTGTGAATTCACTGGTTCAAATCCATCAGTGTCACATTGTCCATAAAGATATAAAGCCGCAAAACATTATTGTTAATCTGGACTGCCATCAAGTTAAAATTGGCGATTTTGGGTTAGCAACTTTTCTTCCCTATGAAAGCCAAATTGTTAGTAGTTCTAACCGGATTGAAGGCAGCCTACCTTACCTATCGCCAGAGCAGACAGGGCGCATGAATCGGGGTATCGACCACCGAAGTGATTTGTATTCATTGGGAATAACTTTTTATGAGATGTTAACTGGGCGACTGCCGTTTCAGGGCAACGATCCGTTGGAGTGGATGCACTGCCACATTGCCAAAACACCGATCGCCCCTTCTGCTGTCAATTCAGCCATTCCTCAAGTGCTATCTAATATCATCTTGAAATTGCTTGCCAAGGTTGCAGAAGAGCGGTATCAAAGTGCTGTTGGGTTACAAGCAGATTTAGAGCGATGTTTACAGTCCTGGAAGACCACAGGAGCCATTTCATCGTTTGCGATCGCCCAACACGATGTTTCTGATCGCCTTCAAATTCCCCAAAAGCTTTATGGACGGGAGGCAGAACTTGCCCAACTGCTGACCCTATTTAATCAAGTGGTGACAGAAGGAAAGCCAGAACTCATTTTGATTTCTGGTTATTCTGGCGTTGGTAAATCTTCACTTGTGAGTGAGTTACAGAAGCCGATCGTGCAGACACGGGGCGTTTTTATTTCTGGTAAATTCGATCAATACAAACGGGATATTCCTTACAGTACGATTGTTCAAGCCTTTCAAGGATTAGTGCGTCAACTTTTGACGGAACCTGAAGAACAGTTGGCGGTTTGGCGCGATCGCATTCAAGCGACTGTAGGCAACAATGGCAGGTTAATTACAGATGTGATTCCAGAAGTTGAGTTAATTATTGGAGAGCAACCCCCAATTCCAGTTTTAGGATCAGCAGAATCACAAAACCGTTTCAACTTAGTTTTTCAAAACTTCATTGGTGCCTTTGCTCAGGTGAATCATCCACTTGCGATCTTTTTGGATGATATGCAATGGGCAGATAGTGCCACATTAAACTTAATTCAAACGATTCTTACAGACTCAAATCTTCAATTTCTTTGCTTTTTGCTTGCCTATCGAGATAATGAAGTCGATGTTTCCCATCCATTTGGTTCGATGATAGAGAAGCTTCGTCAGCAGAGAATTGAACCAACCGAAATTGTGCTGTCTCCTCTCGATCTTGCTTGTATTAATCAACTAATCTCAGATACATTCCATTGTCCGTTAGAACGATCCGAACCTCTATCACAGCTAGTATTACAAAAGACAAGTGGTAATCCCTTCTTCGTCAATGAGTTTCTCAAAGCCTTGTATCAGGAGAACTTGTTAACGTTCAATTCATCAGAAAAGATGTGGAACTGGGATATTAATCAGATTGAGGCAAAAGGATTTACCGATAATGTGGTGAACCTGATGGTTGAGCGAATGCAGAGGCTATCCTCTGAGTCTCGGCAGCTTCTGACCCTTGCCTCTTGTATTGGTAATCAGTTTGATTCAGGAATTTTGGCAATTGTCGCTGAACAGTCTTCTGATGCGATTACTCACGCACTCCGAGAAGCTGTTTTACGAGGTCTAGTTATTGAGGATGAAACCGAGACAGCAGAAAAACGTTACTTTTTCATGCACGATCGCATTCAGCAAGCGGCTTATGCGCTGATTCCCGATGCACAAAAGCGATCGGTTCACGTTCAAATTGGACGTTTACTGCTCAGAGAGTTGAGGTCGGATCAATTAGAAGAACAACTATTTGATGTCGTTAATCATCTCAATTTGGGGCATGAATACATCACAGAACTAGAAGAGATCAAGCAACTGATCAAGTTAAATATTTCGGCTGGCAAACGGGCAAAAGCCTCTACCGCTTATACTCCAGCCCTGAGATTGTTTGATACAGCAAGCCACTTATTGCCACCTGATGCTTGGGATTCTGACTATCCACAGGTATTCGACCTTTTTACCGAACTAGCAGAATGTGAGTATTTAACGGGAAATTTAGAGCGGGCAGAAGCTTTGTTTCAGTTGCTGCTTAGTAAAGCCCAAACTAATCTGGATCAAGCAACGATTTATATGTTGCAAATTCGCCTGTATCAGGTTGCAGGGCGATTTGATGATGCTTTTAATGTGGGATTGATAGCTCTCCAGCTATTTGGAGTCACATTCCCCGAAACCGATGAGCAGATTCAGGCAGCCATTGATGAGGAAAAACAGCAGGCAATTGTGAATCTGGGCGATCGCCAAATTTCTGATTTGATCGATGCTCCCGTTGTGCAAGCCCCAACGATTAGAACCATCATTAGTCTGCTCACCTCAATGGGTCCGCCCGCTTATTTGAGTAAGCCAAATCTTTTTCCATTAGTTGTACTCAAAGCACTGAACTACTCGTTGAAGGTTGGTAATACTGAAGAATCTTGTTTTGCCTACAGTATGTATTCCATGCTGTTGGTGTCGATGTTTCGAGATATTCCATCCGGTTATGCCTTCTCTGAAATGACCATTCGGTTAAATCAAAAATTGAATGACCCGAAGTATAAAGGCACGGTTCTTCATATTCATGGCAGTCATATCAATGTTTGGTGTCACCCCATGGCAACCGACCTACCGTTCCTGGAGCAGGGGTTCTTGGGCTGCATAGAAGCAGGTGATATTACAATGGCGAACTACAATGGCTTCCAAGGTTCCTGGCAAATGATTGAAGCCATTGCACCATTAGCAGATGCCGATCGCGCAATTCAAAAATATCTTGCCTTTGCCCAGCAGTCAAAGCATGAAGCCGCCTACCAGACGATCCGCTTGCAGCAGCAATTCATTCTAAATTTGCAGGGACAGACGGATCATTGTTATACGCTAAATAGCAATGAGTTTGATGAGTCACAATCTCTGGTGACTCTTGAACGCACTGAATTTGGCAGCGGTATTGCTTTTTATCACATCATCAAGTTAATTGTCTTTTTTACGCATGAGCAATACCAGGAAGCGCTTCAGTCTGCTCAGGAGGCGTTCAAGGTTTTAGGAGCCGTGCGATCGCTACCGATCGAAGCCAATTATTTGTTGCACTACTCCCTTGTTTTAGCAGCACTTTATCCTGAACAGTCCAGTGCAACCCAAAGGGAGTTTTTAGAAACATTAAACCAGTATTACCAACAACTTCAGTATTGGGCAGATCATTGCCCTGATAACTTCTTACATAAATCAGCATTGGTTGCGGCTGAGATTGCTCGGATTGAAGGACGTGATTTAGAAGCCATGCGATTGTATGAGCAATCCATGAAATCTGCCCATGAATATGAGTTTGTGCAGTACGAAGCACTAGCCTATGAACTAGCAGCCAAGTTTTATCTAAATCAGGAATTTGAGGCGATCGCTAAAACCTATTTTCAAGAAGCTAGAAACGCTTATTTGCGTTGGGGAGCAATGGGTAAAGTGCAACACCTGGAGGATCGCTACTCTGATCTGCTACCGCAATTGAAGTTTGTTCCTTCAAAAAAACACTCATCCTCGTCTAGCCATACATTTGTCAGCAGTGTCACTCAGCTTGACGTTTTATCTGTGATTAAAGCATCACAGACTATTTCTAGTGAGATTGTTTTATCTGAGCTGTTGAAAACCTTCATACAAATTGTGATTGAACAGGCAGGAGCCGACGTTGGTTGTGTGCTTCTACTACATGATGATTGCCTAGTGATTGAAGTAGAAGCGAGAATCAATCAAGCCAACGAGCAACTTAGAATTCAACAACTGATTGCAGATGCTGAAACAGCACCATTTTTACCGCAATCGATTCTTAACTACGTGCAACGAATACAGGAAGTTGTCATTTTAGACAACGCTGTAGCATCTGATTTATTCTCAGACGATCAATACCTCGTTCATCATCAACCCAAATCTGTTCTCTGCTTACCGATTGTTCGTCAGTCTAAACTCATTAGCATATTATATCTAGAGAACAATTTAGCTACTGGGGCTTTTACACAAGAACATCTTTCAACTCTGGAAATTTTATCTACCCAAATTGCAATCTCAATCGAAAATGCCCAACTTTATCAACAGTTAACTGATAGTCAAGAACAACTCAATCTTGCATTGCAATCGGGGCAAATTGGCGTTTGGAGTTGGGATATTGTCAGAGATCAGGTGGAATGGGATGACCAGATGTATCGGGCGTTTGGAGCCAATCGTGAAATCTTTGACTGTACGCTAGAATCTGTCCTGCATTGCATTCATCCAGACGATCGTGACTATTTCACTCAAGCTCTCAATCACACTTTGACAAGTGGGATTGAACATGATCTGGAATATCGGATTGTCTTTCCAGATGGCTCAATTCACCATATTGCAGCGAGAGGTCGTCCCTTCTTTAACGAAAGAGGTCAACCCATTCGCATGAGAGGAATTGTTCTCGACATCACGGAACGCAAATTAGCCGAAGAACGACGACTGCAGCTTTTACAAGAACAAACAGCCCGTGCTGAAGCTGAATCTGCAAATCGCATTAAAGATGAGTTTTTGGCGGTATTATCTCATGAGTTGCGATCGCCCCTCAATCCAATTCTGGGATGGGCACGACTGCTGCGATCGCAGAAGCTAAGTGAAGCAAAGACACAACAGGCATTAGAGACAATCGAACGCAATGCCAAATTGCAATCTGAATTGATTGAGGATCTGCTGGATGTCTCCCGAATTTTGCAAGGAAAACTGAGTCTTAATACTGCCCCAGTCGATTTAGTCGCAACAGTACAAGCAGCAATTGAAACAGTGCGTCTGGCAGCAGAAGCTAAATCAATTGAGATCAGAACAAATTTTGATTTAAAGATTGGACAAGTGCTGGGTGACTCCAATCGTTTACAGCAAGTTGTATGGAATCTGCTTTCTAATGCTGTGAAATTCACTCCACCTAAAGGTCAGGTAAGTGTAACGCTGTCAATGGTTAATAGTCAGTCATCATGGGTCGATGATGACTGACGAATAACAAATGACGAAGGACGAATGACAACCTATGCCCAAATTACGGTAACGGATACTGGCAAAGGCATACATCCCGATTTCTTACCCCACGTCTTTGAACACTTTCGTCAAGCTGATAACGCGACAACTCGCAGGTATGGCGGTTTAGGGTTGGGGTTAGCAATTGTGCGTCACTTAGTTGAGCTTCATGGAGGCACCGTTCAAGTAGAAAGCCCAGGAGAAGGATTAGGTGCAACTTTTACCGTAAAACTACCATTAATGTCCAATCAATCCACAGTTACTCCAGAGCTAGAACCTTTAGAGCCAGCTTTAAGTCTGAACGGAGTTCGAATTCTTGTAGTGGATGATGACCATGACACGCGGGAATTTGTTGCGTTTGTACTCGAACAAGCTGGGGCTAAAGTCGAAATGGCTTCCTCCGCCACTGAAGCCTTAGCAAGGCTAGCTCGATCTAAGCCAAACCTTCTCCTCAGCGATATCGGAATGCCAGAGATGGATGGTTATATGCTAATTCGTCAAGTTAGAGCGTTACCGCCTGACAAAGGTGGAAAAATTCCAGCGGGGTATGTAAATAGATCTGTGTCAAAGATCTAAATTTAGAGAGGAAAGCGGTCATCATACATAATTGCAAACTGATTTAGAGCAGGTCTCCAGTCTCGAATCGGCATCGTCCATTTTTTGGAAATATTCTGGATGGCTAGGTAAATGACTTTGAAGGCTGATTC